>JAILRU010000073.1 GCA_024697945.1 Bacteroidaceae bacterium
GCACCAACAATGGTGGCAGCATTTCTGTATCTTGGAGCAGGCATAGGCATGGGAGCCATGATGCTTGTACGCAGCGGCAGGCACAGAACGACAGAGGAACGGTTGCATAGAAGTGATATACCATACTCCGTGGCTATGATATTGCTCGACATCGCTGCACCTATCTTGATGATGTACGGTCTGAAAACTTGCTCTGCATCCAACACTTCTCTGCTCCACAATTTTGAGATTGTGGCTACGGCACTTATCGCGCTGCTTTTCTTTGGCGAAAGCGTGAAACGAAACCTTTGGATAGCTATCATGCTGGTAACTGTGGCAAGCATACTGCTTTCATTGGAAGACGGCAATATGGCCGAAGCTTTATCCTTCACACAAGGCTCGCTGCTTGTGCTTGCAGCCACCATCTGTTGGGGATTGGAGAACAACTGCACCCGTCAGATAGCCGACCGTGACCCTATGGAGATAGTGACCGTCAAGGGTTTCGGTTCGGGATTGGGAGCGTTGCTCATAGCCATCTGTGTAGGCAATGAATTTCCAACACTGCAGCACATCGTCATCATCCTGTTGCTGGGTTATGTGGCATACGGCCTGAGTATCTACTTCTACACCTATGCACAGCGCACCATTGGAGCGGCAAAAACCAGTACCTACTACGCCCTGGCACCATTCATCGGTGCACTGTTGTCTATCTTATTGTTAGGCGAACCTGTCACCATGATATTCATTCTTGCATCCCTCCTAATGGCTGCCGGCTGTTGGATTGCTGCGAAATGAGTTAACAAATAAAATATAAACTACAAACATAATGAAAGCATTATTTATCAACGGAAGTCCGCGTAAGAACGGCAACACGGCACAGCTGCTGAAGCGTGCTATGGATGGTGCCAGAGAGGCTGGTGCCGAAGTAGAACTGGTGAACCTCTACGACCGCAGTCTGAACTACAAGGGCTGCATGTCGTGTTTCGCTTGCAAGGTCAAGGGAGGCAAGAAGGGTGTATGTTCTTTCAAGGATGACCTTCAGCCCATACTTCAGAAGGCAGTCGATGCAGATGTTCTGGTGTGTGGCTCACCCAACTATTGCGGCTACCCCTCTGCCGCCCTTCGTGCCTTTATGGAGCGTATGGAATTTCCCGCAGTCAACTACTCTGACTACTCCAAGCCCGTCGTACTGAAGCGCATCTGTTCGGCTACTATCTATACGATGAACTGCCCAAATGAAGATGTGTATCGCCAGATGAACTATCCAATACTCCTGGACACTTCTGCCCAGCAACTCGGCGTATTCGGTCCTACGGAGATACTATGCAGCTACGATACCTGTCAGTTCTCAAACTACGAACGCTACGATGCTGCCACCTTCAGCGAGGCTCATAAGACTGAGGTGCGCAACACGCAATTCCCCATAGACCTTGAAAAGGCCTACGAGTTAGGCAAACACTTAGTGGGGTTAGCTAAAGCAGATATTTCATTAGACAAGTAAATTCCAATTTGGCGAGCAGATGCATGTTGCCTATTTTACATAAACTCACGGCAAATCCCGTGAGTTTTTTTCTGTTTGTTGCAATAGGTTTCAAAGAATTGTCGTACCTTTGCAGTGTCATTGAAAGGATAACAAATATGAATACGAAAATCATTCTCGCAGTCGTTCTCGCTATTATTGTTGTAGCGGCTTGGGCTATGAATACGCATCGAAATAAAGGATTCAGGACTATTTCATCTAACGAGTTCGCTCAAATCAATGGCGACACGGCCACAGTGCAACTGGTGGATGTGCGCACGAAAGAGGAATATGAGGAGGGGCATATATTAGGCGCACTACTTATAGATACAGAATCCTACAATTTCCAGGACAAGGCCACTGCCCAACTCTCCAAGGAGAAGCCCGTGGCAGTTTACTGTCGCAGTGGCCGACGCAGTGCGTCAGCTGCTTCTAAGCTGGTGAAGCTGGGGTATGAGTTCATCAATCTTGATGGAGGCATCCTTGCTTGGCAACAGGCCAAAATGCCTATCGTAAACATCTTATATAAGATTCAAGTTATCTCCTCATTTTATCAGCAAAACTGATAACATAGTATTGAAAACCTATATAACTTTGCAGCAGAAAAAATGTTTAATCCCTAAAACGGAAAGTTATGAAAACAATTTATGAATGTTCGCAAAGTAAAATGGTAAAATGGATTACAACCATTTTTCTCTTGGCTATGGTTATCGGTGTCCTGACAGAGATGTACTTTGTCTCCAAAGGGATGAACGTAACCGGTGCCATAATCGTATCTGCAATTCTGCTTGTGGTTGCGTTTTCTTGTTTCCTCATCTTCCCCATGTACATAATTACTGACGATGAGGGAATCGGTGTTCGTACAATGCTAAGAACCGTACGAATCCCTTACGAAAACATAGATCATATTGAACGTGTCGGCGAAGAAATTCAATTATTTGGTGCCAAGAACTCTGTTCATGTGATAAGTACAGGGGTTAAGAGAAATTTATTCGGCGCGACTATCCGCCTGTTTGGGGTAGGTGGTGTGTTCGGGTATATTGGATGGTTCCGCACAAAAGGTATCGGCACCTTCCGCTCTTATGTCACTGACCCCAAAAAGGCTTTCCTGATTTACCGCAACAAGGGGCTACCCATTGCAATAAGTGTCAGCGAACCCGACGAATTCATGCCTTATTATATGAAAGGAGGGGTGAAATGAATATCCTATATGATTTCTCCTCTGCGCTTCTACAGGCTCGACAACGCAAGGGTGCGACGCAGGAACAAATAGCTTTCGCCTTGGACATCTCACAGGCAACATACAATGCATGGGAATGTGGTCATCGCATATGCCCCTACAAGCACATCATTGCACTCATCAATTACTTCAACGATGAACAGTTTACCCGTCAGATGCTGCGTATCCTGCTTTCGCTACAGCACAATATGGCAGGACTGAACAAGAAATCGGCAGCAGAGTTAACCACTTACTATATGAAGCTTATTGCCCTGCTTGCTGACGAATGTGCCGAATGGCTAAAAACTTTAGAGAAGTAACCATTCTGCACCCCACCATACATTGAAAGCCTTTCTCTGTCGTCTGCCCCTGACGGAGAAGGGCTTTTGCTTTCTGCATCCTCCCATAGGCTCACTATGATTTGAACCATTTCGTTAAGCCAAATGAACAAAGATAAGCTTGCTTAATCTTTGTCATGGCGAGAAATAGTCGGATGGAATCCAAGGCGCATTGTCCTTCTTTCCTTGTTAGTGGGCTGTTGCTCGCGCGATGGAATCTTGTATAACTTTGGAGATAGATATTAGCAGATACAGTCGATATAAAAAATAGGTTTTCAGCGGGCGTTGCAATTCTTTTCGGCGGACGCTGCGGATATTTTCAGCGGCCGCTGAAAATGTTTTCGGCGCCCGCTGAAAAACCACAGAACATAGTTAACTCTCCCTGAGAACATAGTTTCTTATCCCTATTCAGATAGGTCTTTCTCCCCATTTAGATGCCTCTTTCTTCTCGCTAAACGTGCAGCTTTTGCATGATGGAACATACACTTTTATTATTATTACGCACGGGAATATTTTTTCTCTTCGGAGGAAAAAGTTTTTCAACGCACAGTAGAAAAATCTGCTTCCCAATGGTGAATTTGAGAAAAAGGATAGTATTTTCATGCATTTTATGTGCCTAATTCGTAATTCAATGTCACAATGTCACAGCGCAACGCTCTGTAAATCAATAAGTGTGACATTGTGATATTAAAATCGGAAAAAAATATATGGGAGAGCGGACAGATGTTCATGAATTAGCGTCCTATTCTTCCTGTTGGAGGATTACTATTCCTCCCCTCATAGGATTACTAATCCTTCCGCCATGGGATTACTATCGCTCCAGCTGAAGCGACGGCTCGCTATTGCCATAAGGAAAAGTTGCTGTCTGGCTGTTTCTCGTTCGTTTCACCAGCCGCTATATATATAGGCGGACAGTGAAACAAACAAGGAACTATATGCCTGACATGGATTTTCGGGTTGTTTTGAGAAAAGAGGGTCAACTTTCAAATTGACCCTCGTTTTCTCAGTTTTTTAGACCTTTGTTTTAATCCCTTTTGGGGAGAGGTTGTGATCCGGCCGGCAGGGTTGGTGATCAGCCGGGCATAGCTTTCAAATATGCGATAGTTGCTTATAATACTGGCAATTATCACTATTCTCTATCCCAATTTTTTTGCATTTTTTCAAATGAGGTTCTCAAATTTCACATCAAATTTGGGGTTCTTTTAGCGAGATTTTAGTCTTATCGAACTCGTAAAGTAGAGTTGTTAGGGTTCTCATAACCTTAATTTTTGATTCTGTTTTTTGAGATTCGGACTGAATCCGTATTTTTGGGGGGCTTGTGATTTACGCTTAAATCATGCCTTTTTTGAATCCCAAGTATCTTAATTATTGTTAATTTTTTCAAGGCTGTCGAAATATGTCGAATAGTGTTCGACAATTTGAGCTTGACCTTTGCGCCCCATTTTTTTGATTCGGTTTTTCTTCTATAACTTTATCACAGAAAATGAGGCATTAGCAATACGCAAAGAACACTTGTAATTCAAACGCAAAGTTAATAAAAATAATTGTAAGTGACAAGCTTTTAAGAAAAAAATTTAGTTATGGCAAGAAGTTTTTTAAACAGGAGCGATGAACTATGGCTATTTAACAACTTCAGCTCCAAAAGCAACGAAGATTTGGCCTTGCAATTGAACGAAAAAGTTTCAAAGGAAAACGAGGAGCAAATCATTCGGCTTACTGAGATTCTTAAGGACGTTTCTCAAAAATCTGTCATCCGTGCTATTCAAAGTGAAATAGAATGGAGAAAATCCTTCAAAGGTATTACCACTAACTTTATTAAACACACCGCAAGAAGGCTGAAGCTCGGAAAGAAATCCTACGATTACCTTTCCAGAGTCAGCAGAGAGAAAGCTGTTGCCACTAATATAAAAAGATGGCACAAACAAGCTCGTGTCGTTGAAAGCCCTAGTGACTGGCTGCATACATTCAGGAAAAAAGAGGCCAGAATTTGCTTGGTCGAGTCTAACGATTCTGTGAAGAAAATTAGAAATGCCATCTTCTACTTCAATAGGACTGAAAGCAATAATTATGGATTCTTTTTCACTTCTGAAATTGTCCCAAAAGAAAACCTTCTGAGAGTCGTTGCACTTCCTCTAAATTAATAATGGTATGGAGAAAAATACAGAAATAATAGAATTGACAAATGAATCTCTCGAACAATTGAGAGTCGCCATAATCGAGGAAGTGAAAAGGGACTTAAACAAGGAGCTGCCGTGTATTATCAAATCCATTTCTTTCAAAATAATTGGGAAATTGCTCGATTTCCCCTTAACTGTTAAACAGGTCTCTATCCTAACAAAAAGGAAAATCAAAACGATATATAAAATGTGCGATAGAAAACAGATTCCCTTTTGTAAGGTTGGAAGAACTGTATACATAAACATCCGAGACATAAATAGGGAACTTATTCTGGAAGATGACCAGGATGAGTCACTATAACTTGAATAATAAAGCCCACCTGATGCCCATTGGGAAATGCGCTGAGGGTGGCATTTTTAAGAACATACATTATACCTTACATATATGGAAAACGAAATCATTACAACAAAAGACGTGCAGGACAAAATTGTTGTCGTGCGTGGAAAGAATGTTTTGCTTGACAGAGACGTTGCTACGCTCTATGGCGTTGAAACGAAAGCAATCAATCAAGCTGTCAAAAACAACCCAGACAAGTTTCCTGAAGGATTTCTGTTTCAGCTAAGTAGCGATGAGAAAGAAGAGGTGGTAAAAAATTTTGACCACCTCGAAGTAATTAAGTTTTCGCCCGTTCTACCTACGGCATTCACGAGTCGAGGGTTGTACATGTTAGCAACGATTTTGAAGTCAAAGAATGCGGTGAAAACTACCATTGCCATCATAGATACCTTCGCTAATGTGCAGGAATTGGCTGGTACTGTCGAACAGATGCAGCACGCACCAGATGGTGAGGACTTGCAGAAGAAGCTGCTACAGAAGACGGGCGAACTCATGGGGGAAATCATCGGGCAGAATCTTTCCACCAGAGCCGTCGAGACTGAGATTGAACTCAACTTCGCTGTGGTGAAGATAAGGCATAAATTCATCCGAGGCGGGAAAGGAGAATAGTATGGAAAGGAAACACTACTACGCACAGCCGAAGATTGTTGATAGAATTGTAGAGCTTCAGAAAAGCCATTCCCTGCCTATAAACATCTTCGTCGGAGAATGCGTAAGCGGGCTGACAGAGATTACTTTTGAGTATGAGCTGATTGACTATCATCTCGTTGCCTGGCTGGTTAATAAGGGGACAGAGTATTATACCTGCCTCCCTCCTGAAGAGATTATGGACGACGATGATTAAGCAATCTGACATTGAAAAGGTCCTGGACGCGGCAAGCATTGTCGATGTCGTGTCTGACTTCGTGCAACTGAAACGAGCGGGGGCAAATTTTAAGGGAATATGCCCATTCCATGATGACAGTACGCCGTCTCTCACGGTTTCGCCTGCAAAGAACTTCTGCAAATGCTTTGCATGTGGCGAAGGTGGTACGCCTGTGAACTTCATCATGAAACACGAGGGGATGACCTTCCCTGAGGCTATCAAGTACCTGGCTAAGAAATACGGCATCCAGATTGAGGAGTCTATTCCTACTGCTACGGAACAGGAGGAACAGAAGCTGAGGGAAGCGATGTGGATTGCCAATGACATCATCTGTAAGGAATACCATCGCCAGCTCCTTTCACACAAAGAAGCGCAGGCATACGCTTACAAAAGATGGGGAAAGGAATTCTGTGAGGAAACAGAGATTGGTTACTGCCCTCCTTTTTCACAGCTGGTTCAAAAGGTTGGCATCAGCAAGGAGGTGGCCGAAAAGCTGCATCTGGTAGGTGAAAAGGGCTATGATGTCTTCGGAGGGCGCGTCACCATCCCCATACGCGACCGCCAGCGTCGCATTATCGGCTTTACGGCAAGGCTCTTTGATGAGCCGAAGACAAAAGCCGGAGAGTCTGACAATCACAAAAATCCGTCTAAGTATATGAACAGCAGTGACAGTCTCATATACAACAAGTCGAAGTCTATCTTTGGCATTGACCTGGCCTGGCGCGAAGCGGCAAAGAAGGAAAGGTTCTATATCGTGGAGGGTGCGCCTGACTGTATGAGGCTGCACATTATCGGTGTCCTCAATGCTGTGGCTCCGCTTGGTACGGCTTGGACGGAAGATAATCTTTCTACTCTGAAAAAGGTAGCCAGGCATCTGTGCTTCCTGCCTGATGCTGACCCGCCCAAGCCTGTGGAGAAGTACGGCCCCGGCATCAAGGCTGTGATAAAGTCGGGTGAAGAGGCTATGAAGCTTGGCTTCAATGTGTCCGTCAAGCAAATTCCCGTCGGTAAGGAGAAACAGGATCCTGACACGTTCTGCAAGAACAGGGCGCTCTTTGACGGACTGGAGGAACAGGATTTCATTCTTTGGATGGCTGATATCCTTTTCGAGGATGGGATGATTGACGCTGAGAAGGGAAAAGTCATCAAAAGGCTGGCTTCGCTCATGGCTACCATGGAGGATGATACGACCATGGAAATGTACATCTCTAAACTGACACAATATGTCGGTACAAAGACGATGTGGAAAAGGGAGGTGGACAAACAGCGCAAGCAGGCTGCGGAAGAGGAGGAGAAAGCGAAGGCTGAAAAGGAGTCTGCTCTGTACAAACAGTTCGGCTTCAATGTGGTGAATGACAAATATTATTACTCCATCTCTGAGAACGGAGGAAGTTACGTATGGAGCAATTTCATCATGGAGCCGCTTTTCCACATCAAGGACAGTGTCAGCCCGCGTCGTATCTATAAGCTGAAGAACATGTTCGGCACTGAGGACTTGATTGAGATGAAACAGGAGGACTTGGTTTCCCTGGTCAAGTTCAAGCAGCGCATCGAGGGACTTGGGAATTTCATCTGGAAAGCGTCGGAGAAAGAGCTGACCAAGCTAAAGTCGTTTCTCTATGAGAAGACGGAAACAGCCATTATGATTACACAGCTGGGATGGCAGCGGCAAGGATTCTTCGCCTTTGGCAACGGCATCTTCTATGACGGGAATTTCCTGAAGGTCGATGACTACGGCATCGTACGCATCGAGGGTAAGGGGAATTTCTATCTGCCTGCCAACTCCCAAATCTTCCGTGATGACATCAAGCTCTTCCAGTTTGAACGCCGCTTCGTACATCTCGGCTATTCGGCTGTGTCGCTCCGCGACTACTCGGAACAGATATTCCGTGTGTTTGGGGACAATGGACGGGTGGGATTCATCTTCCTCCTCGCCACGCTCTTTCGTGATATTGTGACACGTTCCACGCGCTCCTTCCCCATCCTGAATCTGTTCGGGCCGAAAGGTTCGGGCAAGTCGGAGCTGGGACATACGCTGATGGCATTCTTCATCATCGAGAACGTGCCGCCTAACATCCAGAACTCCACGCTGCCTGCCCTTAACGATACTGTTGCTGCTGTAGCCAATGCGCTTGTACATCTTGACGAGTACAAGAACAACCTGGACATCAACAAGCATGAGTTCCTGAAAGGGTTATGGGATGGTACTGGCCGCACACGCATGAATATGGACGACAAGAAGAAAGAGACAACTTCTGTGGATTCGGGTGTCATCCTTTCCGGACAGGAGATGCCAACGGCTGACATCGCGCTCTTCTCGCGTCTCATATTCCTCTCGTTCTCCAAGTCCACGTTCTCTGAAGAGGAGAAAAGGGATTACCAAATCCTTAAGAAAATGAGGGTTCAAGGTATGACTCACCTGACCCTTGAACTGCTGAATCTGCGCAATCGCATCGAAGCGGACTACCCGGCTGTCTATCAGAAGACATTGAACGAGGTGGACGGACTTCTGGATGACTTGGTCATCGAAGACCGCATCCTCTTGAACTGGGTGGCACCGCTGGCTGCTTTTCAGACTTTGGAGGTGTACCTGAATACGTCACTCTCCTACAAACAGATGCTTTCTATCTGCATCGAGGGCATCAAGTTCCAAAACGCACAGTGCAGGCAGAGCAATGAGCTGGCGGCGTTCTGGAACATGGTGCAGTACCTGGTCAGCGAGGGGGAAATCATCGAGGGCGGTGATTTCTGCATCAAATACGTCAGGCAGCTTAAAACTGACCTTACTACCCAGAACTGGATTGAGACAAAGCCTGTCCTCATGATTCAGAAGACACGTATCTTCATGCTCTACAAGAAACATGGCAAGGCCGTGGGAGATACGCTGCTGCCGGAACACTCGCTGAAATACTACCTAGAACACAGCAGGGAATACCTTGGGGAGAAAGCTTCTGTCCGATATACTGTCTATCACAAGGGGATTGTGCAGTTCCAAAAGGAGGGCAACACCACCAAAGAGGCCAAGACGGTACAGCGCTCCTACTGCTTTGACTACAGGGAGCTAGTGAAGAATTTCAATATCAATCTTGAACAGGAGAACATGATGAGCAAAGACACCTCTGATGAGGAGGAAGCAGAGCGTAGTGGCACTGTACTTCCTCGTCAGGGTGTGATAGTTTTTAAATAGTTCTTTTTCGTTTCCATATCACCGCAGTATCTTCATTGAACATACTGCATGCCAGCCATCTGTCGGGAGATAGGTGGCTGTTTTTTTGAAAAACATTCGTATAAATCGCTGTACAAAAATCCTGCTACTTTTGCTACTTTTTCTACATCTTGAAAATGAATAAGTTATAATATCAAATCAACGTTTCATTTTTGCTACATTTTGCTACATTTTCTCTTTCTTGTTTCAAATTCGGGGTTTTTGCTACGTTTTTATGAGATTGTAGCAAAAAGTCCTTTCAATAATTGACTGATATATAGTCATATACATAATTGATTCAAGTGTAGCGCTTGTAGCAGCCTAAAATGTGTCTCGTACGCGAAAAAAATAAATTTGTCCACTCACAATGGACATGCTTGGACAAAACTCTTTTTTCGGTAATTATATTTGTGTCTGTTTTTCACCTTTTATGATGGCATTGGGGATGTGTTTGTAGAATCATTTTCGACTTGTTTCGACAAGATGATTTTTCTTGTATAATATGTCGATATTTATTTGGTAAAGCCGCCTAAATGTCGTATCTTTGCACATCATTTCACAAATACTAATACTATGGAAAACACTATTTTTATTACTCTGGAGCCGTATCTGGCTCAATGGCTTAAACATGAGTCCGGAGGAATCTCGCCTATTCCTATCAAAAGAGCTTCGGCTGAAGCGGATATTCTGCGCCTTAATCTTCGGACACAGCCCCGTTACGATGGGTACAAGCGGCAGCTTAAGCCGGAACCGAACCAGGTGGAAATACTGTTGCCTAAGTTCAAGCTGAAAGACACGCGGAATAACAACTTCTTGACTGCCCATGGAGAGAAGTGCCTGCATGAGTGCATTCGGACGCGATTCCGCGTGGCACTCTGGAAGGACCTGCATACGGTAGGCAATGTGGTGAAGCGTACAAAGGAATCCATCGAGCACTGGATGGAAACTCATGGCATTGAGGTGGACGACACGAACTGGAACACCATCGCCAAGATTCTGCAGCGTAATCGTGCAGTGTATTGCCCGAATCATCGCCTCACTGACCATAAATCATCAAAACACCGCAAAAAGAGTGATAAACTTTCACAACCTCAGAGCCATTTTGTCCACCTATAATATTTCTTAACTCTTAATTCTTAACTCTTAATTTTGAACCATTAACCCCATCAAGCCCATTAAGCCTATTAAACCCATGAAATCTGTTTATTTCAACAACCCTCAGCGCCTCACTCAGCTCATCGGTGCCAATATATCCGTCATCGTAGCTGGCCGCAGAACAGGGAAAACGGACTCTATAGCTGCTCCATTTGTTCTGCGTAACATGCAGCGCATGCCTGGCAGTACCGGCGGCATCGTGGTACCGACATTCAAACATGGCCTCACTAACACGCTGCCTGGACTGTTCGCGGCTTGGAAGCGATGGGGATATATTCGGGGCATCCACTATGTCATTGGACGAAAGCCACCTAAGACATTCGCCAAGCCTATCATAGAGCCTGCGGAGTATGAGCATGTCATATCCTTCTATAACGGTTCATGCGCTGTGATTATCTCACAGGACAGGCCTGGCTCATCTAACTCCCTTACCCTCTCGTGGCTCCTGATTGACGAAGCGAAGTTCATTGACTACAATCGCCTGAAGGAAGAGACGCTTCCGGCGAATGGTGGTATCAAGTCACACTTCGGGAAGCATTCGTGCAATCACTCTATCCTCATTCTATCGGATATGCCACAGACACAGAAGGGTTCCTGGTTCCTCCACTACAAGGATAAGATGGACGTGGAGGTGATTCGGGGCATCGAGGGCTTGGTCTATGACATCTGGAAGCTGAAGGAGCGCATGAAGAGTATAAAGGCTTCGGGGAAAGATGTCCCGAAGGCTCTTGTCTATCAGCTGCGGCATAAGGACAAGCAATTGAATCAGCTTCGTTCCGTGGCTACGTATTACAAAGAATACTCTTCCATCGAGAATCTGCAGCTGCTCGGTGAGAATTACATCCGACAGATGAAGCGTGACCTTACGCCGCTGACCTTTCAGACTTCCATCCTATGCCAGAGGATAGGCATCGCGAAGGATGGGTTCTACTCTTCTATGCGGGAGAAGCACAAATATGATGCTTCTAACTTTGAGTACCTGGATGAAGTCGCCAAGTCCTATTACGAGGACCAAGATAATTCTTCACTCTTCACTCTTAACTCTTCACTCGACAGTCGTGCTGACAGGGACGTGAATCCCTTGGCTCCGCTGTGCATTGGTATGGACTATAACGCAAACATCAACTGGATTGTCGCAGGTCAAATCTCTGATTATTGGCCTGCAACATCTTTCCAAGAAGCAGGTCAACCGTCTGGCAGACGATTGAACGTGCTCAAATCCTTCTATGTGAAGTTCGAGCGTAAACTGCCAGCTCTCATTGATGATTTCTGTGGCTACTACCAGTTTCACCAGAACAAGACAGTCGTGTTCTACTATGACACGACGGCCCTTGGCTCAAACTATGCGGTGAACGAACAGGATTTCCGCTGGGTTATCATCCATGAGTTTGAACGGCATGGGTGGCAGGTGCAGGACGTGTACCTCGGTAATCCGATGAGACACGATGAGAAGTACCTGCTCATCAACCAGGCTTTCCAAGGCAAGCAGCGTCTCATGCCTTTCTTTAACCGCCAGAACAACGATGACCTTATTCTCGCTATTCAGGCTGCCGGTGTCACTCGTGGGCGCAATGGCTTTCACAAGAACAAAGGGGGCGAGAAGCTGGCCGAGACAGAGGAGGACCGCCTCGAACACCGTACCGACGGCACCGATGCCTTCGACACGTTGTTCATCGGGTGTGAGAAGTTCCCACAGTCACAGTATGTTTCTGTGGATGCAGGAGGCGTGATGTAAGAAAAGCTAATCCATAAAATCATATCCTGCCTCTTCGAATAATTCATCATTCAATCTTTGATATTCGGAATTAACATTTCTTATGCGTTCTAACTCTTTTCTTTCATCCTCTATTAACTGAATATGTAATTTATGTCTTGAAAGATACTTATGTTTTGGCACCAAAGGATCGTCAAAATCAGTCCATGTGTATAAATGAAGCGTAATTTCATCGAAGACCATAAACCAAAATCTTAATCCATTTGCTGTTTCAACCTCTTTGAAAACTGGTTCGAAATCGGAGTCTGGAGCCAAGACATAATACCCCTCGTATTTACGTGAAGGAATTATTTCGGTATTAAAGGCAAGTGATACAGGAACTGGTTTGCCTTTAGGCATTATTAAATCGTGATTATTTACATCAAGATAAATATCAGTTATAGGTACAAAATAAAAGCGCCCCTCCCGAGGAACAAAAACTAATGTCCTGTTGTTACCTTCGCTATCTTTATTTTTTGAAATGACAAGTTTGGAAGATATTTGTCTGCCCGTAAACCGACTGTCGTCCTTAAACTCAAATTTGATAGTCTTGGTTTCACTTAATCCAGTAGAAGATTTATTCATAATTCAAATGTTTTCAATTTGAAAAATTTCAGTTTTATTATATTAGTTCAACATGGTAAATCCAATTCTGATTTCCATCTATTCTTTCTTTATTTGGATATAGGCAAACTTTCATTTCTAATCGCGCAGCTACCTCCAGATAGTCGTATAAAATATGTGCTGCTATCCAAGGTTTTGGCTTTATCATCTGCGATACAACTATGGAATATTCTTCACTTTCTTCACTGTTGTCTTCGTCGCAATCAAAGTTTTTTTCTTGAAACTTTCGGTAGAGGGAATTGTAAATCTCACGTCCTCTTCTAAAGGCTCTTAACCTCACTCCATCCAATACGTCAATATACTCCATGCCTTGTATAAATTGTACTCCTTCTTTAGTGATAAGTATAAATGATGGAACGTGGGGATTATTCTCGCTGTTACTACACAAAGGCACATATATCAATTCTTCTTCTGAACATCCACGATAGGATGCACAGAAAAATCCATGTGCTTTAGCACAATTATCTGCTAACGCTTGTGTTTTCTTGCTATTTCTCATTTTAACCTGATTATATCGCTCCACCTCGTGGTGGGGTTCTTGCTCCTGTAATCGTGCTTGATGGCATTGGCAAAAACTTCTGCCTTGACCTTCGGTCGAGACTGCTTACGCTCGGCAGAGTTCAAGCCAGCTTGACTTTGCTCTCGCTCAATCGCAGCCTTTCCTTTGCCGTCTTTCTTTGTGTACTGCTGTGAGCCAAGGATGATGGTCTCACTGCCGTTCACTTTGTTGATGCGGTCGATGACGGCATCCAAGCGCTTCATCTTCTGGAACTGCTCGGCATTGTAGTCAAACAGGTCCATCTGCACGGGACTGTTAGGCCCGATTCCCATGACGATGACTCCGGCTTTCTTGTACTGATAGCCTGGCACGAAGATCTGCTGCAGTACTTCCGTGGCAGCCTTCACAATCTCTATGCTGCTGTTCGTCGGTACGACAAAGCGCTTCTCCTGAAAGTTCCAGTACTGAGGCAAGTCTTCCCTGAAGAAGTTGGTGTTCAGGAACACACCGACAACGCTGGCCACAGTCTCCTGGGCCCGCAGCTTCTCGGCACAGCGCATCGCGTAGTTCGCCACATGAGTGCGGATAGGTTCGAAGTCACTAATCATGCCAGGGAAGCTCCTGCTGGTACAGATACTTTTCTTCTTGGCCATCTCCTCGTTGGGGACAGCATCGATGCCGTTCAGCTCCTGCCAGGTGCGGTATATCACGATATTGTTGAACGTGGCCTTCACCCAATCGCCATGATGCTGGGCAAAGTCGTAAGCAGTCTTCACGCCCATGCTTTCCAGCTTAGCAGCATAACGCCTGCCGATGCCCCATACGTCTTCTATGGGATAGAGCTTCAGAGCCTTCACACGCTTCTCTTCTGTGTCTATCATGCAGCAATGGCGATAGCCTGGGTACTTCTTGGCGAAGTGACTGGCCAGCTTTGCCAAGGTCTTCGTCGGACCAAGACCGATACTGACTGGCATACCTACACTCTTCTTTATGCGCTGGTGAAGGTTCTCACCCCAATCTTTTAGTTGAGAGTTTAAAGTTGAGAGTTGAGAGTCCGCGACAGCAAATTTTTCACTTTTCACTTTTCCTTTTTCACTTCTATTTTCGGGAAAATAGACGAAGCACTCGTCTATTGAGTACCGAAAATATGCCGGCGCTTCCTGCCTGATGATTTCCACCACTCTGCCGGTCAGTTCTCCATACAACTCATAGTTGCTGGAGAACACAGCTATCTTTTTATAGGGAACCGATGGAGCAGCGAGCGCAATGTCATACTCGTATGAACATTGCCGAGTCGCGTCAGAGGTCGGGCGAAAGCCCAATTGCTGGGCCAACTGGAAGTAAGGTGTACCGGCTTTGATGCCCAAAGCCTTGGCTTCGTTGCTCCGTGCCACCACGCAGCCATCGTTGTTGCTCAGCACAACAACGGGCTTGCCGTTCAAGTCGGGCCTGAACACCCGCTCACAGCTCACATAGCAGTTATCACAGTCAACGATACCAAACACCTTGTGTTAATTCAAAATGAACATTTTTCACTTTTCACTATTCACTTTTCACTTCAAAAAGAGGCTTCAGTGCCACTTTTTGATGGTCCAAACCACTACTCCCCATACTTCAAACTCATCGTACTCATCTATGCGAATGGGATCGTACTTCTTGTTGGCTGGGCGCAGCTCGATGTAGCCGTCTGCCTTGTGCTTCAAGTCAAGGAACTTGATGGTGAACTCGCCATTCACATAGCCCACTACGATGTCGCCATTCTGCGCTTCCACGCTGCGGTCGATGACGGCAATATCCCCGTCGCAGATGCCAGCGCCCTCCATGCTGTCCCCATCAACACGGCCGTAGAACGTGGCTTCGGGATGCCTGATGAAGTCCCTGTTGAAGTCAATGCTCTCCCGCATATAGTCCTGAGCTGGAGAGGGGAAGCCCGCTTTTATCTGCGGGGCTATGAGAAGGTCCAGCTTCTCGCTGAACTCACCTTTGAATATTTTCATTCCAGACATATTGATTTCGTGGCTACTTTGTTGCAAAATTAATATATTTTGTCCTATGTCCTGCACCAATGATGCCATTTGTTGCGCAAAATGGCAATAAATGTCATGACAATACCCCGTTTCGTTGCCAACGTTTCCCTGTTTCGTCGCCAACGTTTCCCCGTTTCGTCGGTGACGATACCGCGTATCGTTCAAAATATAGCTCGAGAATAACCCAAATTATCTGTCTTTTCGTATTTCACGTTCTTGTCGTACCTTTGCAGTCGCAATCAAGTTGCAACAGCGAGCAAAGGCTGCAGCCCAGCATAGCTCGAGCGAGCTCGGCTCCGCGTTCGCCTTGCATCTTCCTTGCAAACCGTCATTCGCGATGACAAATGAGATCTTTTCACCTTTTCAATTTTTCAACTTTTAAACTTTTCATTATTATGAGTCGAATTATTACCCGCCGTTGGCAAAACGGCAACAGCAAGAACAATGGCTACGGCAAGTACTACCAGCGCGTGGTCATCACCGAGATTCTCAGTACCGACGAGTTTGCCCAGCACATCGCCTCCCACGGTTCGCCCTACACCCGCGACGTCATCAACGGTGTACTGATGGCAGCCTGCGACTGTCTCGTGGAGCTCTGCTTGGACTCCAAGGCCGTGCGACTCTCCGACCTGGGCATCTTCAAGATGGGCGTTCATGCCGAAGGTGCTGATGTGGCAGATGAGGCAAACGCCAACAAGGTGCAGCGCGTGGAGCTGCAGTTCCTGCCCAACCAGAGCAAGGCCTACAACCTCTCGTCCACCAACCTGCGCAAGAAGGCATCACTGGTGGGCATCGACCAACTGGCCGAAGGTGTCACCGACGGATTCGCACCCGAAGAAGGCGGAAACGGCACCTCGCAAAGCTCAGGTAACACCAATGGCTCTCAGAGCGGCGGAAGCCAGAGCGGAGGCCAGAGCGGTAGCCAGACACAGACGCTGGCTGCTCCCACCATCAGCGGTACCTCTCCGTTCGAAGAGACCACACAGGTGACCATGAGTGGCCCGACGGGTGCTGAGATCCGCTACACCCTGGACGGCAGTGCTCCTACGGACCAGAGCACCCTCTACAGCGAGGCTCTGACCCTGTCCAGCACTACGACCGTGAAGGCAATCGCCGTGAAGGACGGTCAGAGCAGCCAGGTGAGCACCCGCACATTCACCAAGGGTTCCGGCGGCAACCCCGGTGGTGACGCAGACTAAGAATTAGTGTATTTTGTGTTTTCTTGTTAGGCCTGACGGTCGTCGTGATGACGCTCGTCAGGCCGTTTTCTTTCCCCTAAAATGATGTCATTTGTTACGCAAAATGTCATTAAAGGGTTCGCCTAAGCACCTAAGGAACGCAAGAAGTGAGAGCAGAATGGAGTGGTTGGAGCATTTTATTGTGAAAAAGTTTGGTTGTTTCGTGGAAAAAGACTATTTTTGCCGGTGAAAGTTAGAAAAAGTGTGACAGGATTACACAAAATCAAACTTTCTTGCGTAGAATATGAGAATAGAAAGAGATATCATCAACCAGTTCAAGGCTTGGAAGGAGGCTCCCGACAGGAAGCCCCGTCACCGCATGCGTTACTCAATGCTGAACCTCCAGTACAACTGCGGCTTGCTCAGCAGTCCAGCGCCCCTGGCAGGATGGATAGACAAGTGGATGGAGATGATAAGATGCACGGAACATACATAGGCATAGAGCAGAGGTCGTAGCAAGGTCGTTCCGCCGTCGTTCGTAGGTCGAAGCAAGGTCGTAGCAAGGTCGTAGCAAGGTCGTAGCATCGGCCAAGTTTCGTTTTTTTTGAACTCGCCTTTGAATATTTTCATTCCAAACATACTTTTTGTTTTCAGGTTACATAATTACATATTTCTTGCGCTATTCATTGCAGGATGTTTAGCCTTTGACATACTTTTGAACGCAAAAATACCATATTTGATTTGAAAACACCTCCGCAATTATTGGTGTTTTGAAAATTTTTGTAAATTTGCTACGCCGCACACGAATACACGGACATAATGTGCGCAAAAAACATAAGAAAATACAAGATATGCGAAAGATAGTTGCACGAGAGTGCCAAAACATCGAATACAAGAGCACCTGGCATGACGAATACCTCAAGTGGATTTGCGGCTTCGCAAATGCACAGGGTGCCGTTATGTATTTCGGTGTGAACAACGACCATGAGGTGATAGGCCTTGATGATGTTGACCGCCTTATGGAGGACATTCCCAATAAGATTGTCACCACTATGGGCATCGTGGTGGATGTTAACCTTCACCAGCTGGACGGTCTGGACTACATCGAGGTGTATATCGAACCAAGCAACATCCCCATCAACTATCGCGGTAAGTATTACTACCGTTCCGGCAGCACCATGCAGGAGCTTCGCGGTCCCGCACTCCAGCAGTTCGTTCTGAAGAAGATGGGCCGCTCCTGGGACGACATTGTCCATGAAAGTGCCAAGATTGATGATTTGGACCCATTAGCCATAGAGTACTTCTTGAAGAAGGGTTATGAAAATGGCCGTATCACCAATGAAGAGCGGAATCAACCCATTGAGGTGCTTCTTCAGAACTTGGATCTCATAAACGAAGATGGTAAGCTCAAGAACGCAGCACTCTTACTCTTTGCCAAGAGGCCACAGAGCTATTTTCCAAGCGTCCGATTCCAAATTGGTCGTTTTGGCGCTAACGAGGCAGACCTTATGTTTCAGGATATTATTGAGGGTAATATCATACAGATGGCTGACAGAGTTGTTGATATGTTGAAATCAAAATATCTCATCATGCCCATCACCTTCAAGGGTATGAATCGTATCGAGAAGCTTGAAGTGCCAGAGGAGGCCCTACGTGAGATACTCTACAATGCCATCATTCACAAGGATTACACAGGTGCTCATATCCAGATGCATGTGTGGAATGACTATGTGGAGGTGTGGAACGAAGGCGAGCTTCCCATCGGCTTCACCCAGGAAACCCTTTTGGAACAACATTCATCACGTCCTCGCAACAGGAACATAGCCAACGCCTTTTTCAAGGCAGGCTTCATCGATGCCTGGGGGCGTGGCTACAAGAAGATACGCGAGGGCTTTGAGGGTGCAGGCCTCCCCATGCCCAAGGTCGAAAACTTCTGTGGCGGAGTACGAGTGATATTCCAAAGGAAGAATGTAAACATTGCAAAACTGAACCCTTCCGACACACAAGATGTCGCACTAAATGTCGCAGAAGAACTAACTGAAAGACAGCAAACTATCGTAAGTCTGATTAAAAAGGGTGTCGCAGATAATGTCGCACTAAATGTCTCAGTAAACACAAAATATCTCTCGGAAAAACTGAATGTAAACAGAAAAACCATTCAGCGAGATATAGCGTTCTTGCAAGAGAGACAACTCATACAATGGGTTGGATCTGACAAGACTGGCCATTGGATAGTCATTGAACCTCACGCATAAAAGATACAATATGATGACTAGAACGAACATAGGCATAGAGCAGAGGTCGTAGCAAGGTCGTTCCGCCGTCGTTCGTAGGTCGAAGGAAGGTCGTAGCGAGGTCGTAGCATCAGTCAAGACTTCGGTTTTTTGAACTCTCCACGCAGTATTTTTATTCCAGACATGATGTTTTTCTTTGTTTTGAGTACAAAAATAGTAATTTTTAGGCTAATTCCATTCAACAAAATATATCTTTGATATGTTTTGAAACGCAAAATAAAGATATTTGTGCTTAAAATACCTTTGCGAGTTATCTTTCTCAATAAAAATTGTTATCTTTGTAGCAATTCAAACAAGTGAGCATAATAAATTTAATTAGAATCCGGCGAGGATGAGCGGTAGCTAACTATCCCCTGTAGGCCTTAAGCCTCCCAATCGTTCGCCACGCCCTATTTGAAAATGAAAAGAAAGATCTTCGGATAGTGTTCGGATATCGTAGCAAGGGCGTAGCGTAGGCGTAGCATAGACGTAGCATAGACGTAGCATAGGCCGAGCTTATACCTTCGGAGATGGCTCGGAGATGGTTCGAAGATGGAAGAAGAGACCAAGAATGATGCATGAAGATATAGAAACGAAAAGAAACGATCATAGTATATGAAGAAAGAAGAGATACTTGCTTTGTTTGAACAATTTGAACAGGCAGCCTGCGAAGTAAACCAAGTAGAATGCTGGAGTGCAAGAGAGCTCCAGAAGTTGCTTGGCTACAGCAAATGGGAAAATTTCTCGAATGTAATTGATAAGGCAAAAGAGGCCTGTAAGAATGTGGGGCAAGATGTTGCCGATCATTTTCCTGACGTCAGGAAGATGATAATTGCAGGAAAAGGAGCGGAGCGTGATGTTGATGACATCCTGCTCACTCGTTATGCCTGCTACCTCGTGGCGCAAAACGGAGATCCTCGCAAACCGCAGATTGCCTTCGCACAGACCTACTTCGCTGTGCAGACACGTCGTGCCGAGCTGATAGAGCAACGCCTGTTGGAGGTGGAGCGTGTGAAAGCTCGTGCCAAGTTGCAGGAGACTGAGAAGAAGCTTTCGGGTATCCTCTATGAACGTGGCGTAAACGACCAGACCTTCGCCGTCATCCGCTCCAAAGGCGATCAAGCCCTCTTCCGTCTCAGCACCAATATGATGAAGCGCAAGATGGGTATGCCGCAAAGCCGTCCCCTTGCCGACTTCCTTCCAACCATCAGCATCAAAGCCAAGGACTTTGCTGCTGAGATGACCAGCGTGAATGTACAGACCAAAGACCTTCACGGAGAAGTTTCTATCACCAAGGAGCATGTCGATAACAATGCAGCCGTCCGCAAGATGCTGACAGAGCGCGGCATTATTCC
>JAILRU010000083.1 GCA_024697945.1 Bacteroidaceae bacterium
GGGGTCGCCACCAGTCAGGGAGTTGTAGGTGTAGCTGCTGTTGGTGATGTAGAAGCCGGGGACGACAACGGGTTCGTCGGAGAGCGGAGTGACATAGCAAGGTCCGTTGAAGGCTGCCGCGAAGGCCACGCCATAGGTTGCGGAGCCGTCGTAGCCACCGCCAACAACGTTGTTCCACTGGTCGTCGAGGGTCTCGTACTTGGTCTCTGTGCGGCTTGCGTAGCCGAACCAGTACCAGTAGTCCCAATCGCTCATGCAGCCACTGTTGAAGGCATAGTCGCCGCTGGTGAAGAACTCGCGCTCGTCGTCGTCCTCAGTACCAACGCTGATATGACCGTCCACGGGTTCAGTAATGTCTGTCACGTCCTCGAAGGTAGCTACAGCAGGAGTAGCGGCAGGAACGTCAACAGGCAGTTCAAGGGCAGGCACGCGACCGAGGGATGCGCTCTGCTGAATGGCGGTGAAGTTGGGAGCACGGCCTGTGGTCTTAGACGTGGCACGATGGTTGCCAACAGGGTCACCCCATCCACCGATGCTCATCACACCGTCGGTGAGTTCGATTGTTGCGGCTGTCCAGTCCTCAGGAACGGTGAAGGTGACAGCTTGTGCGGTAGCCGTCGAAGCCATCTTATATTGGTTACCCTTGCCGTTCTTCACGGTGAGGCCTTCGGAAGCCTGCTTGTAAGCTACGAAGGCATTGAAGTTGTGGATGCCTGCCAGCTTGTTTGCGGGATGGTAGAGGCCGCTGTACTGTACGGTTACGGCATCGCCTGGCTTCACTTTCTCAACGACTTCTTCGCCAACCAGAATGTCGCGATGGCAAGGCTTAGCGGTCATTACCTGATAGACACTCTGCCCAGCGGCATTGGTCAGACAGACGATGTTGCGGCCCTCAGTAAGGTGGAGGGTATAGCTGCCGTCGTTATTGTCAGTAACGCCGTCGGCAGAGAAGCCAGTATAGGAGGCTGCATTCTCGCCAATGACGGGACGAGCCAATGTGACGGAGGCTACGCCCTCGGGTGTGAAGGTGTAGTCGAAGCCATCTTCTGTGTCGAGATAGTAGAGTACGTCGAACTCTGCATCAACGTTCTCCATAGCCATCTTGGTGTCAACACCATTGGCCTGAGTCAGGTAGTCCTCGTTGATGGTGATATTGGGGATAATATTTGTAGCAGCCTGGCCTACAGTCACGACGAAGACGCCTGTGTTCTCGGGCCAGATGGCTCCCCAGTCGCTGCCACCGACGAAGGTCTTCTTTTCGGCACCGCTGTACTGGTCGAGGTGGATGGCGTCGTAGGTGACGAGCACGATGGCTGTTCCCTCGCCTACTGCTGTCAGCAGCTCATTCTCGACCTTCACGACGCTGTTGTCTTCCTGTCCGTTCAGACCCAGAACGGTGAAGTGGAAGTCGGGCTCGATGAAGTAGTTGTTGGTGATGCTCTCGATGAGCTGCCAGGTACGCATGGGCAGGATGTCGTAGGTGTCGCCCACGTTAGCGAGCTGGAGGTATCCTGCTGGGGTGATGTTCAGAAACAGGTCGCCTGTGTTGTAGCCCTCGTTCGAGTTGACGTCGTGGTCGATGAACTTAGGACTCTTTGCCTCCATATCGGCATCGGTGAAGACGAGCTCGGGACGCTTGATCTCGTCGGTGCTCATGGTGAAGAGACCGCCAAGAGTGAGCTTGCCCTCCTTGCTGACGCGGTAGTTATAGACCTGCTTGTCGGCAAGCTTGAAGGTATAGACCGTACCACCGTCGGTAATGCTCTCGGGAGCCACTTCCTTGAACTTCACGAAGTTGGCCGTCTTGGTGCCGAGGAAGAAGGTTGCTCCGGCAGGAACGGTAACGCTGTACATCACGCTCATGGGAACCTCTGCCTGAATGGTGGGATTGAAGGTCACCGTGCCGCTGAAGGTGGCTGTGAGGTAACCCTCTGCCTGACGAGCCTCGGAGGGAATGACGTCGAGGTAGTAGGTGTTGCCGCTGAACACCATGAACATCTTGTTGCCGCTGGTGTAGTCGCCCAAAGTGGTGTTGACCTCAGCGCCTTCCTTCGTTGTTACCTTGAGGTCGAAGGTGTAGTCGGTGCCATAGACCCAATCGGTGTTCTTCACACGAACTTCGGGAGAGAAGATGGCGAATGTGGTGTGGTCGGCATCGATGTCGAGCTGGATGGTTCCGCTCACGGTCTCGCCATCGGCAGCAGTTGCCGTCAAGAGATAAGAGCCGTCAGGGGCATCGAAGGTGTACTTGTTGCTGGTGGGTTCTCCCACAGCCACACTTTCGCTGGTCGTCATGTTGACCAACGACTTGATGAGTTTGCTTTTGGCGTTCATTGTCACCTCAACCTGGGTGGCAAAGGCATTGCTCGCTGCGAACAACGTCAGCGCCATGATACTTAGTAAATACTTTTTCATGTTTTTGTTAGATAAAAAAAAGTTGATGATTATTGGTTGTTTAGTATCTTTTTCCCGTTCTTGATGTAGATGCCCTTGGGAAATGAAGAATGAAAAATGAAAAATGAAGAATTTGCTTCCGCACTGATTTTGCGACCGCTCAGGTCATAGACATAATTATCATTTATCATTTGTCCTTTATCATTTAGACGTGGAGCGTCGCTGATTCCATCATAATAGCCTTCTGGTGGAATGGCGAGGAAATGGCCCGGGTTGATATAGACCTTGTGCTTGCCGAGGAGCTGTCCCTCCGGCGTCCATTGGAAAAGGTAACCTGCGCCTTCGAACGAGCCGGCATCGGTGCCGTAGATGTAACCGGTGTAGGGATTCACATAGATGCCGTATGGCTGGTCCATGTTCATAAAGTCAGCCCTCAGTGTGCCTGGCAGTGTCTGCTCAAGACCGCTCTGTCCCTTGGTCTTTATCATGGCACAAGGGTCGATGGTGAGGTAGGAGAACTCGTACTCGCCTGTAATATAAGAGAATGCAGAACCAATGGCAAGAAATTTACCGTCGAGAGTCGTGGTGTTATAGGTGGCAGGGTAATCGAACTTGACGAAGCAATCGTTGCTAGTGAGCGCTTTCTCGCAGTCGAAAACGAGACCGCAGGCTGGTATCTCGTAGTAGTCGCCAGGGGAGTTGATGCAGAGATAGCGTCCGCTCTGCGACATCTCGCCGTAGAGGTTGGGAACTCCTGTGTCGATGGTCTTCTCAACAGTCATCGTCGCAGCATTGACGACACTCACGGTTGTCTCGAAGTCATGGTCAAATTCCTGTTCCGCATAGCCGCCAGTGTTGGCAATGAAGAGGCGTCCGTCGTAGAGGGCAATACCCTCGGGTTCCCAGCCCACCTCGCAGGTTGCTACCACCTTGAAGTTGCTGATGTCTATCTTTGCCACGAAGCCTTTGTCGAAATACACTGTGCCATTAACCGTCTCGCACTCATGTCCATAGCTCGTCACATAGACATAACTGCCGTCTGTGCAGAGCCTGCGATTGTTGGGGATGTCCTCCGTAGCGGCCACAGCGGTACCGTCGGGCGTGATGAACTGGACGATGTTCGACCAGTTGATGGCGATGGCAATGAGGTTTTCGTTCACCTGGATGATGTCGTTAGGGGTATCGCCCAGTTTATAGCCGTTCACGTCGCGGAACCACTGGTTGCTTACCACCGTCCCGTTCTCGAAGTAGGTCAAGCGGCCATTATCGGCCTGCCACATGCCTTCGTTCAGAAGGATAATGCGCTCCTGGGCGAAAGCGACAACAAACAACAGACAACAGACAATAGACAACAGAATTCCTTGACTTTTCATTTTTTCTTAATTCTTACTTATTAACTCTTAACTCCTCCTATATTCCGAAGGATAAAGTCAGTTTATAGTTCCTGCCAGGCATGGGGTAACGCGGCAGATGCTCGTATTGTATGTCAAGCACGTCGCATACCTCGAGGCAGAGACCAAGTGAAATCTTTTTAATGTTATGGATATAGGAGAGCTTCATGTCGATATTGTGATAAGGCTCCAGGATGTCCTCAGGGTCAGCCTTGCTCCACATGCGCTCCCCCACATAGAGGTAAGAGGTGGTAAACTGGAGCGTGCGCCAGCCGGCAATGGCTGTGATGCCTGTAGAGAAGGCAGGCGAATAGCAGATGGGGTTGTCATACATATCCTCATCCTCTGGGTCTGTGCGGTCCACGTCGCGCTGCCATGTGATGGAGTTGAGCAGGGAGAAGTTCCACGGGCCTCGTGTGTAGTGACCTTTGAGCGTTGCGTTCAGTCCACGGCAGAAGGTATAGCCGTAGTTCATCATCGACCATGTATAGGTCCCTTTCAGAGGCAGGCAGACGATGCGGTTCTCAATCTTGTTTATATAGGCATCCGCCTGAACATCTATCGCCCATTTTGAATTTTGAATTTTGAATTTTGAATTAGAGAAGTGGTATTCGAGACCCAGGTTGAACTGCTTGGTGTATTCCGGCTTCAGGTTGCGATTGCCAACCTGCGTGTAGTAGAGGTCGTTGAGCGTTGGAGCACGGAAGATTTCCTTGTACCATCCTCGCAGCGTGACATCATGAAGTGTATAGGCCAAGGAGACGGCAGGTGTCCAACGATCCAACGGGTCAGCAGCACCTGCATTGGCAAAAGTCCAGTCGCTGTAGCGCTGATGAAGTGCAGAAGCAGCAACCCGAACGCCTTTGTAATTCATCTGCGCCGCAAGCACTTGCTTTTGGTCAACACGCTCCACATCGTCGAACCGCTTCAGGTCGGCTTTGAGGATGCTGTATCGGATGTCGTAGCTCGTAGAAAGCGACAACCAAGACCAGGGCATATAAGCAGCGCAAAGAGCACCATAGGCATCCTGCTGGCGGTAATGGTTATCGACACGGGCCGTGTTCTGGTTCTCAGGATAATTGGTGCAGTAGCGCAGGTATTCGTTGGTGTATTTGGTGTTTGCCTTGAAGAGGAGTTTATTGAAGAAACGCTCCTGATAGCTTGCCTGCACAAAGAAGTCGCGGTCCCATTCACGACCCACGTTGGTAAATTTATCACTCAATCGACGGACGATACCACCCGGACAGCCTCGCTCGGAGTCATAATAATAAACATGTGAAGAGAAGCCTCCCCTGAAAAGCGCGCCCTCAATACGTCCGTAGCGAATGTCGCTGTTGGCACGTCGGCCTACGGTGTCTTCAAACTCCGAATGGTAGCGGAAGGGGTAGTCGCCCCTGGAAGTGCAAAACTCTCCGTCGATGAAGCCCTGCCATCCGCGCCAGTTGAACTGGCCGTTCACCTTTGCCATCCCCGTAGCAAACGAGCCGTTGCGCATCTGCACGGAGAGAGAGTCGTGGGTGGGACGGCGCGTCTGAAGATAAACGGTGGCGCCAGAGGCATACTCGCTGGCCGACTGGCAATAGTCGAGTTTATTGGCGTTAAAAAGCGACACAGACTCCATCGAAGAGAGGGAGAACTTGCCCAAATCCACAGTACCGTTCTGTGCGTTGGTGATGCGGATGCCATCTAAATAGATGCCCACATGCTGAGCACCTAAGGAGCGTACATTGACAGTCTTCAGTCCGCCCAACCCTCCGTAATCCTTTATCTGAACACCAGCGAAATATTTCAATGCATCTGCAACCGATGTCGTACTGAGTGCCTGAAGGTCTGCGCCGCTCAGTGTCTGGGAAGTGGCAATAGTCCGAATGGGCTGCTTGGAAGAAACCGTCACTTCGTGCAGCTGCTGAATGCTATCAGGGTTATATGGATTCTGCGCACTGGCACCTGCTGTCACAGCAAATGCCAATACGATAACCAGAATCGCTTGCAGATAGTATCTTTTTAATTCATAGTCCATAGTACATAGTGCATAGTGTATTGTACACTATACCTTACGTTAATACATAGCACATAGCACATCGTACATCGTACATACTTTGTTTTTGCTTCATCCTTAGTCCCGAGGATGGGTTTTATTTTGCGAAATGGCAGGTTTCCTGGCTTTTGCCCGGCAGCGCGTCTTCCCAGGGGGAGGCCCCAGTGACGTTTTGGTGCGCTGCACGCAGAAGGCAATTACAGTAGCGGGTACTGCTCCGGCCTTACACCGGATTCCCTCTCTACCCTTACCTCCACCTCCTTGGAAAAAGAGGCTCGAAAGTGTCGGGTATCACCATTTGCGCTGCAAATTTACGATTATTTGAAAGAAATACAAAAGAAATGCACGAAAAAATAACAAAAAAGAGTGTGCCTGTTTTTTTAAGACACACTCTCAAATTATGAGTTATGAGATTCCTCAAGCTGTGAGGAGTTCAACAAGCTTTTCTACAGCTACATGAATGCCTTCAACATTCTTACCGCCTGCAGTGGCGAAATGGGGCTGACCACCACCACCACCCTGGATGAGCTTGGCTGCCTCTCGGATTTCCTTTCCGATATTCACACCGGCTGCAACTGCACTGTCTGAAGCAGCAGCAGTGAGCAAAGGCTTGCCACCTGCCACAGAGCCAATCACAATAATGCAGTTCTCCACCTCTGCACGAAGCTGGAAGGCAATGTCTTTGACATATTCAGCGCCTAGAGGAGTAATGGCTGTCAGAACCTTGAAGCCCCTCATCTCTTTCTGCTTGGTCAACATAGCTTTCTTAAGGTCAGCAGCACGTTCACGCATAACATCTTCCACCTGCTTCTTGAGATCTGCATTATCACTAATAGCCTTCTGGATAGTAGCTACAAGGTCGGGAGCATTGTTGAAGAGACCTCTGAGACTAGTAACCATGTCTTGCAATCTGTCCATCTGCTCTTCAACAGCCTTTCCGGTAATGGCCTCAATACGACGCACACCTGCGGCTATGCTGCTCTCGGAGATGATACGTACCATACCAATACAGCCTGTGCTACTTGCATGACAACCGCCACAGAACTCGACGCTACTGCCAAACTGAACCACGCGTACCTTGTCACCATACTTCTCGCCAAAGAGGGCAATAGCACCCAGTTTCTTGGCTTCCTCGATGGGAGTGTCACGATATTCCTTCAAGGGAATATTCTTGCGAATACGCTCGTTAACCAAGTGTTCTACCTCACGAATCTGCTCAGGCGTTACTTTCTCGAAGTGAGAGAAGTCGAAGCGCAAGTAGTCGGGTGTTACAAGTGAGCCCTTTTGCTCCACATGGTCGCCAAGCACTTCCTTGAGTGCTTCGTCCAACAGGTGGGTACAAGTATGATTAGCCTCGATGGCACGACGGCGTTCCACATCAACGCAGGCCATGAACTCTGCTTCAGGGTTGGAAGGAATACGTTCCAGGAGGTGAACACTTACGCCATTTTCCTTCTTAGTGTCGATAACCTTGATAGTCTCAGCCTCGTTCACCAAGACTCCGGAATCGCCTACCTCGCCACCCATCTCGCCATAGAAAGGCGTTTGGTCGAGGATGGCTTCATAGACAACACCCTTCTTTTGCTTCACCTCGCGATATTTAATAATGTGGCAAGTGTATTCTGTGAAGTCGTAACCAACGAATGTAGAAATCTCTCCATTCTCATTCTGGCTTTCAGAAACAATGTGCCAATCGCCCGTCTCCACCTGTGCAGCATTACGGGCACGGTCTTTCTGCTTCTGCATCTCGACATTAAAGCCTGCCTCGTCAACCGTAAGGCCATTCTCGCGGCAGATAAGCTCTGTCAGGTCAAGTGGGAAACCGTAAGTATCAAAGAGGGTGAAAGCTTTTTCGCCAGCAATCTCTGTCTTGCCAGCAGCCTTCGTCTCCTTCATCACACCATCCAACAGCTTGATGCCGGTATCGAGTGTACGCAGGAAGCTTTCTTCCTCCTCCTTCATCACCTTGCTAATCAGTTCGCGCTGTCCTTCCAACTCGGGATAAGCGTCTCCCATCTCCTGAATGAGGACGGGCAACAGGCGATACATGAAGGCTTCCTTCTGACCAAGGAAGGTATAGGCATAGCGAACAGCGCGACGCAGGATGCGGCGAATGACGTAACCAGCCTTAGCGTTGCCTGGGAGTTGTCCGTCGGCAATAGAGAAAGCGATGGCACGCAGATGGTCGGCAATAACGCGCATAGCAACGTCTGTCTCCTCTTTCTCGCCATAACTGAAACCGCTCAGGTCACCGATGGCTTTGATGATGGGTTGGAAGACATCAGTATCGTAGTTGGAATGCTTGCCCTGAATGGCACGAACCAGACGCTCGAAGCCCATACCAGTATCAATGACGTTCATGCCGAGGGGTTCCAGATGACCATCGGCCTTGCGCTCGTACTGCATGAAGACGATGTTCCAAATCTCTATAACCTGTGGGTCATCCTTATTGACCATCTCACGTCCGGGTACCTTTGCCTTTTCTTCGGGCGTACGGCTGTCCAGGTGTATCTCGGAGCAAGGACCACAAGGACCAGTATCGCCCATCTCCCAGAAGTTATCGTGCTTGTTGCCGTTGATGATATGGTCGGCAGGAACATGCTTCAGCCAGTAGCCAGCAGCCTCATCATCACGAACCAAGTTCTCTTCGGGCGAACCTTCGAACACTGTGACATAGAGGTCTTTGGGGTCGAGCTTTAGTACATCTACCAAGTACTCCCAAGCCATATCTATTGCGCCCTCCTTGAAGTAGTCGCCAAACGACCAGTTGCCCAACATCTCGAACATGGTATGGTGGTAGGTATCATGACCCACTTCCTCCAAGTCGTTGTGCTTACCGCTAACTCGCAGGCACTTCTGGCTGTCGGCACGACGACGCGGCTCTGGGTCGCGTGTACCAAGGATGATATCCTTCCACTGGTTCATACCCGCATTGGTAAACATCAGTGTGGGGTCGTCCTTCACTACCATAGGGGCAGAAGGTACTATCTGGTGTCCCTTAGACTCGAAATATTTCTTGAACGATTCACGTATCTCTTTTGCTGATAACATACAATTTAAGGTTTTTAAGTTTAATGGTTTTTATTAATTTGGGCGCAAATGTACGAAATAATTCTCAATTCTTCTTTCTTAATTCCCTTTTTCTTTGTACTTTTGCAGAAAAAATAATTCTTCACTCTACACTTTTCACTCTTCATTATATCAATATGGCATACAATCCGAACAAAGAGCTCAAGAAATATTACGGCATTGCCGAAGTAGCAGAACAGTTTAATGTGGCAGAGTCGTTGTTGCGTTATTGGGAGAAGGAATTCTCCAACATCAAGCCTCGAAAGAGCGGTCGTGGCGTACGCCAATACACAAAAGAAGATATCGAGGAGGTACGCATCGTCTATAACCTGCTAAAAGTACGTGGCATGAAGATTGCATCAGCGAAAGCTATCCTGAACAAGAACCACAAAGCTGCCAGCGACACGTCACAAATCATCGACCGGCTGCAATCCATCCGAACCGAACTGCAAGAAATCAGTCGCGAACTGGGAGAGTTATAGAAGTCTCCATAAAACCCATAAATAACGACGAAGCGAAGCCCCGTGAGACTTCGCTTCTTTTTGTGGGCGCTGAGGGATTCGAACCCCCGACCCTCTGCTTGTAAGGCAGACGCTCTGAACCAGCTGAGCTAAGCGCCCAATGCAAAATTGCGCTGCAAAGGTACGACAATCCCATGATTCATGCAAGCTTTTCGCTAAAAAATATTAAAAAGATTGAAGAATGAGGATTGAAAGTGTTAATTATGAATTATGAATTGTGAATTGTGAATTAAAATTCGTACCTTTGCAGCCGCAATTAATAATAAAACGTAAATAGTAAATCGTCAAATAGTAAATAATGAGACATTTCAGACTTGTGGACAACCTGATGGGTTGGCTTACATTCGCCATTGCGGCCTATGTCTATTGCAGCACGGTAGAGCCTACGGCAAGTTTCTGGGACTGCCCAGAGTTCATTACTACAGCCTATAAGCTGGAAGTCGGTCACCCGCCTGGGGCACCCTTCTTCATGCTTACGGCCAATCTCTTCACGCAATTCGTGAGCGACCCAACACTCGTGGCACTTATGGTCAACATGATGAGTGCCCTCTTCAGTGCGGCCTGCATCATGTTCCTCTTCTGGAGCATCAGCCATCTGGTACGCAAATTGGTGGGCGTGAATGGGCAGGTACAGAACCTTGCACAACTCATCATAGTCGAGGCAAGTGCCCTGACCGGTGCTTTGGTCTATACCTTCAGCGACACCTTCTGGTTCAGTGCTGTCGAGGGTGAGGTGTATGCCTACAGCAGCCTCTTCACTGCCGTCGTCTTCTGGCTCATGTTGAAGTGGGAAGACCATGCCGACGAACCAGGCTCTGACCGCTGGCTCATCCTCATCGCGTACCTGACGGGCCTTAGCATCGGTGTCCACTTGCTGAACCTGCTTTGTCTGCCAGCCCTGGTACTTATCTTCTACTACAGAAAGGTCAAGAATGCCACCATGCGTGGTGCTTTGCTTTCGCTGGTAGGCAGCGGTGTACTCATCGCCGCTGTACTCTACGGCATTGTGCCTGGCATCGTGAAAGTAGGCGGATGGTTCGAGCTGCTCTTCGTCAATACCCTCAACATGCCCTTCAATACGGGTGTAATCGTCTATATCTTCCTTCTCGTAGGCATCGTGTTGTGGAGCATTTGGGAAACCATCAAGCAGAAGAATCGCATCCGTATGACGCTCTCCTACCTTTTGAGCGTAGGTATGCTGGGTATCCCCTTCTACGGCTATGGATGGACGAGTATCCTATGCGGCATTGTCATCCTCGCCCTGCTCTACTTAGCTCTCGGTTGGAAGCGCGAAGGTAAGAACGTTGTAACAGCTCGGTTGATGAATACCTCGCTCCTATGCATGCTGATGATTATGATTGGCTACAGCTCGTATGCCGTCATCGTCATCCGCAGCTCAGCCAATACACCGATGGACCAGAACTCGCCCGAGGATATCTTCACCCTGGGTACTTACCTGAGCCGTGAGCAGTACGGTGACCGCCCGCTCCTCTACGGACCTGCATACACCAGCCAGGTGCTGCTCAAACCCGACGGAAACTACTGCGTGCCTGTCAGTGAGAAGGGCGCCCCTGTCTATCAGCGCAAGGAGAAGCAGACTTCCGACGAACCCGACCGCTACGAGATACAGCGCTACAAGGTCGATTACGTCTATCAGCAGAACATGTTCTTCCCCCGCATGTACAGCGAGGCACATAGCGGTGCCTACGAGAGCTGGATGGGTGGCGTGAAGGGCAAGGTCAAGAGCTACGAGCGCTGCGGTGAGATGGTGCAAATCAAGACTCCCACCCAGCTGGAGAACCTGCGCTTCTTCCTAAGCTACCAAGTGAACTTCATGTACTGGCGATACTTCATGTGGAACTTCGCAGGACGCCAGAACGACATTCAGGGCAACGGAGAATGGGAGCACGGCAACTGGATTTCTGGCATTCCCTTTATCGACAACATGCGTTTGGGCGACCAAAGCAAACTGCCCAGTGAACTGCGCGAGAACAAAGGCCGCAATGTCTTTTACTGCCTGCCCCTGTTGCTCGGACTCATCGGCATTATGTGGCAGCTCTTCAAAAACGACGAGAAGAATCAGGGCGAGGGTGAGAAACAGTTCGGCATTGTCTTCTTCCTCTTCTTCATGACAGGCTTGGCCATCGTGCTCTACCTCAACCAGACCCCGATGCAGCCCCGTGAACGCGACTACGCATACGCCGGTTCCTTCTATGCCTACGCCATTTGGGTTGGTCTGGGTGTAGCAGGTATCGCCTATTACCTGCAGAAGCTTCTCAAGAACGAGACCGTATGTGCAGCCCTCAGTTGCCTCTGCGTCTTGGTACCCATTCAGATGGCAGGACAGACATGGGACGACCACGATCGCAGCGGACGCTATACTTGCCGAGACTTCGGTCGCAACTACCTTGAGTCGCTCGACAGGGACAAGTTCCCCATCATCTATACCAACGGCGACAACGACACCTTCCCCTTGTGGTACGCACAGGAGACCGAAGGTTTCCGCACCGATGCCCGCGTCTGCAACCTCTCCTATCTGCAGACCGACTGGTACATCGACCAGATGAAGCGTCCCGCCTATGATTCGCCCGCCGTTCCCATCCATTGGAGCCGCCTGCAATACGTAGCAGGAACCCGTGAAGGCATCAGCGTCCGTCCGGGCACTTTGGAGCGCTTCATTGAATCCCAAGAATATAAGGAGAATCCAGAGGCATATCGTGACCTTTTGGGTGACGACCCATACGAACTAAAGAACATCATCGACAAGTGGGTGCTCAATGAGAACCCCGACATGCACTTCATTCCCACCGACAGCATCGTTATTACCATCGACAAGGAAGCCGTCCGCCGCAGTGGCATGATGATAGCCGATGACAGCATTCCAGACAAGATGCACATCAGCCTAAAAGGCAAGCGTGCCGTCTATAAGAGCGAGATGATGATGTACGAGATGATATCCCAATGCAACTGGGAGCGTCCCATCTACATGGCTATGACGGTCGGCCCCGAGAACAAGGGCACCGTTCAGGACTTCTTCGTGCAGGAAGGCCTCGCCTATCGTATCACGCCCTTCAACACCAAGAAGAGCGGCAAGGACATCGACACGGAGAAGATGTACGAGAACCTCATGACGCGCTTCACCTTTGGTGGCATCGACAAGCCGGACATCTACCTCGACGAGACCGTTATGCGTATGTGCGGCACTCATCGTCGCATCTTCGCCCAGCTGGCTTCCCGTCTCGTTCAGGAAGGCAAGCTGGACAAGGCCGCAAAGGTCGTAGCCAAGGCCGAGGAGGCCATTCCTCCCACCACCGTGCCCCATAGCTACGGCAGCGGCTCGCTGGAGCTGGCCCGTACTTGGAACAATATCGGAGGCAAGAAGGAAGCTTGCGACATCGCTTATCCTGTGGCTGTCCAGGCTGCTGAATATCTGGAATGGTATCTGAGTCTGCCAGGCAAGATGCTTCTGCTCAGTGAGAGAGACTGCCAATATTACATCTACCAGATGCACAGTGCATTAGGTGTATTGGAGAGTGCCGGCAGCGACAAGACAACGGAGCTCACCAAGAAGCTCGACTCATACTACAAACAATTCCAAAACCGTCTCTACGGCAGCGTCGGCATGGATGTCGATGAAGAGGAAGAGGAGGAATATTACGAAGATGAGGAACTCCTTGACGAGGAAGATACCTTATAATTCTAACCGTGTTCATTGAGCAACCTCCACGCATCTTCCGCTGGTTCTATCCCCACGCCCTGTGGCGGATAGACCAGGACAGGAAGGTTGTCTTCCTGACTTTCGACGACGGACCCATTCCTGAAGCCACGCCTTTCATCCTCGACACGCTGGACCGCTTTGGGGTCAAGGCCACATTCTTCATGGTGGGCGAGAATGTCGTGAAATATCCCCATCTCTTCGAGGAGGTAAAGCGACGCGGACATGGCATCGGCAACCACACCTACAACCATATCTCCGGAGCACGCCACTCACCGTGGACCTATCTGGCCAACGCAAAGAAAGCCAACGACCTGCTACACACCAAACTTTTCCGTCCTCCGCACGGATGGATAGGCCTGGTGCAGTACAGAGTGCTCAGGCACATCGGAGCCAAGGTCGTGATGTGGGACGTTGTGACGCGCGACTACAGCCGTTTGCTCACTGCCGAGGACGTCGTGAACAATGTGAAGCGCTACACCAGGAATGGCAGCATCATCACCCTACACGATTCGCTCAAGAGCATTGAAAAGCTTAGGACGGCCCTTCCCGAGGTGATTGAATGGCTAAAGCAGGAAGGATATGAGTTTGGCATTATTGAGTAGTTGTGACATCAAAGCCCATGCCAAGAGCTTGGGCTTTATTGCATGTGGTCTTGCCAAGGCAGAGCCTGTGGAGGGCGATGCCGAAGCCCTCTTTCATCGCTGGCTCGAGCATGGGTATGAGGCGGACATGGAATACCTGCGAAGAAACATCGACAAGCGCCTAAACCCTAAGCTCCTTGTGCCCGGGGTAAAGACCATCGTCAGTCTCGCCATGAACTTTATGCCCGCTGACCAACAGCCCGCCATCAGCCTCTACGCCCAGGGAAAAGACTACCACGACGTGATGCAAGAGCGCATGCAGATGCTCATGGAAGCGATGCACTTGCAGGGGCGATGTTTTGTCGATACAGCCCCGGTGATGGAGCGCTACTGGGCCCGGAGGAGTGGCATCGGCATCATCACGCAGAGTGGGCTCATCGCTGTTCCGGGCTATGGACCTACCGTATTCCTGGGCGAGCTGTTCCTCACATCCGAGACTGACGCATATGACGAGCCCCTACCCGACAGCATGCCCAGGCACCTTGGATGGTCTGACCTCTGTCCCGCACTAACACCCGACGGCCTCGACGCGAACCGCTGCATCAGCTATCACACCATCGAGCACCACGGCCTGCTCCCCAATGAGGTACGCCTCAGACACACCTTCTACGGATGCGACCGCTGCCTGCGAGCAACGCCGCAGTTCGCAGAGTCAAGGCCCACGGCAGAATCTGCCTTTCAGCCCTCAGAAGACCTACTGAAGATGAAGGCTGAAGACTGGGAAAGGCTCACCGAGGAGGACTACCGCAAGCTCTTCAAGGGTTCCGCCGTCAAGCGGGCAAAGTACGACGGGCTGAAGCGCAACATAGAGCGCTGGCTGAAGGATAATAAGGTGGGCGTGTCAAAATGAAAATGACACACCCACGTTAGTTTGTTGATGCAGACAACATTTTTCCTTAACTCTAAAACAACATTATTAATTAATATTGGGAAAACATTGCCGTTATCAACTTCTGTTTTTACTTAATCACGACCTTGAGCTATGCTCGAGCTCGTTCACACTCGATAAAGCATGAGCGAGCTCAGCTTTATTCTCACTTAATCACGACCTTTTTGCCATTGAAGATATAGAGTCCTGCCTTCGTGGGCTTCTTGTCGAACTTGCGGCCGCTGAGATCGAACCAGGAATTCTGAATTATGGATTCTGAACTCTTGACTGTCTTGATAGCGTCCGGGTCTTCGATGATGCCAGAGCTGAACCAGTAGTTCCAAGGATAGACATTGTAAGCGTCGATGCCCTCGTAAGGCACGTACAGCAATGCGCCGCCCATGTCGGTACCGGCCGGTACGCCGATGCTCTCGAAGGCGTAGTTGTTCTCGTCCGTCAAGAAGCCGTCCTGGTCAAGCAGCATGGGAGGAACGTCGCAGTCGATGTAGACGCTGAGAACATTCTCGCAGGAGCCGAAGGCACCTGCGCCGATGGTGCGGATGCTCATCGGGAGCGTGATGCACTGCAGGCTCGACAGGCCATTAAAGGCGTCGGCTGCAATGCCGGTCACAACATAGCCGCCTGCCGAGAACGGAACCTTCACGTCGCTCACGTCGCTTGAAACGCATTGTAGGTATAGCCGTTCGGGTCGGCCTTCACCTCGCAGGTCTTCTTCTCAAGGTCAAGCACGCGATAGGAGATGTCTATGCCGTCTGCATTCGTGGCAGTGAAGTAGATGTCGGTCTGTACGCCAGACTCTGGGAAGACGATGGCAGCACCCTTGTAGAGGTCAACGTTGCGGCCTGTGGTGTACATCATCGTCTCGAAGTCCTCTTCCTTGAACTCGTAGTAGATGTTGTCGGCTGAGGTAACACCCTCGAATATCTGTATGCGGCTTTCGTCGTCCAGGTAGAACAGTTTCTTGCCGTTCTGGTTGTAATAGACATCGCCCCAGATTTCGCTCCAGTCCTCAATCATATCATCCCATACGCGGCCTACCATTTCGTTCTCGTAGGTGATGACGTTCAGGGCCTTCAGGCCTTCGATACACATGTACTCTTCGTCGTTCTGATAGTAGTCGTAGAACTCTGCGCCGGGCTTCACTCTATAGGTCAGCACGCCCTTGTTGAACGGGTCGATGACGTTGAACCACTTGTTCCAGGGAGCTACGTTCCAGGTGTCGCGATAGCCATCGGGCACGAGCAGTGTGGGCTTCGGCCTCATGTCGGGATCCCAGTAGGTGTTGATGAAGTTGTCATCGACTGTGGGAGGTGTCGTGCCGCTCACGGTGAAGCGTTCGATGTTCGTCCACATCTCAAACGCATACTCGCCGATGTACTTCACGCTTGCAGGCAACGTGAACTCGTGCACGTTCCAGCAAGAGTTGAAGGCGTTCACACCGATGTTCTCGAGGCTCTCGGGAAGGATGAATGTGTCGAAGTTCATGCAGCCGTAGAACGAGTCGTCGCCGATGCCGGTCACTGTGTAGGTCTCACCATTGTACTGAACTGTTGCAGGGATGGTCAACTGGTCGTAATGCGCGTAGCTGTTCATCTCGACGGCGCGGCCTGCCACGTCGTTGACGAATGTCTCGCAGGTCTTAGCGTTTTCGTCTGTGACACGATACCATATCTCAAGTCCCTCTGCGCTCGGTGAATGGAAGATGCCTGCGGGCATACGGCTTGTCAGGTCGGCTACGATGTTGGGGAACTGGCTCCATGACTTGCTCTTCTGGTAACGCTCCAGTACGCCAGGTGACGTCACGACGTGCAGTGTGGCGTTGTTGGCTGCGATGGCTTCCCAGTCGAAGGCCGTGTTCCAGCATATCGGGCTGCTCTCTGCGTAGCAATAGACATCCTTAAGGCCGCTGTAGTTCAGCGAGCCGTTGTTCACTTCGGTAACATGCGAACCGATTTCCACGCTCACTACGCCTGCGCTGTTAGCAGGGTCGTGTTCGCCTGCCATGTATGCAGGCACGGTCTTTACGCGGTCGCTGACGACGACGCGGGTAATGAACGGCATCCACGAAGCCAAAAGGTCGTGCCACCTGAAGTTTGAGCCGCCCACATTAACCGTCCAGGCCGAGCCTTCGAAGTCGAGTGTCAGCGTGCCGTCGCTGTCGATGTGCCATGTACCCTTGTCGGCAATGGCTCCGCCCGTAGGCAGAAGCGATTCGACGTATGTCGTGTCAACCTCTATGGTCATGTCTTTCCAAACGTCTGCCTTGCGGTACAGCACGGCAAGGTCGGCAGGCACGAAGAGGTGGATATTCTTCAGGTTGCGACCATAGAAAGCCTGTGCAGGATATTCCACATCGCCAACCACGCGCTTGCCCCAAGGCATGGCGGGAGGCGTCCGGTTGCCGCAATAGATGGTGTCGAGGTTGTTGCAGCCACGGAAGGCGTTGGCATCGATGGAGTCGAGATGTTCACCCAGGTCGATGTGCGTCAGCGAGAAGGTGTTCGCGAAGATGTCCTCGGGAAGGTACTTGCCAGTGAAGACAGCGGACTTCAGCTTATAGCAGCTGCCAAAGCATTTCGCGGCACCATCAAGCTGTGCTTCGGCAAGGTTGATGGCTGTGAGTTCTGGGCACCACAGGAACGCCCCCTGCTTCAGCTCGCAAGGCTGGTCAAGCGAAGCATATCGCAGGTTGTGGCACTTATAGAACGCATTGCGGCCGATGTACCTTGTGTTGGGTAATTTGACAATGTCGAGGTTGGTGCATTCGAAGGTGAAGTCGCCGATGGTGTCCACGTTCTCCAGGTTTATTTGTGTCAGCTTGCCGCAGTAGGCAAACGTGCCGTCGATGGTCTTGATGGACGGGCAGAGGCTGACGCTTCTCAGGTTGGGGAAGTTGTTGAAGCCACCATCGAGGCGAGAGATGTTGCCGGTGAACTCGATGCGATTCGTGCAGTTGACAGCGGAGAGCGGGTCGCTGCTGCGGCCGAAGCCGAGCTTCACGGGGTTGCTTTCCTCCCAGCTCTTGCCGGGACCCTTGTCGGCAGCGATTATCATCACGCTGTCCTCGTAGAGAATCCAGGTGCCGTCGCCAAAGCGACCTGCATCCACCCATGTGCCGCGACCGTCGGCAAGCTTGATGTGGAACTTGCCCCAGTTCTTGTCAACGATATAGTTCGTCACAAATTCGTCAGGCACTTGCAATGTCACATTCGACTGTCCGCCGTTGCTTGCTGCCTTAGCACGTCCGCCCGGATGTCGAGCCTGATATGCATCTGAGCCGATTTCGGCAAAAGTGAAGTTCGTCACCTCTGCGGGCGTGCTATCCTTATTACCTATATAATTAAGGCTCTTGCAACGGCGGAAGATATAGTTGCCTGCCTTCTTCAAGCCCATGCCCAAATCGACACGCTCAAGTCTTGGGCAGTCCTGAAAGGCGCAACTGCCGATATTCTCTACGCCTATTATGCTGATGTTCTGTAGTTTGGTGCAACCATCAAAGGCGAAGTTTCCAATGTTCTTTACAGAGAAGGGAAGGATGACACTCACAACATTCTCCAGACCAGCAAAAACGTATGATCCGATTTCTGTAACGCCACTTTCGATGCTAATCTCCCTAATGTATTCGCGGAAGTTGTACCATGGCTGTTCTGTTACATTGTCAAAAGCAAAGTCATTGTATATTCTCAGTGTTGCCTGATGCTGTTCCTTGTCTTCTGTTCCGTCAACAATATACCATCCTTCGGCTGGGTCACCTTGCGGGAATGCAAACATCTTATCCACCTTCATCTGACCGAATACTGCATGGTTCTCGTAGTAGGTGCTATAGAGATCGGGCTTTGCGTGCAGTGTGATGTTGGAGAGTGTTACATTGTTGAATATATCGTTGAAGGAGGCTGAGCCAATATAATTGCTCACAAAGATATCACTCAGCTGGTTGCAGTCTGCAAAACAACAGTTAGCGAACTTGCCATGTATCGTCGAAGGGCCGAATATAATTGTTTGGATGCCACTGCCTGCAAAGGCATTGTTGCCAACGCTTTGGATTTTGTTGAGGCAGACATCTTCGAAGCCGGAATTCTTGAAAGCATTAGCCCCGATGACACTCACTGCCGAGAGGTCGAGTTCGCGTAAGCTTATGCAGTTTTCGAAGGCACTCTCTGGAATGTCGTTTACGCGGAGAGAGAATAAGTCTTCTTCACTATTAGGATTGAGATTTGTGCATCCGTAGAATGCTCTGGTGCCTACTTTGCAGAGGGTCATTTGACGGAGTGAAGTGAGGTTTGTGCATTCAGAGAAAGCTTCATTGCCTACCATAATTTCCCTATTCCTAGAATTACCTGCTATTTCCGTCAATTCGTTGCAGTACCTGAAGGCACCATTACCGATAATCAGTGTATCTAGGGACCCCTCAAAAAATATACTTTTGATGCCACGTATGGATGCGCTTGCTTTAGTGCCGCTGGTGAAGCATTCGTCGGGAATAGTGAACTTATTGAATCCATAGTTACCTATATACATACTTCTCACTTGACCCAGCACTTCTTTCCAAGGGGCATCGTCTCCATAATTAAGCATTGTATCGGATAACAATTTTATAATCAGGTTTAAATTCTCCTTATACCATCCGCCTATTAGCTTTCCGTCCTGATAAATTGGACCACCTGCAAGAAGCTTGCCTGCAGGTTGGGTGGGCCATTCATAACTTTTGTAAAGATGCTCACGTTCCATTTCAACCCAATACTGCGCACCCATATAGCCATATAAATATATCTCCGGATGCCTTTCAGGATAGTAGTCGCAGTAAGTTTCAAGAAGGTTTGGAGGAACTATAACTTTAGAGCCAAGAGAAAAAGGATAGAAGTAATAACGCTCCCAAGAATCATATCCAAAATCATTTTCGATATAATAAGTACTCTGTTCTTCTCTCGTGTATAGCCGTTCCCAGTCTGGCGGATTAGGATTTTGTATGAACAAATAATCAACACCATATAATGAACCGGGTCTGATTGTTTCCACCTCTTGTCCCAAATCAGCAAAGGTAACTGGGGCATAAGTTTTAGCTTCTTCCCACCAATTATGGCGATTTTGACTTAAGAAAAGAGCATCTGGTTTGTATGTTTTCACCAAAGGAAGGGAAATAGCAGCACAACATGTTCTATAGAAGGCCATTTGTCCCACATAGCTGCATTTGGGAAAATAAATAGATGGGATTGGATCAATGTTCTCAGGTCGGTAACCTATTACGCCTTTCCATACCCATTCAACACCACCTCCTAAATATGCAAAAGAACCCATAGCGCATGCTTCGACATTCTCGCCACCCGTCACCGATACCACTTGACGTAATGCGTAGAAGGCATGACGGCCTATGTTCGTTGCGCCAGGGCCGATGTGGATGGCTTTAATCTGTTCCCGGTATTCGTTCCACGGAGTTTTATATTTGCCATAGTCTGCCATCTTGCCGGTCATGTTGATCGTCAGCTTGCCGCTATCGTCAATCTTCCATGTACCGTTCTTACATGTGCCATGAGCAATCTCCGCCCAGGCCGTGCTCCCCGCCGTCACTAACAGGCCAAGGAGCAGAAGTAATCTTTTTTTCATGTTAACAGAATTTGGTTAATAAATAAGGTTAATTGGTTTGTTTATATTTTGTTGTTTCTTAATTTTTTTCACTTTTCACTTTTACTTTTTCCTTTTTTATCGTACCTTTGCACGCAGAAACCTATAAAGTGTTTACGAATATGACAGCAATAGCATTGAAAGTGAAGCAGTCTCCGATGGCTCCGTACATGAGCCTGATGCAGGGCCTAAACCGCGAGCAGAAACTGGCGGTCGTAGCGTTCCTCGTTGATACGATGCAGGACGAGGAAGAAAAGGCTCAGCAGGAGAAGGCTGACGAAGAATATGTAAAGGAGCTGCTGGCAATGCGCTACGACGGCGAGATGAGCGCCGATGAGATGAAGCAGATGTTGCGTGAGAGCCATCACTTCGATGAGCGTAACCTAAAACCGCTTTACGATGGAAAATAAGCAATACCTCTTGGACACGAACATTTTGATAGAGTTCGTCCATGGCAACAGTGCTGTCGTGGAACACATCCTGAAGGTCGGAACCTTCGACCCAATGCCCGGTGTGAAGGTTGAGAATTGGATGGAACATAACGATTAGTCTTCCTTCTCTTTCCATTATATTATTGCACTTAATCATACTTCCTTTCCATTCCTTTTAACTCCTCTTTAACTTCCATTTTAACTTCCCTTTTCACTTCAATATCTGCGTTCTGACGTCGGACGGCATGATGCCGTAGAAGTTCGTGAAGGCTCTCGTGAAGTTTGACATTTGCGAGTAGCCGCACTTCTCCGCCACCTCGGCAATGGACATGTCGCGGAAGTTCAGCAGCAGGTACTTGGCTATGTGCATGCGCGTCTGCAGGATGTAGGTCTTAGGAGTGACCGACAAGGTCTGGGAAAGGCGGCGGCGCAGGGTGACGGCGTTGATATGCATCTGCGCCACGATCGTGTTGAGGTCTGCGCTACCCGTCTCGACCGATGCATAGATGACACCCCTCAGCTGCAGCAGGAACTGCTTGTCGTCCTCCGTCAGGCTGGCAAGGTCTAACGACGTGTCCGCTATCGCATTCTGGTATTTGCGCATGATTTGCTCGTTGCGGTACAGCATCGCCTTCAGGTTCTGCTCGTAGAGCTGCTGCTTCTGCTTCTGGCGCCGATAGGTGACTATCATACCCATGCCGACAAGGGCAAGCAGCGCGACGAGAGAGATGACAATCGTCAGCACGAAGGTCTGGTTCCGCTGCTCAGCACGCTCCTTCTCCTTCTGCAGGATGTCGTTGAAGTAGATGGCGTTGTACTTGCTCAGCGCCTCGCCCGTCTCGCTCTGGTAGATGGTTTCCTGCAGCTGCTTCGCACGCTCCAGGTGCATCATCGCCTCGCTGGGAGACGAGGATTTCATCACTTTGTACAGTCCCTCGCGCGCGTGTAATTCATTATATTTATCGCCCTGTTTCAGGAACAGCATGGCTGCCTCCAGGTAGCAGGCGGCTGCTTCCTCGTTCTTGTCCTCGCTGGCAAGGATGTCGCCCATCTGGTTCTGGCAGATGCCCCACGAATGCAGGTTGCCGCTGCTGTGCAGCAGGGGGATGGCCTCTTCGAGCGAGCGGCGGGCTTCCGCTATCTGCGAAAGGCCCAGCTGCGCACTGGCCAACTGGGACAGGCGCACGCCTAACCTGGCGCTGTCACCAAGCTGACGCTCCGTGCCGAGCGCCTTGAGGGCATACTCTAACGACTGCTCCATGTCACCAATCGAGCGGTAGATCTCCGACGTGGTGCCGTAGAGCACGGCCCTGCGAGTCAGGTTCTCCGTGAGGCTGTTGGCGGCTATCGCCTCCAGGATGTACTTCTCGGCCTCCTTGGGCTTGCCTGCGGCAACGAACACGCTGGCGATGCCGTTCAGCGTGGAACTCATGCGGTCGAAGTCGCCACTCGCCTTGTCTATCTCGTAGCAGCGGTTCAGCGCCTCGGCTGCCTTCTCGTAGGCACTCTGGCGGAAATAGATGGCACCAAGCAGACCATAGACATCGCTCTTCGAGGCATCGTCCACCTTGTCGGTGCAGGACTGGACAGCGCGGCTACAGTAGTCCACTGCCGACTTGTAGTCGCCCTCGCCGTAGTACCACTCGGATACATAATAATATACGTTGACATCCACGGAGTCGATATGCGAATCGGCAGGGAACACGATGGGCTCGTCGATGTAGTCGGTCTTGAGCAGGTAGGCAAAGAAGTCGTTGGCAAGACGCAGGCGGCTGCCGGGATTCTCGCACTTGGCGTATTCGTCGGCATAATGCTTCATCTGTCCACCAACGTCCGACAGCGCATGCTGCGGCAGGGCAAAGAGGCAGAGCATAAATATAAACGAGATGATACGACGAAGTGTGCCGCGACTCCCTTTTGAGGGAGCACAGCACACACCAAGTCCTGCATGGCACGGCGCGCACCATTGCAAACTATTGATTATAAGGTTATTGTATGGTGGGGGGGGGTAAATTGAGATGGCTGTTTCGTCAGTCCAGCCTGAAGGACTTTACTCCCATCTCTGCTTGCCAGATACTTCAGCTCCGCCTGCACTTGGTCCTGGCGAGCTTTGCGAAGTGCCGTCTGCGCCTGGTCTGTATGACCTTTGCAAAGTTCCATCTGCCCCTGTGCTTGGCATGGCATCGAGGCGAGATTGTGGTTGTGGAGCCTTGTTGTAACTTCCATTTTACTTCATATACTTGCTGTCGTCACCATAGTTTTGTGTCCGTTCAGCAGCAAACAATAATTTTTCGCTGCAAATATAGGAACTTTTCTTCGAAAACCTGTTATCATTAAATGCGAAAGATTTATCATTTCGTGAAAACCCCGATTTTGTACCGAAATTTTATGTAGCAGGGGCAGTTTTCCCTGCACTTCACTATGGTTTTTGCCTCTTTTTTCGCAAATTTGCGTCACAAACGGCAAAAAAAAGTTGTCTGTCCCTCGTAACTTTTTCTTCCATTCGGCACACTTTTTTGCTCCTTTCGGGCTAAAAATGTTTTTCCATAGGAGAAAAAATGTATTTTCATAGGGAGATAAAAGTATTTTGTCTTAGACATTTTTTATGTTCGCTGGCCGGAAACATAAGTTCGCGGGCCTTGGACTTATGTTTCCGGCCCGCGAACATAAGTCTATGGAGCGTAAACATAAAAAAGTCTTAGGGAAATAAACTTTTTCTTCACTAAGTGAGAACAAAATCATCTAAGACGAAAAAGTATTCCTTCTAAGAGAAAAAAAATTATTCATCCGAAGAGAAATAATTATTAGAGGGAGAGACAAAATTGGGCTGGTCCTACGGGTGCCCTGGGAGATAGTCGAGGAAGCGCTGCGGGTCGTAGTTGAGGATGAGCTGGTCGGGGAAACCGGTCTCCTGCAGCAGGGGCCAGATGAATTCGTAATTGGCGATGTCGAAGCTGATGTGTGCGTCGCTGCTGAGGATGACTGGCACATCGTAAAGCTTGCACAGGCGCAGAATCTCGAGGTTGTTCCTGACGGCCTGATTCTTGTTGCGCCTGGGATTGAGGCTGCTGTTGTTGATTTCCAGCAGGGTATGCGTCTCTTTGGAAGCAAGGACGATGGGCTCGAAGAGGAGCTCGGCAGTGCCGTCTCCCGGATGGGAGATAATCTGGGTCCATGGGTTCCGGATGGCGGCCACCATGCCGTCGGTGTTCTGTTCGATGGTCCCACCCTCCCAACAGAGGATGTGGATGCCAGCAATGCGAATGTCGAGCATCTTGAGGTAGAACTCGTCGAGATCGAGGGTACCCTTGGTGTCAAGGATATTGAGTTCAGCACCGAGCATGAGCCTAAGGCTGCCGAACTGGCGTGGGACGATGTGCAGGTTGCGGAAATAGATGGGGTGACAGGTGCCCGGAATGCCCGGGGCATGCTCTGTGATGCCCAGGATGTCGAGATTCTTCTCTTGTGCAGCGGCAACCATTTCCTGCAGAGAACTGTAGGCGTGGCCGCTCATGATGGTGTGGGTGTGGACGTCAAGCTTTAATTCATAATTCATAATTCACAATTCATAATTTGGGGAGGTAAAGGACTTATCCTCTATAGTGATACTGTAGGCGTGCAGCATTAGCCTCTCAGCGGGTTTGCCGTAGAGGCGGTCACCAACGATGGGATTGTCGAGGCCGAGGGAATGGGCACAGTGGACACGAAGCTGATGCGTGCGACCTGTTATCGGTCGTAGTTCCACATGGGCGTGGCCGTCGCGGTTCTCCAATACACGATAATGGGTCTGGGCGGGCTTGCCGTGCTCTTTATCCACCAGCTGACGGGGACGGTCGTTGAAGTCAGGACGCAGGGGGAGGCAGATGTCGCCCTCCTGTCCCACAGGCATTTCGTGCTCAAGCAGAGCATGATAGACCTTGTGGATGCGCCGCCGGAGGAAAAGGTCCTGCAACTCGTGGTACTTTTCCTCGGTCAATGCGATGAGCATCAGGCCGCTTGTGTCCATGTCGAGGCGGTGCACGATGAGCGGCCCTGTGGCAGACGGGAAGTGTTCGCGCATAGCTTCCTGCACATTCGGTTGGTCGTCTTTTCCTGGCACAGAGAGCATTCCTGCAGGCTTGCTCACAACGGCCATTCCGTCATCATTATATATAATATGTAGTCGGGAGAGGGACTCCTCGCGGTCGGCCAGCAGGGGATTGGGTTCCACATCGAGGCCACGGAGCATATGGCGCAGGATGGGACGGCACTTGCTGTTGCAGGCGGGATAGAAATGTCCGTCGTGCCGGACTTCGTCTGCAGGAGATGCTCCGACCCAGAACTCCGCCATGCAGAGTGGCTGGAGGCCCTCCTTGTAAGCAGCCTGCAGAAGTTTGGGCGCACAGCATTCGCCAGCACCAGAAGGCGGCGTGGCAGGCGAGAAGAGCTCAGTCAGGGTCTGGGTTTCGCCGAGAGCGTTGAGGAAGACAAACTGGTGGAAGAGCCATTGTTGGAGGGCGATGCTGCGCTGGTGACGCTCCCTTTGCAATTGCTCGATTAGTGCTTTTCGTTCGCGAAGAGGAGCTTCGTCAGCAAGGATGCGCTTCTGCCATTTCTGTTTGAGGCGACGCAACTCGGCCTTCTGATGCTGACTCTCTTTGATGAGAAACTCCTCCCCCTTGGGGGAGGATGGGAGGGGGCTGTTTTTCCGCAGTGCATCGCGCTTTTCCTTACTCTGCTGCATAAACAGCTTATAGGCGGCAAGCTCGGCTTCCATCTGGGCGTGCAATGGGCTGGGATGGAGGCCAGTTTGCAGCTCGTCTATCTGCCGATTGATGCCGCTGATGGCGGCCTCTTCCTCCTGGAAGTAGCAGCCGGGAGCCATGAGGTCGAAGACAGGAGGCACGAAATACTCATGCCGCGTCTTGCCGTCAAGGGTACCAGAGAAGGCGGCGAGAAAGGCAGTCTCTTTTTGACATCCCTCTCCTCGGAGAGGGGTTATGGGTGAGGCTATTAATATCCCAAACATCTTGCCCTGTTGGAGCTCGTCGTGCCATTCGGGGTGCTGGTTGAGGTAGCGGCGCACCTCGTCGGCCGCTGAAATGCAGAGCGGATGTGGCTCGTAGCAGAAAGGGTAAGTGAACTGGCGAGGCGGACGAACGCCTTGCACTTTGGCAGGGAGGGGATGCAGTGCTACAGCCATAGCACGCCCTCCGGTCCTTGGTTAAAGAGTAAATCGACGATGCTAAGGTCGGGCAGGAAGCCATGCCTGTCGGCAAAGACCTGGTAATAGGGAGAGCCTGATGCCCCCTCCGAATCCCCATGAGGGGAGACGTCGTTTCCTGCCCGTTCGGCAGAAACGATGTGGGAGACGCCTTCGAAGGTCGTGGTCCTGCTAACAGGCTTCTGGATGTCGAGCAAGGTGGCACAGAGCGCCATCAGCTCCTCGTTGAAGTCCGCAAGGAACTCCCACTTCTTCTCATAGAAGGGGGCAAAGTCATCGGCATAATACTCGAAGAAGGGCGATTGCCTGTAGCTACTCTCCAACGCCACCCAGTGCTGGTGACGCCAGTTGCCGTGGTCGCTGATGCGGACATCGCGCATAGCCGTCTTACCCTCGGGCTTGACAACGGGAACAGTCAGGGCAAGTGCCCCCGGTGGACTGTCTATCCGGCAACGGTTGCGCAGGGTCTGCTTCGCGAAGTGGTCGCAGACCTCAAGGCGCACCTCATCAGCACGGTAATAGGCGCTGTAGTGTGAGACAGGTGCAAGATAACAGCAAGGAAGAATCATGTCCGTTGTCTGTTGTCTGTTGTCCGTTGTCTTTACCTAATATTATCGACCAGTCTAAACAGGCGGCTCCAACGGATGTGATGGCCACTGAACCAAGAGCGGTCGGCATCGGTGCTGAGCCAGATGAAGATGGGCTTGCCCACGATATGGTCCTCGGGAACGAAGCCCCAATAGCGCGAGTCGGCAGAACAGTGGCGGTTGTCGCCCTGCATCCAGTAGTAGTCCATCTTGAAGGTGTATTCCGTCGTCTCCTTTCCATTGATAATAATCTTACCATCGGGCGTCACCTTCAGGTCGTTGCCCTCATAGACACGAATGGGACGCTCGTAAATGGGCAGGTTCTCCAAGGTGAGCTGTATGCTCTCGCCCTTCTTGGGAATCCAGATAGGACCATAGTTGTCCTGGGTCCAGCCTGTATAGCCGTTCTGAGGATAGAGCCTTGCGTCCTTGCCGTTATTCTCGATAGGAGTGATACTTTCCACATAGTCTGTATAACCCTCCAGTGCCTTCTTTGCCTCCGCAGTCAAGGGAATCTCGCCACCCGAGTACATATCCTGCACGTCCTTCATGCTCAGTCCCAGCTCATAGACAATCTCTTTTGGCAGATAGTTCGTCTTCAACCTGACGATATAGTTGAACTGCACGTTCTTGGGGGCAGGATTTTCCTTGCCATCGAGATAGACGATGCGGTCGCGTATCTCAAGCGTCTGACCGGGCAGTCCGATGCAGCGCTTCACGTAGTTCTCGCGACGGTCAACAGGACGCCAATCGACCTCGCCGAAGTCCTGTGGTGAATAGAGGACATACTGGCGCCCCAACTCATAGATGGTGCTGTAGTATTGTCGCTGTTCCAGCGTTGTCATGCTATCCAGTTGTGGCACTGTACCCGTCTGCTGCATATAAATCTGTGAGCCTACGCCGTAGCAAATCGTATAGTATTCCGTCTGGAATTTGCTGACAATCGTATCGCCTGCCGGATAGTTGAAGACGACGATGTCGTTGAGGGTGATGGGCTTTGGCGTCACACGTTTGTACTCCCATTGCGGCCATTCGATGTAGCTCTTGCCACCGAAGGGCAGGGTGTGCTGGCAGAGCGGCATGTGGAGGGGCGTCTGCGGCACACGAGGTCCGTAGCTCATCTTGCTCACCAGCAGGTAGTCACCCACCAGGAGGCTCTTCTCGAGAGAGCTGGAGGGGATGGTGTAGTTCTGGAAGAAGTAGATGTTGACGAAATAGACTGCCACCAGTGCGAAGACGATGGCATCCACCCAACTCATCACGGTACGGATAACGGGGTTTTCGGCATCCTTCCACCAAGTCCAGGGGATGTAATGCGTAATGTATGCGTCGAAGATAAATGGGATGACGATAACGCCCCACCAGGCATCCACCCAATAGAGAAACGCGATGTAGAGGGCAATTAAGATAATGGCTTTTGCCCAGTCCTTAGCCGTTGCTTTGTATCTTTTCTTTTTAGTCATTTTATAGGATTTATGAGGTTAATAGACTTAATGGGGAATCTAAAACTTGAACAAATCACTCATTGTGAGCAGGCCGGAGTGCTCTGCTGTATATTCTGCGGCGAGGACGGCTCCCATTGCAAAGCCGCGACGGTTATGGGCATCGTGGGTGATGGTAATCATATCCTCGGGAGAGTCGTAAGTGATGGTATGGATGCCTGGAACCTCCTTCTGCCGGATGTCATCGATACGGAGCACGCCAGGCTTTGTCTCATGCAGTCCCCAGCGCTCCTTGCGGTCCAGATTGGCCACTATCTGCTCTGCCAGCGTGATAGCGGTGCCTGAAGGGGCATCCAGTTTGTGAACGTGATGGGTCTCCACCAAGTTCACATCGTACTGCTCGAAACGGTTCATAATCTTAGCGAGATAGGTGTTCACGGCACTGAAGATGGCTACTCCTACACTGAAGTTGCTGGCCCAGAAGAGCGTCTTGCCTTCGGTCGTACAAGCCTTGCGCACCTCTTCCTCGTGGTCTTTCATCCAACCGGTACTGCCACTCACCACCTTCACGCCTGCTTTCCACGCCTTCAAGTAGTTGTCATATGCCGTCCAGGGAGTCGTGAATTCGATGGCAACATCAGCACTGGCAAAAGCCTCCGATTGGAATTCCTCCTGATTGTCTATGTCAATGATGCTAACTATCTCATGACCTCGCGAGAGAGCGATTTCTTCTATCATACGGCCCATCTTGCCGTACCCTATCAATGCTATTTTCATACCTTTCTTAAGAATTTTCGTGCAAAAGTAATGCTTTTCGCTCAAATTTGCGTACTTTTGTTTCACAAAATACGTTAACGGAGCCAAAATAAGGATGGAAAGGCTGCTGCACTATGTCTGGAAGCACAAGATGTTGCCCCTGAAGACGCTTATCACATCGGACGGGCAGGAAGTCGAAGTCATCGACCCGGGTCTGCACAATCACGACCAGGGACCTGACTTCTTCAACGCCAAGATTCGATTGGATGGGACGCTTTGGGCAGGCAATGTCGAGGTACATCTGCGCTCTTCTGACTGGAACAGGCACGGACACGAGAGCGACCCCGCCTACAACAGTGTCATCCTACACGTCGTGAGCGAGATAGACAGAGAGGTCAGGAACGCAGAAGGCAAGCTGTTGCCTCAGGTTCAGCTCGACATACCCCAAAAGATTCAGCAGAGTTATGAAGAACTATGCCGAACGGAGGACTATCCGCGTTGTCATCGCATCATCCCATCCGTGCCGCAACTGAAAGTGCACCAGTGGATGGATGCCCTGCTTGTGGAGCGTCTGAAGGAACGCTCGGAAATGGTGACAAAGAGGGCCGAAAGGACTGATGGCGATTGGGAACGCGCCACTTTCGTGACGCTGAGCCGCAGTTTCGGCTTCGGCCTCAACGGCGATGCCTTCGAGCGATGGGCCATGAGGATTCCCTTGCAAGCTGCCGGCAAGCATCGCGACGACCTCTTCCAAATAGAGGCTCTCTTCCTTGGGATGGCAGGCCTCATCGAAGAGGTGGAGGCTGTCAGAAACGCGAAGGAGGTTTCGTTACTCCAGCAGGAGTTTACCTACCTCAAGCACAAATTCAGTCTGGGAGAACCGATGCTACGCTCCGACTGGCGCTTCCTCCGTACACGCCCTCAAAACTTCCCCTTCATGCGCATCCTGCAGATTGCAGAACTCTATCACAAAGGAAAAGCACAGATGAGCAAACTCTTGGAAGCCAAAGACATAAAGGAACTACAGCAATGTCTGGAAGTGAAGGGGACTACAGCCGCCAGTCGCCGTCTGCTCATCATCAACACGGTTGTGCCGTTGCTCTTTGCCTATGGCCGCCACATCAGCGACGAGGACATCTGTATGCGTGCCGTCCGGCTCCTGGAGGAATTACCTGCAGAAAACAACTACATCCTGCGGCAGTGGCAAGACTGCGGACTGAAGGTCGGCACAGCAGCCGACAGCCAAGCACTCATCCAACTCAAACGCCAGTACTGCGACCGCATCGACTGCCTCCGTTGCCGCTTCGGATATGAATACTTGAAGAAATGAAATACGCCTACGAATTGAAGATGAAGGTTCGCGACTATGAGTGCGACCTCGAGGGAATTGTCAACAACGCCAACTACCAGCACTATATGGAGCATACCCGACATGAGTTCCTGCTCGAGGCTGGCATCAGTTTTTCCGACATGCACAATCAGGGTATTGATGCTGTTGTGGCACGTATCACGATTGCCTTTAAAATGCCTCTGCGAAGTCGTGATGAATTCCTATCTTGCCTCAATATTTATCAAGAGGGCGTCCGCTACGTATTCAAACAGGACATCTACCGACTGCCGGATATGAAGCTCGCAGCTCGTGGCACAGTCGATACTGTCTGCCTTGTGAATGGCAAGCTGAGTCGTTGTACAAAACTTGAGGACAAACTAATCCCCTATTACTCAGAATAATGACAGAGCAAGAGACCCTATACATGATGGCGCTGACTCAGGTGCCTTCACTGACCCTCACCAACCTGCATCAGCTGATTGACGGACTGGGTTCGGCTACTGCCATCTACGAGAATCGCAAGTCTTTGAAACAGGTGATGCCTTCGGTTTCGCAAAAGACGCTCGATGTTTTGGCCGCAATGGACAGCCATCTGGCTCGAGCCGAACAGGAGTTGGCTTTCTGTCGGAAAGGTAGTCTCAGATGTCTGGGCATCAACGATGAGGACTATCCCCAGCGCCTGAAGGACTGTCCCGATGCGCCGGTGCTCATTTATTATCGCGGTACGGCCGACCTGAATGCCCGTCACATCGTCAGCATGGTTGGCACCCGACAGATTACGGACTACGGCAAAGACCTCTGCCACTCCTTCGTGCGTGACCTGAAGAGTCTTTGTCCCGATGCTGTCGTGGTGAGCGGACTGGCATACGGCGTAGATGTACATTGTCATCGGGCTGCTTTGGAGGAAGGACTCGACACCGTGGGGGTCCTGGCCCATGGCCTTGACCAAATCTATCCGCGCCATCATCGTGATACAGCAAAGCAGATGCTTTCCCAAGGAGGGCTGATTACAGAGTATATGTCAGGTACGCCCATCGACAAACGCAACTTCGTGCAGCGCAACCGTATCGTGGCAGGCATGGCGGATGCTGTCATCGTGGTGGAGAGTGCAACGAAGGGCGGTTCACTCATCACGGCAGACATCGCCCTCAGCTATGACCGACAGGTATGGGCATTCCCAGGACGCATCCACGACATACATTCTGCTGGCTGCAACCGGCTCATAAGTTCGAACTGCGCCTCTCTGCTCACTGGAGCTGAAGACTTCTGTGTGGCAATGGGTTGGGCGGACGACGTGCAGCACCAGCAGCAGCTTTCCGAAGGCGTTCAACAGGAACTCTTTGCCGAGTATTCCGAAGAAGAGCAACGCATCTTGCGGGCCCTTTCCAAGGACGACAGCAAACAGATAAACATCCTTGCCGTCGAGACAAATATCCCCATCGGTCAGCTCTCAAGTCTCCTCTTTTCACTCGAGATGAAAGGTGCAGTGCAGATGCTCGTCGGTGGAAAATACAAAATCAGGCGATAAGCAGGACAAAATAGTAGCATTCTGGAGTAGATTGGGACATTTCCAATATCAGAAGAGGACAAAATGCCTGCTTCGAATGAAATTTTCATGCAAAAAGTTTGTAGATTCGGAAAAACTCCCTACCTTTGCAAGCGGCAAACATAAAAAGACGGAAAAGAACAAGGGTTCTGGCCAACGGTCAGGATTCTTCTTTTTTTCGTGCTTTGCGCAGGTGACGGTTCTCATGCCCAAGTCCTCCGCTCATTGCCACTATAAATAGATAATGTATAATTAAAACAACAATACATGGCTTACATGACACAAAAGGGCTACGACGAGCTCGTGGCTAAACTGCAGCACATGGAGAGCATTGACCGCCCTGCCGCAAGTGCTGCCATCGCGGAGGCGCGAGACAAAGGCGACCTCTCGGAGAATGCAGAATACGATGCTGCAAAAGAATGGCAAGGAAAACTGGAAACGGAAATTGCTATGCTGAAGAAAACCATCATCGAGGCAAAGATTATCGACACAACCCACCTCGATACCAGCACGGTTCAGATTCTTTCCACCGTAGAACTGCGTAATGTGAAGAACAAGATGATGATGAAATACACCATCGTTAGTGCCACAGAGGCAGACCTCCGTTCAGGAAAAATCAGTGTGGAAACCCCCATCGCCAAGGGACTGCTTGGCAAGAAAGTGGGCGACATAGCAGAGATTAAGGTACCCCAGGGCACAATTCAACTCGAAGTGGTTAGCATCAACTTTGATTAAAGAAAGTGATTCGCCAAATCGTAAATTGTAAATCTTCAAATTGTAACTAAACATGGCAAGCATCTTTTCCCGTATTGTAGCCGGCGAGATACCAAGCTACAAAATTGCCGAGGACGAACGCTATTATGCCTTCCTCGATATCAGTCCCCTGCAGAAGGGACATACCCTGGTGATTCCCAAGCGTGAAGTAGATTATATCTTCGACCTTGAAGACGACGAACTGGCAGGCCTTCAGGTCTTTGCCAAGAAAGTGGCTAAGGCAATAAAGAAGGCCATCCCCTGCGTTAAGGTCGGTCAATGCGTACTCGGACTGGAAGTACCCCACGCACACATCCACCTTGTTCCCATGCAGACTGAGGCCGACATGCGCTTCAACGCTCCGCACCTCAAACTCACTCCCGAGGAGTTCGAGCAGATTGCAGAAAGCATCCGCAAGGAGTTTTAACTTCTCAATTAGCCTATTAAACCCATTAAACCTATTAACCCCATAATCATGAAAGCAAGAATCATTGCTGCCGTTGCACTGCTTAGTATAGCACTCGGCACCCAGGCTCAGAAACACGAATTCGCCAATTGGAAACGCTACGCCAACGCCAACAAGGAGCTCGGAGCTCCTGCCAAGGGCGAGAAGCGCGTCGTTCTGATGGGTAACTCCATCACCGACGGCTGGCCAGGCAAGAGACCCGAATTCTTCAAGGACAACAACCTCATTGGTCGCGGCATCGGCGGACAGACCAGCTATCAGTTCCTGCTTCGCTTCCGCGAGGACGTCATCAACCTGCAGCCCAAGGTCGTAGTCATCAACTACGGTACCAACGACATCGCAGAGAATACGGGTGCATACAACGAGGACCTCACATACGGCAATGTTCTCTCGATGGTCGAGCTGGCTCGCTACCACAAATGCAAGGTCATCCTGACAAGCTGCCTTCCCGCTGGTGGCTTCAGCTGGCGTCCCAACATCACCGACGCAATGGACAAGATTCGTAGTCTAAATGCCCGCGTCAAGGCTTACGCCGAAGCCAACAAGATTCCCTACGTAGATTATTTCTCTGCTCTGGTTGCCGAAGACGGCAGTGGCATGAAGCCTGAACTGGGCGAGGACACTCCCGCCGTTCATCCCAATGTCAAGGGCTACGAGGTTATGGAGAACCTTCTCCTGCCCGTCATCAAGAAACTGCGCTAAATCTCATGGCCGACAATAAATATTGTCTCATACTGGCTGGTGGCAACGGAAGTCGCCTTTGGCCCATCAGCCGTACCACAAAGCCTAAACAGTTCCTCGACCTCTTCGGGACAGGTCGCACATTACTACAGCAGACCTACGACCGCGTAGTACAGTTCATCGACCCTTCGCACATCTACGTCAGCACCAATGTTGACTACCTGCCGTTGGTCTATGAGCAGTTGCCCGAGGTCGATGACATGCACATCCTGGAGGAACCGCTGCGCCGAGGCACACTGGCTGCCGTTGCATGGGGCTCTGTCTTCATTGCCAAGCAAGACCCGCAATCCGTGCTCTTTGTCACACCGTCCGACCAGATTATTCTGCGCGAAGAACAGTACAAACAGGACGTGCTCGCCGGACTTCAATTTGTTGGAGAAAACGAGGGACTCCTCGTCATGGGCATCACACCCTCACGACCTGAGACTGGCTACGGTTACATCCAGATTGACGATGAGAAATCCCTCTCCAACGACATCTTCCCCGTCAAGTCATTCACGGAGAAACCCGATGCCGAGTTCGCCAACATCTTCATGCAGGAGGGCAATTTCCTGTGGAATACGGGTTTGCTGTGCTTCAACACACGGAGCATGCTCGACAACCTCTTTATGCTTGTGCCTGAGTACAGGGTGGAGATACCCCGTATGATGGCAGAGGCAGAGAGTAACAATCCGAAGCTATTGCCCGAGTTCTTCAGCGTCCTGCCCAACTACAACATGGATGTCAGCATTCTGGAGCGTACCAGTCAGGTCTATGTGCAGCGTGGTCACTTTGGATGGGCCGACATAGGCACATGGGCCAGCATTGGAAAAGATGTTCCCAGTGATGCCGATGGCAACGTAATGCTCGACACCGATGCCTATCTTTATGAGTGCTCCGACAACGTCATCCGCCTCCCTAAAGGCCACACGGCCGTTGTCAAAGGACTGCACGACTATGTCATAGCCGAGGAAGGGGAATTCCTCATGATTTGCCCGCGTCAGGACATCGCCGCAATGCGACGCATGCACACCGACACTAAGTTTGGCGACCCAAAGAGCTAAGTCTTTCCTTTACTTGCTCTTCGTTCACAAAGACACTGCGCACAGGCTTGTCGTCACGAATAATGTCTTCCGTCCAGTTGGGTTCATTGAAGAACTCATTTGGGTGGAAGACATGCAGTTTATAGAACTTCGTCAGATTCAGGCGAAGTTCTGTTGTTATGGCAGGCTTCATCGAGAAAGGTTTGTCCTGCTTCCAAGCAATAGCCTGTACACAGAGGCGCTCCAAGTCATTGACCTGCGAACGGTCGAAAGCCTCCACAAAGAGCTTGCTGTTGGGTTCAACCACGCCGCAGAAGCGCAACCTCCAGCTGGCTCCCTCCGCACTCATTAGCGAGACCTGCATGTAGTAGTTGCTGTCGTTCACAAGGTACGACTCGAAACCCGTGCTGGAGATTTCCTTTACATCGTCCGGCAGAAAAGAGAGGTAGAGATTTAGCAGTTCCCCTTCCCTCCGCTCCAAAGGCTTCGGTTTGAAAGTAACAGGCTTCTCCTCCTCTATTACTTCCTCTTTAACTCCCCTTTTAACTTCCTCTTTAACTTCCAATTTAACTCCCCTTTCAACTTCCTCCACCTCGGGAACGATGATTACATCCTTCACCTGCATCGGAATCTCGAAGCCATCCTCATCCTCCACCAGGACGATGTTCTTGCCTTGGAACCCACTCACTCTGCCGCCTCCCACCTCGGAGAGGAAGCGCACTTTATCACCAATCTTCATTTAACTGCCGTTGATTGGGATGCAGAATCAAAGCTCAGCGTCGCTGCACTGGAAGGTGGTACCCTTCGTGATGTCGCCTGTCTGGAGGCCGAGCTTCAACCACTTCATGCGCTGCTTGCTGGTGCCGTGAGTGAACGTCTCTGGTTGGGAATAGCCGCGAGCTTTCTCCTGCAGGTAGTTGTCGCCGATGACCTGTGCACAACGGATTGCTTCCTCCAGGTCGCCGTCCTCAATACTTCCGAACATCTCGTTGTCGTGGTAGGCCCAGACACCGGCATAGAAGTCAGCCAGAAGTTCCAAACGTACGCTCAGTTTGTTGGCTTCTGTCGAGTTGAGCTTCGCCATCTGCTGATGCACCTTGCCCAGCGTTCCGAGCAGATACTCCACATGGTGTCCCACTTCATGGGCAATCACATAGGCGTAGGCGAAATCGCCGTCAGCACCCAACTGCTGCTTCATGGACGTGAAGAAAGACAGGTCGATGTAGAGGCACTGGTCGGCAGAGCAATAGAAGGGACCCATGCTCGACTGTCCGTTGCCACAACCCGTCTGCACGCTACCCGTGTAGAGCACCATCTTGGGCGGCTCGTAGGTGCGTCCAATCTTCTTGAATTCCTGAGCCCAGACGTCTTCCGTGCCTGCCAGGATTTGTTTTGAGAACTTCGCCAGTTCCTGTTCTTCCTCTGTGAACTCGCGACCGCCCTCAGCCTGTTCTGTGACGTTACCCATCTGCCCGACGTTGCTGATGATATCCGTGAGGTCCAGACTACCCTTCGACATAAACGTCATCAATAGGGCGATAATAACACCAACGATGCCGACGCCACCAGCCTTGGCAGCTGTCATTCCGCGACGGTCATCCACATTCGTACTTTCTCTTCTTCCTGATAGTTTCATAGTTATTGTGAGTTAGTTTGATAGTTTTTCGTCTGCAAATATACAAAAATTTCTTCAATCTTCATTCTTCACCCTTCATTTTTCACTTTTTCACTTTTCACTTTTCACTTTTTGTTGTACCTTTGCACTACTTATGGATACAAAGCACATACATATACGCGACTACGACTATCCTTTGCCCGACGAGCGCATTGCAAAGTTCCCGTTGCCCGAACGCGACAGCAGCAAGCTCCTCGTCTATAAGGACGGACACATCAGCGAGACCGTGTTCCGCTCCCTGCCTTCCCTACTCCCCGAAGGAGCACTCATGGTCTTCAATAACACCAAAGTCATCCAGGCACGTCTGCATTTCCGCAAAAATGGGGACGGGGCTCTCATCGAAATCTTCCTCCTCGAACCTGCCGACCCTGTGGAGTATCAGGAGAACTTCGCCCGTCGCGGCAGTTGCTCATGGTATTGTCTCGTGGGTAATCTGAAGAAATGGAAAGAAGGAGCCTTGACGAAGGAATTCATAATTCATAATTCAAAATTCATCATCTCTGCCACCCGAAAAGGCAGTCACGGCACCAGTCAACTGATAGAGTTTGAATGGAAGCTTGAAGGTAACTCTGATTCTTCACTTACTTGGGCTGAGGTCATCGACGCCATTGGCGAACTCCCTATTCCACCCTATTTGAATCGCAAGACGCAGGAGAGCGACAAGACGACCTATCAGACCGTGTATTCCAAGATAAAAGGCTCCGTGGCAGCTCCAACAGCAGGATTGCACTTCACGGAGCGCGTCCTGGCGGACATTGATGCACGCGGCATCGAACGCGAGGAGGTGACGCTACATGTCGGCGCTGGAACATTCCGGCCCGTCAAGAGCGAGGACATCGGCGGACACGACATGCACACCGAACATATTGCCGTGCATCGCCGTACCATCGAACGCCTGCTGGCTCACGGCGGCCAGGCAATTGCCGTCGGCACCACCAGCGTCCGCACCCTCGAAAGCCTCTACTACATGGGCGTCCTGGCTTATGGTAACTCTAATTCTTCACTCTTCACTCTTCACTCTTCACTCTCCCCTCTCCATGTCCCCCAGTGGATGCCTTACGAATACGACAACTCTCTCTCAACGACGGAGGCTCTCACTGCCCTACTCCACTACATGGACGAACAGGGCGAGGACGTGCTACACTCCAGCACACAGATCATCATTGCCCCAGGCTACAAATATCACATCGTCCGGCAGATGATAACCAACTTCCACCAGCCGCAGAGCACCCTGCTGCTTTTGGTCAGCGCCTTTATCGGCGACGCCTGGCACGATGTCTATGACTATGCCCTCTCCCACGACTTCCGCTTCCTCAGCTACGGCGACAGCTCGCTGTTAAGTTTATCATAACCTTGTCATCATCAAAACATAACAACTATATGGGAACCCAGGATACCGAAAACAAAGAGAAGAAAGAAGAGCAGACCTACCATTGCAACGACTGCGGAAACACCATCCACAAGCATGAAGTCTTCTGCTCGAAATGCGGCAAACTGCTGGACAGGTACGACTTCGAAGATTGACTCAGCCGACTTATCGAGCTTTGTGCCGCTTGTGTTTCTTCAGATACTGCAGCAAGTCATACGGGCGGTCGCTCTGAATGACAGCGCCACCCTTGTCCAATAGCCATCCCCAGCTCTCGTCGGGTTCTCCCAGTTCCACCGCACGGTCATCGTCGTGGCCGTCACACAGACTGGCCCAAATGCTGTTGAGCCATACCTTGATACCTGCATCGCGCACTTTCTGAAGCAGGCGGCCTACGTTCTCGTCATACTTGCCGATGCAGCATTCTATGGCGACAGGATGGATGCTGATGAACTCGTCGATACGCGTCTCTGCATTCTTGTCGTTAAGGTTCACGATGGGCATATAAATCACCTTGTCGAGTATTGCCCCGTTTTCTTCTTTCACCTTCCCAATGGGATTGCTCGACTTGATAATCACCTGATTTGTCGTACCCGTTTTCTCCATCAGTTCATATACCTGCTGGAAGTAATCATATCCCTTGTCGATGTTGATAAGGATTTTTCCCTTGCACAGGATGAGGACTTCCTCCAGGGTGGGTATGTGGTTGCGGGTGATGGACGCGTTGTGCTGGGGACGAAGGCGCAGTTTCTGAATCTCGTCGTAGGTCAAATCGGCAACCTTTCCTTTCCCGTTTGTACAGCGGTCAACCGTGGGGTCGTGCATCAACACGAGCTGGCCGTCTTTGGTACGACGGACATCAATTTCAATCATATCAATCCCCATGTCGATGCAGCTTTTGAAGGCAGGGATGGAGTTCTCGGGGTGGTTCCTCCAATCGCCACGATGAGCAACGATAGTGACGTACTTAGGATTGTGGAAAAGATTCTCACGCAGTTTGTCTGACTTGTCCTTCGCCAGAACACTCAAAGAAACGATGGTCAGTACGACCAACAGAAAAGACTTTTTCATAATTTTTGATTATTTAATTCGCATAATTTGTGAAATTCTTGGTTAAATGGTAAATGATTAAATCTTCTTGTATTCCTTGAAAGCCGCTTGGAGCGCCTCCTTTGTAGCATAACGTTCGTAGTAGGTGCAACGGGTAACCAGATGCTGCGTCGAGGCGTGCCCGTCAATAACATGTACCAGTCCGAATCCCGACATCTCATCAGCAAACATATCGCCTGTAAGCACCATGCAGCCATCCACGAAAGCAACAGCAAGCCCGCTGATAGCTTGAGTCTCAGCCGCAGGATTCACTTCTACCATCTTTGCAGAAACGGTCAGCCGCTCATCCACCAAGACTCCACAGAGTTCATTCTGATGAACCTCCTGTCGCAACACATACAATAGCAGCCTACCCTTCTGCGCATCTTCTTCTGTGAGGTCTGTCTTCAACACGAACTGTCCGTTCCATTTTTCCAGTTGATAGTTGATGGACGGAACAGGACCGTCACTCAGCACCATGCCCGGCAACAACAATGTCGAATTGCTAAGAAGCTGATACTTATCCAAAAATACGTCCGGCACATCCTGATTAATGGAGCGGAACCGATGGCAGGCACTCAAGCCACCCTCAAAGAACACCTCCCCTGTCTTTTTCAACACCCGCCAAAGCGCATTGTTGCGCTGCAAACGCTGCCGCTGAATAAACTGATTGAGCGTCGTCATTCTCTTCTTTTTTTTCTTGCTTTTCTTAGCATTATGCGCCTTTCGCACTATAGTTTTGTCACCTTTTTGGTAGATTGTAATGTCTCCAACTCGCCCTCTCACTTTCAACATACCTTCCTCTAATGTTGCCATAATCTTTACATTATTTAATTAAAAACTCCTTCCATACACTTCCGCTACTTCTCCCATTACACTTCAACGCCCCTCTTATACTCCTCCATTGTTCCTCCGTCGTACCTCTAACATAGCACTGGGGTAGCTCTAGGATAGCAAGCACAAAACACCGTTTGTTATTCGTCTGTTCTTCGTCTTGTATTCGTCCTTTCCTCGTCCTTCTTTCGTCCTTAGTAGTTATTTTGGTGGAAAACTGGTGGAAAATAGCCAATTGGATTATGTCGTTCCGACAAATAATCCGCCCATAATCCAAATCTCGGGGACAAAGTTAACACAAATTTTCCTTTAATGCAAGAAAAACAGATAAAATTTTACACTGCCCCTATTATATTATATCCCAAACCCTGCCCCAAATTCCCAAAAACTCCAGAAAAAGTTGCCTTATTTGCATAAAAACGAAAAACTAATGCTTTTTGGGGGTTATCTGTGATATCTGTATGACGTTTAACTTCCATTTTTCACATAAATTGAGCATTTTAGTAACATTTTTTAATCTTTTCTTACGATTATTTGTTTTTGTATTGAACTTTTCAATCTTCAATCTTCAATTTTCAATCTGCTATGCCTAACTGCTCTCCTCTTCAGAAATCTCTTGCGTGGTGCATGGGTAAGCCTGAGCTGCCCGGCATCCGCAAGCGGATTTACTACATCTCGAAGGACCAGATTGCCGAGTGGCTTTCGCAGGGAAACAGCGCCTCATGCCGTTCTTTAATCGCCAGAATAACGATGACCTGATTCTCGCTATTCAGGCTGCTGGGGTGACACGAGGACGCAATGGCTTTCACAAGAATAAAGCCGGTGAGAAGCTGGCTGAGTCGGAAGAGGATCTCCTCGAACACCGTACCGATGGCACAGATGCCTTCGATACCTTGTTCATAGGAGCGGAGAAATTTCCACAACAAGAAGTTTCAGACTTCTTTGTTGGGGGAATTTCGTAGCGGGGATGTGAACTGATGGAGCAGCGAGAGGAGAGCCAAACTCGTTTGAGTTTTCCCGAGTCGCGACAGAAGAAGACCGAAGGTCAAAAATCCCCCCAAAGTGAATACTCTGTAGGTTCCGCAGCTTAAGGCCGCGCCTTGGCGTTAGAGCGTCCAAGAATGGTGGATATGGGGGGCGTGATGTAGTTATAGGGATGATATGCTCCTATTGATTATACTTCGTTTAAGAGGAATGCCATGTACATAGGCAAAGTGAGCAATCGGTCACTGTTCCCGACATTGTAGTCTCCAAGTTTGAGACCACCCACTACATGGTATTTCTCTGGATGTTTCAGAACGGTTCGCATGGACTTGGCATTACCGCTGGTGGCCTTGCATTCTACTGGGGTACACTTACCCTTATAGCGTATAAGGAAATCGAGTTCCACCCCACCATCTTTATGATAGTAATAGAGCTTGCGGCCCATTTTCCCGAATATGTCAGCCACAAGGTTCTCCTTGATGGCACCATGGTAGCTGAGCAAATCGCCAGCAAGGATGCTCGATTGAGTGCCATCTTCCAGCATAGAAATGAGTAGGCCAATATCTGACATATATACCTTGAACTCACTCTTGATTTTATGGCCGTCCAAAGGAAGTTCTGTTATCTCCGTATTATAGCATCTGCGGATAATGCCTGCATCCTCTATCCATTGCAGACTACCGGCATAGTCACGACCTCTGCCTCCAGAACGTACTACCGTATAGCTGAACTTCTTGTACTCACGAGCCAGCTGGGCGGGTATTGACTCGAAGCATTCTCTGATGCGTGACTTGTCGGCTGCAGGAGCGTACTTCACCATGTCTGCCTTATATTCTTCAACTATGCGACGCTGTACTGCAAGCACCTTGCCTATCTGCTTCGTTTCCATGAAAGTTGTCACAACCTCCGGCATACCACCTACCACCACATACTGATGGAGCAGTTCGCGAAATCTGTCGTGCAAGGCTTCTTCAATGGGTAATTCGTCCCTCAGGCATTTTCGAAGGTATTCTATGTGCATGTCCTTGATACCATTGGCCCAAAGCCATTCCTCAAAGTCCATCGGATACATGCCAACAATATCTTCGAAACCGACAGGAATAGATGCCTCCTCTTCTTCTTTCTTTTCTTCGGGAGTCTTGTAGCCGTTTACGCCCAACAAGGAACCTGTACACATCACTTGGTAGCGGCCGTCCTGATGGAAGTACTTCAGCGAACCTCTGGCCTTGGGACAATCCTGAATCTCATCGAAAACAAAGCAGGTCTCACCTGGTTCAATCTCTGCATCTGGCATGGCTGCAGTAATACGCATGATGATGGCATCCACCTCCAAGTTGGGAGTGAAAAACTTCTTGTAGTCTGGATGCTCACGAAAATCCAAATATACAACATGCTTAAAATTCTTAGTAGCAAAGTCCATTACACTGCTGGTCTTGCCACACTGACGGACACCTTTCACAACAAGTGGCTTGTGAGAAGCATCATCCAACCACGATTGGAGTACTTTTTTTATCTTCCTTTTGTACATATAAACACATTTTCATACCGACTTTTTAATGTATTTTACACATTATCCACCCGACTTTTGGTGCAAAGATACACATTTTCTTGTATTGGAAAGATATTATAACTATTTTTTTTCGCAAATAAACAATTTGGGGCTGCATTTGATGATTTTCGTCTAACAATTACAAGATGGCACAGATGCCTTCGATACCTTGTTCATAGGAGCAGAGAAATTTCCACAACAAGAAGTTTCAGACTTCTTTGTTGGGGGAATTTCGTAGCGGGGAGCTGAACTGATGGAGCAGCGAGAGGAGAGCCAAACTCGTTTGAGTTTTCCCGAGTCGCGACAGAAGAAGACCGAAGGTCAAAATGGGTTGGCACTGTATCATCGTTTGGGAATGTGAACTAAAACCCCAAATGCGGGAAAATACATTAGATTCCATTGCTTTCACTCTTAATCACATATGGCTAAAAGACCATCATGCGAGAGTGATTCCTTATCAGCTAATGGAAGAAAATATGCAGATACCGATGGCAGCAGAAAATGAGCCAGCCCATTATTGACATATATTACATCATCTGAAACACATGAACAGAACGCTACATTACTACAACTACGAGCAATGCTATGCGCATTATACCAAGCGGATAATGAGCATACGGCAGGCAAAAATACATGGCGAGGTCATTGTGGCAAAGCCAGTGCTTTTGTTGGCGCTTATAGATGGCGTCGAATTTGGAGAGTTCACAGACAACCGGTTTGCACTGAATGATTGGTTAGAGAAACGATACCTCGCCCTGATGAAGCAATATACCCAAAACTCCCAGTTCCATAATCCCGCTGACATCTCAAATCCGTTCTGGCATCTGCAATCGGACGGGTTCTGGCATCTGCATTACAAGGCAACCGTAGCTGATGGCTACACACCATCCAAGCGATGGCTGAAGGATCATGTGGAGTATGCATCATTCGATGATGACCTCTGGGTTCTTCTCCATAATGAAACCTGGAGAAAGAAGCTGCGTGATTATATTGTAGAACATAAACTGACAGATGACTGGTGGCAAGGACTAATGGCTGCAGAAAGTCTTGGCATCCTAACCGCTCTGTTGCTTGTTGCATAACCATAAAAACTCTAAAGAACAAAATATGGAATTCAAGATTCGAGCAAATATAATTATGAGTAAAGAGCTGTCCATTGAGGCAGACAATCTATCTGATGCAATGGATAAAGCTCAGAAGATGATGGCTGGTCCACAAAACATGAAGTTATTCAAGCCTTCAAAGGTTCAATATGAAGTGCTTAATTACGCAGTAAGCTAATAGGATTTCAATGGAATACACTTATAAATACCCAAGGCCTGCCTATACCTTTGGCTGATGGTTCAAGGGCTGGCATCTTTGAGCAAATCTTCATCGACATCGGCGACGAACAAAGCATCGACGATGACCTGAGTACCTACAGCAGCCACCTGCTCAACATGAAGCGAATGATGGCAAGTTGTACACCTAATACATTATTATTAATAGATGAGTTTGGAGGCGGAACGGAACCAACGATTGGTGGCGCTATTGCAGAAGCTGTCTTGAAACGTTTCGTCAGCAAACAAACCTTTGCCGTCATCACGACACACTACCAGAACCTCAAGCACTTTGCAGAAGACACACCTGGAGTCGTAAATGGGGCTATGCTCTACGACAGGCAGAAGATGGCTGCGCTATTCCAATTGCAGATAGGCAACCCTGGCAGCAGCTTCGCTGTAGAGATTGCTCGTAAGATTGGCATTCCTGAAGACGTGATTGCAGATGCAACTGAACTTGTGGGTCGTGAGTACGTCAATGCCGACAAGTATCTGCTCGACATCACCCGCGACAAGCGATATTGGGAGGGAAAACGTCAGACGATTCATTCGCAGGAGAAACAGATGGTGCAAACCATCGAGCACTACGAGAAGGAAATAGAGGAACTGCGAGGCAAGCGTAAGGAAATCATTCGAGAAGCTAAAGCAGAAGCTGACAAAATCATTGCTGCAGCTAATGCTCAGATTGAGAACACCATCCGCGAAATCAAAGAAGCCCAAGCAGACAAGGAACGGACTCGTTCTGCACGTCAGCAACTGCAAAACTTCCGCGAAGAGGTGGGCCAAATGAGTCAGGAAGAGCTTGATGCTTATGTTGAGAAGAAGCGTAAGCAGATCGAAGAACGCAGGAAACGACATCAGGAAAGGCAGAAAGCAAAGAAACAGAAGGCCCTTTCTAACTCCCTCGTAGAGGGGGAGAACAAAAAAGTCTCCTCTTTACGGGGAGATTTAGAGGAGTCTGCTCTTACTGTCGGCTCTACTGTTCGCATTAAGGGACAGACATCCATTGGCACCATCACTGCTATCGAAGGCAAGCATGCAACAGTCACATTTGGCGTGATGCGAACCTTAGTTGACCTAAAACGTTTGGAGGAAGCAAAGGACAATCCAAAACAGGAAGAAACGCAAACTGTAATTGTAAGTAGGCAGACTCAAGATAGCATACGCCAAAAGCACCTTGACTTCAAGCAGGAAATTGATATACGAGGGATGCGAGTTGATGAAGCACTACAAGCTGTCACCTACTTCATCGATGACGCTTTATTAGTCAATGCCTCTCGTGTCCGGATCCTGCATGGCACAGGCACGGGAGCACTTAGGCAAGTTATCCGTCAATATCTCAACACAGTTTCTGGAGTCGTCTCTGCCCACGATGAGCACGTCCAATTCGGCGGTGCAGGCATAACAGTGGTAGAATTGAAGTAACCGTAAGCTTTCACCGTTTAGCAAACTGTGACATCTCCATAATTAGGGAAGAATGATATCGGCATAAACGGGATTATGGTCAGATAGCATTCGTGGACGACGTGTGTAATCGTCTGATACAATACGCAAAACATTGATGTCTGGCGATGTAAAAATGAAGTCTATACGATGAGATTCCTCTGATGAGAGCCCTCCCCATCCATGATAGGTACCAATCATGCCTTCTGCAATTCTTGCTGTATTCCATGCATCGCACAGGGGTATAGTTCCCTCTGTATTGAGCATAAGTGCATAGCAATTGCTCATAGGGTTGCAATTGAAGTCACCAGTAACGATGACAGGCAATCCTTGGGCATATTCGGTAAGACGTCGTTTGGAAAGAAGTGCACTATTGTCACGAGCCAATTCACTGACGTGGTCAAAGTGTGTGTTGGCATAAAAGAAACGCTCACCCGTTTGCCGGTTACGGAGAATTGTCCAGCAGAATACGTGTCGGCAAGCTGCATCCCAATCTTTGCTCACCCTATCGGGAGTCTCGGAAAGCCAGAATGTACCCGAATTCTCAAGTATGTACTTCTCCTTCAAATAGAATACGGGGCTGTGTTCGCCTGTTTGTCCGCCATCACGGCCCAAGCCCACACAAGCATAGTTAGGCAAACAATCCATCAAATAAGTGCGTTGGGGTACGGTAAGTTCTTGCATACCTATGACATCAGGGCAAACATTGCGACAGAAAGACACGATATCTTTACAACGATAATACCAGTTGTTGTTACCATCTTTGTCACTGATAATACGAATGTTGAACTGGAGCACGCGAACCGGGCTCCCTGCATTCATAGGAGTAACATAGAAAAAAATGACACCTAAAATAATAAAAAGCTTTTTCATAATTTTCTGATAGGACTCAAGTTTTTGTTTTTTAACGAATCATTACTTTGCGGTGATTGATCAAGTAAATGCCTTTACGAGGATTGGCAACACGTATGCCCTGCATATTGTAGAAGACCGATTCCTCAGATTCCTTTGCATTAAAAGATTCAATGCCAGTAGCGTTGCCGTCTTCAATCTGCCTGAATAGACACCAACCCGGAGCAGCAGAATAGACTTCAGATTTATCTTCGGGCGTGTGCAAGACAGCATTCTCGAAAACAGTTTGTGAAAATGCTGTCTCAGACAATGATGGGACAGAAGTCGCCAAGGTATAGACGTCGAGGATGCTGTCATCACCACTAAATGCTGCATTGCTAATGGTTTTCAACTTGGAAGGGAAAACCACGCTCATCAAGTCGCGAGAATTTTCGAAAGCACGAATTCCGATGGTTGTCAAGTTGGAACGTGAAGGCATTTCAAGTTTTTTCAATCCAGATGTGCCTGCAAAGGCTTCCCGCGGCAAGCTATTTACCTGTGCGGGCAATATGAGAACTTCATCAAGTTCACAATCCATTAGTGCACCTGGAGCGAGGGGTTGGGAAGTTGCACGCAGAGTGGGATGAATCTGACGGCTGAGAGCAGCAGGATAGGCAATAATTTTACTGTTCAGACGGTTTCGCAACACTCCGTCCGTACTTCTATAGTATTGGGCATTGGAGTCAATGTTTATTGACTCTAGAACAGGACAGTCGGCAAAGACAAACTTGTCATCGATGTCTGAGATTATGGATGAAAGAGTGACTTCGCGAAGCGAGTTGCACCCAGCGAATGGGGAATAGCCAAGTGAGACAAGCTGCTCGGGCATTTCTAGTGTTTGAAGTGACGAACAACCGACAAAGGCTTGCGCACCTATAGAGGTAACAGCCGCAGGCAATTCGATTGAAGTCAGCGCACTCATGTTGGCAAAAGCCTCGTCCCCTATCCCGATGAGTGTGGCTGGCAATTCGAGCTGTTGAAGCGAAGAGCACTGAGCAAAGGCTCGCGGGCCAATTTGCGTCAAGGGCAATGATGAAATATTTACAGAGGTTAGAGACGTACACCTGCAAAAGATAGCCTCCGGAAGAGAATTCAATTCGGCGGGCAGACTTATATCGGTGAGCTTCTTACATTGGGCAAAAACACCATCACCTAGCGTACCGATCGAGACCTGGCTCCAGTCAAGAGAAACTAACCCTGTCATAGCAAAAGCATACGCCTCGCAAACATCAACCTTGCTCAACCCCATAATATTCCTTAATTTCTGGCATCCATAGAATGCATCTTGCCCGATGGTGTCCAATTGTTCTGGCAAAACGAGGGTCATAATGTTGCCTTGTCCTGAAAAGGCGCGTGCCCGAATGGAACTCACGCGATAAGAAGAACCTTGCGAGACAATATTAGTGGGAACTCTTAGGATACTTGACTGAGTAGTATTGCTGCCTATAAGGGCGACACTTCCCTCTCCATTCACGACATACCTAAGATTGCTCAGGGTAATGATCTGTGCATCGGAATAGAATGCTGCTAGTATCGCAAAAGCAAATAGGATAACTTTTTTCATGTATACTATATAATTTAATGTGACTTCGACGAAAGACATGCCTGTCTTTGTACCTTTGACTCCGGAAACGCCACGCATGCTATTTCATCGGAACTTGTGATTATTATTTGGTCGAACTTGCGTTTATTTAGTTTTAATTTGAATCGGGTTGTCTCGAATGTATTATTTTATCACAGCCTTTTTCCCATGAGAGACATATACTCCACTGGGTACAGACTGAAAGCCCGCCTTTCCTCGGTTTCGTCCAAACAGGTCATAAATGGTATCATCGACCTGAGGCTTGATAAGTGTATCTTGCACCTTGTCGGTTCTGTCGGTAGAAAACTGGTAAGTGCCGGACTGCAGCTCATATACTTGGCATCCATCCTCGTAACCTATATATGTCACTCCTTCTGCCTGGGATGCAAGTATCCCATTCTCATACACTGTAGTCTCGCTGTTTTTGATGGGGAGGTGAAGTGTTGCCGTTGTCCCCACAGGCACTGAACATTCATAAACAAGACTGTTCTCATCGGAAGCCGACCATGTCGAGGCGATAGTGCCATAGCGACTTTGATAGGTGGCACTGGCAGATGTGATGAGCGATTGTTGCTTCGGCAAATAAGAGCGGCGATCAGGTTGCGGCTTCAGGAAGAAATGACGAAATCCGGGGTTCTCTTCATCTGGTTCTATGCCTAACATATAGCGATACATCCATTCACCTACAGCTCCGTATGCATAATGATTGAAGGAATTCATGCCTACTGGTCCAAATCCTGACTCACGAGTGTAGGAGTTCCAACGCTCCCATATGGTAGTGGCACCCTGTTCAACACTATAGAGCCACGATGGGCAGTCAGATTGGAGAAGAAGATCGTAAGCATAATCTGTAAGTCCAAAGTGTGAGAGTGTCTGGTTGAGAATTCCTGTACCTACAAAACCCGTATTAAGTGTATAGTTGTTGTCTCTGATAGATTTGGCAAGGCGATTCCTGAAGTCAGCCTCTTCTGTTTCTCCATCATACAGACCAAACTTGAGAACAAGCAGAAGCGCCGTCTGAGAAGAATTAAGCAAATTGGAATTCAAATAGCGGGAACGAAACTCTTCCCGAATGTTCTTGTAGAGTGTTTCGTAAGCAGTAGCCTTGCGAGCATATGAACCGACGGGAAGCGGACTCAGAGCACGGGCTATCTTCGACATGATCAGCGCATCGTAAGCGTAATATGCCACAGCGATAAGCCGAGCATCAGTATCAGCATATGAAAGCCAGTCACCATAGGCTGTAGAAGCACCCGCATACTGATAGGTTCCATCAGTCAGGGTTGCCAGCCAGTCCATGTATTTCTCCATAGCAGAAAAGTTTTCTGAAAGCACTTTCTTGTCGCCGTACATCTGATAGACCCTCCACGGCACAAGAATTCCCGCATCAGACCATGCTGCAGCACCAATACGTGAATTAACATAGGGAGCAACTGTCGAATAGGCTCCACTACTTTGCTGCGAATCTCGCATGTCCTGTAACCATTTTCGGAAGAAAGATTCGGTTTCGGCATTGTACATGGCCGTCAAACAGAAAACCTGAGCGTCGCCGCTCCATCCCAATCGCTCGTCACGCTGCGGGCAATCAGTGGGGACACTGAGCAGATTGCCACGCTGCCCCCATTGGATGTTTGAGATAAGTTGATTTACCAATGCATTGTCTGTGGAAATGGTACCTGTTTCTTCAATAGAAGAACTAATTGGTTGTGCCTCGGCAAGGAGAATCTCCACATCATCTGAAGGGGCAATCTCACAATAACGGAAACCGTAGAAGGTTGTACTTGGATGATAAACTTCCCCTTCTGAGTTGCCCGAAAGAGTATAGTAGCACTCAGCCTTAGCCGTACGAAGGTTTGCCAGATAGAGCGAACCTCCAGGACCATCATTCCCTCGTGACTTCTCGCCCGTATCATTAAGCATCTCAGAGAAACGCATGTGAAGGCGAACGCCCGAATCTCCACATACTTTAAGACGCAACCACCCCACTATGTTCTGACCAAAATCCAGAATGACTGTATGACCCTTTGACAGACTGATGGGAAGAGAAGATGAGGTGTTGACAACATTGATTACGCCATATTCAGTGCCAGTGGATTGGGTCCCTCTGTAAACGGTAGCCTTTTTCATGCTTTGCACTTTATCTGTAAGCTGTTGTACATAGCCACCAGTGAAAGCTTCAATTTTGCCAGAAAAGCTAGTGTTTTTCTCAACAGCATTCCAGTGGCTGCCATCATATGTTGCAGTGAACCAGTCTGATTCAAAGCGAGCATCATATATTTCGCCATCATATATATCACCCGACCGGACTGCACCGTTTCGGGAAGATTGCCAAGTAAGGTCGCTCACGAGTGTCTCCTGAGTGCCATCTTCGTATGTAATTAGCAATTTGGCAATGAAACCTAAAGGAGCATTTCCGTAAATTCCACGCGCTATGTCACCTGCCCACCAACCAGAAGTTACTATTGCTCCAATGGCGTTGGCACCTTCAGTAAGTAGTGTGGTAACATCATGAGAAGAATAGAAAACCCGATAGCGATAGTCCGTCCACCCAGGTTTTAGTTCTTCATATATGACTCGACCATCGGGTTGAAGATGCCCCACACGCTGACCATTGATGAACACATCATAAATACCAAGACCCGATGTGTAAAGTTTGGCTTCACGGACGGGTTTTGATAGATTGAAAGCCTTTCGAAACATTGGCGTTCCCAAGGATTGTGACTGCATGATTTTCTTCTCACCCGAAGTAGACTGCATGTGACACATCTGGCTGCCCATCTTTTCCTCGATAAGAGCGTTGCAAAAGAAGTTGGACGATATGCCTTCGAAATCCTCACTTAAGATTATGTTTTTCTCGCCATCACTATTAATTGTAGAAACTTGAATGTTGTCAAAATAAGCTTCTTCAGTAGTGCCATACACTCGCATTCCAATGTCACCCATGACAGTTGTGCCTGAATTATCCGTGTATGAGTCCACCAAAGTATTACCGATATAGGTACGGATGACCTTATTGTCTACCTCAATGCGGTAATGATGCAAGTGCCCTATCAAATCAGACTTTCGAAACGACGATATTGTGCCACTGGAGGTATTCGAGGTTCCACCCACATAGACATGTCGCTTTATGGCTGGATTGTCGTAATCAAGACAATTTACTTGCCACATGTGATAGGTGTCAGTGGATGTGGCAGCAAAAACGAGAGAGGCCCTTCCCTTGACAAGATACATGTCGAAATCAATTGAATAATGATTGGACGAGTTCTCCGATGCATTCCCTTCAGGAGCCTGAATCCAGATAGCGGGAGTAAGTGGGTTCCTGACAGTGGACATCAAGCCTGTATCAAAATAGGCTATTTCAGTAGATGAAGCTTCGTTTCCCTTATTATCCCATACCGTGACATGCCAGAAATATCGTGTCGATGGTTGCAATTTGAAACCTTTTGCAGTTATGCCTACCGAGGAACTTGAGGTTACAGGCCCTGAATCCCACAAATTGTTCTCACCTTGGACATCGGAAGATAGAATCAAGCGGTAAGCAGTCTGCACTACACCACGTTCTTCCGATTCCAACTCCCAAGAAAAGAGAGGAGACTGTTCATCCACGCACTGCGGATTCAATAGTGACTGCACACGAAGATGTTCTACTCTAAGTGCTTTTGCTTGCAACGAGCATGCAAAAACCAGAAACAATATAATATAATGTTTTTTCATTTGAGTCTGTCACTTGTCACAAATAGATAATTCACAATATTGTCAAAGCAATTAGAAGAAAGGGAAGAACGAAACCTGGTCGTTGTTATATAAAATCCTGAGCGGGTCAGACCCGCCCAGGAAAGTTAAATTATTAACATTTACTTAACCAACACCTTTCGTCCATTCACAATAAAGATGCCTTTTGACATTTGGCTCTTTGCGATTCTACGTCCCATAAGGTCATAAATCACCGTATCCGAATCATCGGCAGTCAACTTACCAACACCGGTATATGTGCCATCATCATTTAGGACAATCTCGCCATGGGATTCGTCAAAGACTGGATGCTGATCCTCACCAATATTCTGATAATAGATAAGTTCACCAGCTCCTTGGTTCAATGCATAGCACAAAGCACCGCTCTGAGCCTTGGCAACTATGTCAGGATCCTGGTCATAACTATAGCAGTTGGTGATTTTCACTCTATCGCCAAGTCCA
>JAILRU010000106.1 GCA_024697945.1 Bacteroidaceae bacterium
CGAGAAGACCCGCAAGCGGGAGATCAACGGACTCCTGTTGGCCGCTCGTCAAACGGGATGCAACAACCTGCTGTTGCTCACCGACCACGAGAGCGAAGAGATTGACATGAACGGCCACCATATCAAGGTGCAGCCGGTTTACGAGTGGAGCCTCGAACTGGGAGTGTGATAGTCATTTTCCGTTTCAAAAAGATTGCGTATCTTTGCACTCCAAATAAAACAATCCAATGGGCAGTAACTTTTTTACAAATGAAGACCAAAACACACTCCTAAACAAGATAGAAGGGGTGTTCCAATACAAGAAAGTGCATTTTTTTGATGCACTGGTTGGCTATTTTCGCGCCTCTGGCTATTTCCGTATCAGGAAATTTATCCAGCAAACGCCCAAGATTCGTTTTCTTGTTGGCATAAATGTCGACAAACTGACGTATATTGCATCCCAGCAGGGGTTGTTGTTTTCGCCGGATGCCAGCACATCACTTGATGAATTCTTTTCAGACATCAAACAAAACATTCAGGAGGCGCAATATGACAAAGATGTTGAGGAGGGAATGTATCAGTTCATCGAAGACATCGCGACAGGGCGGATAGAAATGCGTATACACCCTAAACAAAACATACACGCCAAAATATACATCTTCCGCGAAGAGACCTATCATCCTCATGGATTTGGCTCGGTGATTACAGGTTCCAGCAATCTGACGGAGGCTGGTTTGGAGAAGAATTTCGAGTTCAATGTGGAGTTGCGCAACGATGACGACATCCTTTTTGCCACTGAAACATTCGAACGGTTGTGGGAGGAATCTGTTCCGATAGCGTTGCAGTATGTGGAGAAACTGAAACAGGAGACTTATCTCAATACAGAATTCACTCCCTATGAAGTGTATCTGAAGTTTCTGCTGGAGTATTTTGGCAACAGCATCAACTTCGACCCCAACTCAGTCAGCGATTTGCCGAAGGGCTACAAAAAACTCTCCTATCAGATAGATGCTGTCAATGACGGCTATGCCAAAATGATGAAGCATAACGGCTTTTTCCTCTCCGATGTGGTCGGTTTGGGAAAGACGATAGTGGCGGCTTTGATTGCCAAGAAGTTTTTCTTCTCCAATGGATTCCCCACGCACCGCTCACATACTCTGGTGATTGTGCCTCCGGCATTGCAGGAGTCATGGGAAGACACTTTATCGAATTTCAAGATTGACAACTACAAGATAATCACCAATGGCAGCCTTCATAAAATCAAGGACGCTTCCTTGTATGACTTGGTGATTGTTGACGAAGCGCACAAGTTCCGCACCGATACGGCCTCCATGTACAACGAGTTGCAGAAGATATGCAAAACCCCCACGCGTCGCCAACTGCCCAATGGCAGTTATTGTGCCAAGAAGGTAATCCTCATCTCGGCCACACCTCTGAACAACCGGCCAGAAGACATTGCAAATCTAGTTTACCTCTTCCAGGATTCAAAGGACAGCACTCTCGAAGAGGGTAACTTGCAGCGCTTTTTCCGTGAGCAGATAGACAAGTATCGTAAAGTGAAAGACGAGGACGATATGGAGTTAGTGTCACAAGGTGTCAAGTCTGTGTATGAGAAAATACGAGTCAAGGTGGTTGAACCGCTTACCGTCAGGCGTACCCGTACCGACTTGATGACCAACGAGGCATATAAAAAAGACCTTGAAGAGCAAGGTGTTGTGTTTCCCAATGTTCAGGCTCCCAAGAAAATATATTATCCACTCGACGACAAGTTAAACGAGTTGTACGACTGGACTATAAAAATGCTCAGCGACAAAAAGGAAGGATTGACCTATTTCCGCTATCAGGCTATCAAATACTTGTCGCCAGAGAAAAAGAAGAAATACAAGAAGGCGGATATGATTTCCCAACAGTTGGCCACCATCATGAAGACCCTTCTGGTAAAACGCATTGATAGCAGCTTCTTCGCCTTTAAGCAGTCGCTAAAGCGTTACTATGAGGCCAACAGTGTGATGCTACAGATGTTCGACAAGGGAACCATCTATATTGCCCCCAATCTGAAGGTGACAGAACTATTGAGCAATGGGAAGGAAGACGAGTTGATTAAGCTAATCAATGAGTCCATCTATGCCGACCCCACCATCGAAATCTGCACTCCTGCCGATTTTGAAAATGGTTTTCTGGAGGGTATAGAGCACGACGGGTTGATATTGAAGGATCTCGTCAAACGATGGGATGAAATTAACTACGACCCCAAACTTGACATCTTCCTGGAGTATCTTGACAATATCTTATTCGACAAAGACCTCAACAATGAAGGGAAACTGGTAGTTTTCTCCGAAAGCAAGGAAACTACCGACTACCTGCTGAACACTTTGAAGCAGCATGGCTATTCCCGCACTATTGCTGTGAAGAGCAGTAATCGTAACGAGATGATGCCGTTGGTCAGAGCCAATTTTGATGCCAACCATGAGGGCCCGAAGAAGAACGATATTGATATCATCATCTCCACCGAGGTGCTTGCCGAGGGCGTGAATCTTCACCGGGCCAATGTCATTGTCAACTATGACACTCCGTGGAATTCCACACGCCTGATGCAGCGTATTGGCCGTGTGAACCGTATTGGTAGCACAGCACAGGACGTATATATCTTCAATTTCTTCCCCACGCAAAAGGTCAACGATGACATCGAACTGGAGAAGAAAGCCAAGATGAAACTTTTCGCCTTCCATGCCGCCCTGGGCGAGGACAGCCAGATTTATTCCACCGACGAAAGTCCTGAGACATTTGGTCTTTTTGACAAGGACATAGACGAGGAGAGGGATGAAAAACTTGTCTATCTGATGCGCCTACGCAAACTGAAGGAGGAAGAGCCTGATTTAATCAGGCGAATCTCTCGTATGCCCATGCGGTCGCGCGTGGGTCGCAAAAGCAAGGTGATGCGTGGCAGTACCCTCGTCTTCATTCGCAACAATCGCCGCGATGCATTCACCTTTGTGCGCGAAGACGGAACCCATGAGGATTTGACATTTCTTGAGGCTGCCAAAGCATTCGAGGCTCGAATGGAAGAAAAGGCCATTCCGCTGCACGACAAACACCATTGGCAGGTGGCTCTTGCCATCAGCGCCTTCTCTGAAAAGGAGGAGGACTCCAAGGCCATATCGATGAAGGTGAACGTGGCACAGGGGCCAAACGAGAAGCGAGCAATAGCCTATCTCGACGCATGTCTTCATGTTGACAATCTTACCGAACAAGAAGCCGAATTAATCCGCCAAGCCAAGCGTGCCATCACAAGTGGCAAATTCCAGCAGTTGCAGCGCGATGTCAATAAGTTGCAGTCCTCCACCAAGAAGACACCAGTAAAGCCTGCTGTACTGATTGAAAAAATGATTTCAATCATTTCCGCATACCCATTGTTAAATACCATTGAAGACACCATGCAGCCTGTAGCTGCAAAGCCTAAGCCTAACAAAGAGATAACACCCGAGATTATCATTTCGGAAAGTTTCGATTCGTAATACCTCCAGTCAATGAGTGAAACCAATCGCATAGAATATAAGCGTGAGCTGACGTCCGACTTGGACATTGAGAAAGAAGTGATAGCCTTCCTGAATTACAAAGAGGGCGGCTATATCTATATCGGCATTGATAGAGATGGAAATGTTGTCGGTGTCGACAATGTCGACGACTGTATGCTGAAATTGAAAGACCGCATCAAGAACAATATATCCCCCTCCGCCATGGGGTTGTTCGACATAGTATCGGAATCTAGAAACGGTCTTCCTGTGGTGAAGATTACGGTTGCCAGTGGAATAGAGAAACCCTATTTCAAGACCCGATACGGAATGACTCCTCGAGGAGCCTATCTCCGTGTCGGTACCTCGGCAGAGCCGCTGCAACAAGATCAAATTGACAGGCTTTTTGCCATGCGAACACGCAATTCCATCAGCAAGATAGTTTCCAATCGGCAAGACCTGACCTTTGAGCAACTTCGCATTTACTATGATGAGAAAGGCAAACGGCTGAACGACAACTTCAAGCGTAGCCTTGAATTGGTTACAAAAGATGGAGAATACAACTATGTGGCTTACCTGCTGGCTGACGAAAACAACAACTCTATCAAGGTGGCCAAATATTCAAGTCTTGACCGATGCGACTTGATTGAGAACAACGAGTACGGCTATTGCTCTCTCATAAAAGCCACCAAGAGTGTATTGTCCAAACTGGAGATTGAAAACAAAACCGCTGCCAGGATTACACCCATGGAACGTATAGAAACGCCTCTTTGGGACAGGGTGGCTGTTCGTGAGGCCGTCATCAATGCCATTGTGCATAACGACTACTCCTTTGAGGTTCCTCCCAAGTTCGAGATATTTCCCGACAGGCTCGAAATCACGTCGGCAGGTCGTCTGCCTGAATCATTAAGCAGAGAGGAGTTTTTTACAGGCATCTCTATTCCCCGCAACAAGGAGTTGATGCGCATTTACCGTGACCTTGACATTGTGGAGTCGCTTGGCTCTGGTATTCCTCGTATACTCCGTGCGTATGGAGAAGGAAGTTTCCATTTCACCGACAACTTTATCCGGATTACCTTCCCTGCAAGTGTACAAACTGACCATGCAAGTGGACTAGAAAGTACACGGAAAATAGAAAAGTGGCCAGAAAAGTGGCCAGAAAAGTGGCCAGAAAACGGCCAGAAAATATTGGAGGTTATCTCGTACAATAAATCAGTAACGATTGCACAATTAGAAGAAGAACTAAATATTGGTCATACAACTCTGAAAAAGATTTTGCGAGAGATGCAGAACGAGAACATTATACGGCGTGTTGGCCCCGCCAAGGGAGGGCATTGGGAAGTGGTGGAACGATGAACTAAAATAGCATTATTTACGTTAGGTCAATAATATAGCATACAATATGAACCGTCAAGAATTAAAGCATATACTATCATCAAGGTTCGACTTCGAAAAGTGGAAAGAATTGTTGGGACAAATGTTCCCAAAAGTCGACTTTCTTTCCAAACCTATAGAATTGGATGCCAATTTGGTAAAAAACGGTGGACAAGTTGGTACTATCCGACTTAACGACGGTCGTGCATTAGGATTGTTCAAATTCGAGGTTACAGACAACATCATCATAGCCAGAAATCGTAAAGGTCTGAGAGACATTGCAATCCGTTATGTTGACCAAGGCATCATCCATGGTGCCATTGTGCTGTATCACTCAGAAAATCAGGAAGACTATCGCTTGACTTTTGTGTCTAAACAGACCTCGCTTAATGCGGACGGAGCCCTTGTAACCTCTACAACTGCCCCTAAACGTTACACTTTCCTGCTCGGCAATAATGAACCCTGCACCACAGCGGCCAACCGCTTGTTTGAACTTGTTGACAAAAGGCAGAAGGGGTCTGTGTTTTTGACCGATGTGGAAGAGGCCTTCTCCGTGGAGCGTTTGAATAAAGAATTCTTTAATGGATATAAAGACCGTTACAAAAAGTTCCTTGCATATCTTATTGATGATACCAGGGAGAATCGCGACTATGTAAAGAAACTACTTGGTCGACTTGTTTTCCTTCAATTTCTTCAAAAGAAAGGCTGGATGGGGGTACCTGAAAAAAATAGCAAGTGGGAAAATGGCGATAGAAACTATCTATACAATCTTGTGAAACGCCACAAGGGCAATGACCGTTTGCTGAGTGATGTATTGGAAACACTTTTTTTCGAGACCCTTAATGAACCAAGGCCTGATGACATCGCATCTCCAATATTAGGTGATAATATCAAGATACCTTACCTCAACGGTGGACTTTTCGACAGAGACGACATTGATAAAAAAGATGTCGACTTTCCTTATGCCTACTTTTTTGAACTGATGGAGTTCTTTGGTATGTACAACTTCA
>JAILRU010000018.1 GCA_024697945.1 Bacteroidaceae bacterium
ATGAACGGAAAGATTGTCGCAAATAGTTAAGAGATACGGTTATGCTGATTCAATTTACATTCAATAATTTTAAATGCTTTCGTGGCGAGACAACGCTCAGCATGGTTGCTGCGGATTTGAAACATCCGGCAGGGACGCTGATGCATTACCCGGCCTACGATGTGTTGAAGACAGCTGTGGTCTTTGGTGCCAACGCCAGTGGCAAGACGAAACTGTTTCAGGCATTTAAGTTTATGTCCGATATGGTGTTTGAACTGGCTAATGACAACAAATATAATTGGAAGAAAGATTATGCTCCGTTTTCTTTGGCCGAGGATATGGAAGAGAAGTCCAGCAGTTTTGAGGTTGTCTTTATCATAGATGGCATTCAGTACCGCTATGGCTTCGAGCTTGACGGTGAGAGAGTCCTGGCTGAATGGCTGTACAGAAAGAAAAACGAGGAGCGTTGCGTGTTGTATAGAGATGAGGCCGAACTGACGTATCATGCCACGTATATCCGTTCTAGCATAGCCGACAATCTGATTAATGCCAAGATGGTGCGTGACGACACCCTGTTTTTAGCCACGCTTGCCGTATGGAATGATTCGTTTTCCCGGAGGATTGTAGGGTGGTTCGAGGGCTGTAATGTATTGTCTGCCTCCACCAATCACTTCGCTGGCTTTTCATTGGAAAAACTGAATACGCCGATGAAGAACCAAATTCTGACGTTTATGCAGACGGCGGATTTCAACATCGAAGATATGTTTGTCCGTGAGACGGATGCAGAACTATTGCCCGATGAGATAAAGGCCAGGATAAAGAATGTGAGGGGACAGATTCCGGGGATGGTTGACGGCGTCAGTGTGATACATAAGACCTTTGACCATAATGGCTTGTCACACGGAAAGGCCGCGTTTATGCTGGAACGGGAGGAGTCGTATGGTACCTATCGGATGTTTGCCTTGTCGGCTCCTATCATTGACACGCTTCAGAATGGTAAGGTCTTGTTTGTGGACGAGATTGACAATGGTCTCCATTCCGATTTGCTCTCTGCAATAGTAGCGCTATTCTCGTCACGGTCGACAAATAAATATGGTGCTCAGCTTATTATCAATACCCATAACCGCGACCTGATTAACAGCAATTTGTCGAATTTCTTGCCCGACCAGATTTGGATAACGGAAAAGGACCGGTTTGGGGAGGCGACGCTGAAATCGGTACTGGATTTCAAAACGGATTCGAGGCGGTCCCTTGATGAACTGTTCCGCGAAGGACGCTTTGGAGGCGTGCCTTATCTGAACCATTTTATGGAAAATGTTTTGGAGGAAAAAGGAGGCAAGGTATGACGAGCAAGCGAAATGAGCGTGAGCGGCTGCGTAGGGCACGTAAGGAAAAGCGAAGCCGGACTCCGGAGTTAAGCAGGGCTAATGCTGGCCAGCAGGACATCCATAAACGGATACTGATCGTTGGTGAAGGCGTAAATACAGAGCCGTCATATTTTGACAAGTTCAAGGTCCCCGGGGTAAAGGTCGTGTCCAAGGGTCTGGGAGAGGGCACCAGAAAACTGGTGAACGATGTTGAGGGTGTCCGTGCGGATGAAGAGCGGAAGCAAGGAGTGCCGTTTGACGAGATATGGGTGGCCTTTGACAAAGACAGTTTCAAGGATTTCGAGCAGGCCATACGTGAGGCAAACGACAAAGGCTATCAAGTGGCTTATTCAAATCAGGCGATAGAGTATTGGTTTATCTTGCATTTCAAAGCCCACCAAGGCTCTGCCATGCCTCGTACTGAATATGCAAAGGCGTTGAACGACCTGCTGAAGCCTTACGGTATAAGCTATAATCCTGATGCAAAGGAGATAACAGAAGAACTGTTCGACGTGTTGCTCAAGAACCTCCAGACTGCTTTTGACCGTGCTTGCAGAATATATGCGAACAAGTGTGGTAGAGGATGCCCTACGGAAGAGTCCGTCACCACGATTTTCCAGTTGGTGCATACTATCACCGGCATCATCACGACCGATGAAAAGCGGACATTGGCAAAGAAAGAGCTTTCGATGAAGAAGGCCGGAGTGGTGAAATAGTTTCGTTCAAATGAAAAGGGATTAAATCATCAAATGAAATGAGAGCTATTGATTTCTTTTGCGGAGGAGGTGGCATGACATATGGTCTGCGTCAATCAGGCATCAATGTGATTGCTGGTGTTGATGCAGAACCTTCTGTCAGAGAAACGTTTGAAGCCAATAATCCTGGTGCAACCTTTATTCTTTCTGATATCAAGAGACTTCGGAGCAATTATTTTGAACGCAATTTTGGAATCAGAAAGAATGATGATGAATTAATCCTTGTAGGATGTAGTCCTTGCCAATACTATAGTATCATAAATACAGAACGGACACGTTCTGTTCAGACAAAAAATCTATTGTTGAGTTTTTGCCGCTTTGTAGATTACTACCGGCCGGGATTTGTTTTGGTTGAGAATGTGCCAGGGATAGAGTACACTGACGATTCCGTACTGCCTAAGTTTTTAAAGAAGCTTAAAACGATTGGTTATAAAGTTAAGAAAAAGATTGTTGACTTAAGCTACTACGGTGTACCACAAAGCAGGAAACGCTTCTCACTTATCGCGACTCGTCTGGATGTGACATTATCGTTGCCTGCTCCAGACGAGCGGCAAGCGGTTGTTGAAGAATTCATAGGCGTAGCTAATGGCTATCCAACTATACCGGCTGGTCACCATGACGATACAGCTTTCATGCATACTTGTGCAGGACTTAATGAAAAGAGTTTACAACGCCTACGTTTGACGCCCCACAATGGTGGTAGCCGGCTGGCATGGGCTCATAACCCAGAATTGCAATTAAAATGCTATGAAGGGAAAGACAACTCCTTTCGGGATAATTATGGGCGTATGTGGTGGAATCGTCCTGCTCCAACTATAACAACTAAATTTTTCAGCGTTTCGAGTGGACGTTTTTCACATCCCGACGAAGACAGACCCATCTCCATCAGGGAAGGAGCGACACTTCAGACATTCCCAACGGATTATGTGTTTTATGCGACAAGCATTTTTGCAGCAGCAAAGATGATTGGTAATGCGGTACCGTGTGAATATGCGAGAAGATTAGGAGTCCACGTACAATCACTTATGGAATAAAGGCTATGGCACAGTTCAAAACTAGGGCAAGAGCCCTCGACTTGTTAGGTAGGCAACAGATAGCAGGCATACCTACAGCCATCAATGAATTAATAAAGAATGCATATGATGCATATGCAGATCACTTCGATGCCAGCTACCTTCGCGCCCAAGGCCTTTTAGTACTCAGGGATGATGGGATTGGGATGAGTTTGGAAGATTTCGAGAATCGCTGGCTGACATTGGGAACGGAGAGTAAGTCGCGCAGCTCTCGTTCGGAGCTACCGAAAGATCCCGAGAAAACTCCACGCCCCATAACAGGTGAGAAGGGCATCGGACGATTGGCTATAGCCTCTATTGGCAGGCAAGTTTTGATACTTACGTGCCCTAAATATAGTGATGAAAAACAAATCGTTGCTTGCTTTATCAACTGGGAGCTATTTGAGATTCCTGGTGTAAATTTGGAGGATCTCTCAGTTCCTATTAGGGAATTCCATCAACTGCCAACTGCCAGCGATATTGATGTTCTGAAAGAAGAAGCTTTAAAGACAATAACTTGCTTATATGAAGCTGGTAAGGCCAAGAAAAACGACTTTGAACAAATAACCCAGTCCATTAATTCTTTTAAGATAGACCCGGCAGCCTTGGACCAAAAACTGGAAGGGAACTTCCATCTTTCAGAAAAGATTAGCGGTACCCATTTTTATATAGCACCTGTTGCTGAAACCTTTAATTCTGATATAGAGCGAAGTCGAGACTCAGATGAAGCTACCAAGATGGAAAAAACTCTCTTGGGATTCCATAACTCTATGATAGCAAAAGAGAACGCTCCTCAGATAGATATTTCTTTCAGGGATTATCGGTCAGATGATGGATCTTATGTAAGCATTATAGATAAAGAACAATTCTTTACCGAAGAAGACTTTAATATAGCTGATCACCACTTTGTGGGAACTTTCGATAAATATGGTCAGTTCAGAGGTACCATCCAGATTTATGGTGAACATACTTTTGAACAAATCATTCCATGGGGCGATAATTACTACCGCGAGACAGATTGTGGCCCATTCAGTATTAATATTGCGTATTTGCAGGGTGACCCTAAAAGCTCAAAACTTGGGATAGAAGAATATGCTAGACTCCGAGCAAAAAGCGACCACCTAGGTGGACTTTATATCTATCGTAACAATATCCGGGTGCTTCCATACGGAGATGCT
>JAILRU010000012.1 GCA_024697945.1 Bacteroidaceae bacterium
TACCACCAGATGTGGTCGTTCTTCTCGAGGAGCATCTTGGCAATCGCCGTCGCCCAGCTGCCGCCACCCAGTACTGCTATGTTTCCTAAGTCGCTATTCATATATGTGTAGGGAGTTAAAGGAGAAGTTAACTCGCTTTGCTTGACTTCGTCGAGCTAAAGCTTCGTGGAAGTTAATTCGCTTTGCTCATGGACGAATGCTTTAGTAGCAGCCATGTGTATTGTCCAGCGCGTAGCGCTTCACTTCCTCTTTAACTTCCATTTAAACTTCCTATTTAACTTCAATTTCCATTCATTGCTGCAAAATTACACATAAAACTTGGCATTACCAACCATTCAGCTTACTTCTTTGCAGAAAAAGACGGAATTTAATCTCTTTTCGTGTATTTTTACGTTACTCTGCAAAGCAATCTATGAAAATATTTGTATCTTTGCAAGCAGAAACAATAAAATAACGTATAGATATGGCAACATTGGTATTGCAAGTTCCCGACGAGAGCCTTGTCGCGAAAGTGAAGCAAGCCTGCAAGATGCTCATGGGCGTGACATCTGTGAAGATACAAAAGCCTGCCAAGTTTACACATAAAAACGCTTCCAAGACACGCATCTATGATCCGGAGACTGGTATGTACATGAACGACAGAGCTGTGAAAGACATTGAGCAAGCCCTCGATGATGCAAAACACGGCAGGCTGAAGACCTACGATTCCGTTGATGACTTTTTCAAGGAAATGGGACTATAGGACATGGCATACACCGTAAAGATATCCAACCGTTTCAGAAAGCAGTTCCGCCTCTGCGTAAAGCGTGGACTCGACATGAATCTCATCAATGAGGCGATGCGGCTTCTTGCTGCCAACGGTTCTTTGCCTGCAAAGTACCGCCCACATAAACTGTCGGGCAAGTTTCAAGGTGTCTGGGAATGTCACATCGAGCCCGACTGGTTGATGACATGGGAGCAAAACGACACAGAGCTGACACTCTTGTTCTTGCAAACTGGCACGCATTCCGACTTGTTCTAATTTATATAAAGATAAAAGCCACAAAAGCGGACAGCCGACAGACGGACTGTCCGCTTTTGCTGTAAAGAGGCTTTTTCTGCGTGTATTCGCCTAATATACATTAAAAATGTGGGGGAGGTGACGGGGTTTCGGAAATTATTTATAACTTTGCCCACGATTAGACAAATACAGTTCAAAAACAACAGCGACATGAGCAAGTATGAGATTCCCTATCTCACAGCCTGCATTCAGGCTTTCGCCCAGCGTTTCTCCATGACGCGGCAGGCGGCGTTCCGCTACCTGCACGAGCATAAGGGGCTGGCATTCCTCATCGAGTTCTTCGACGTGGAGCACCTCCAGTCGATGGACGAGACAATCGATGACCTGCTCATCGTCTGCCAAAAGAACGGAGGGACACTGGCATGATTCTCTATCACGGTACTAATGCAGATTTCGACCGCATCAGCCTCACCATAGGCTTGCGCCACAAGGACTTCGGCTGGGGCTTTTACCTGACACCTGACCGCCAGACCGCCGTCCGCATGGCGCAGAAGAAAGCACGGCTCTTCGGCGGAACGCCCACGCTCATCACCTACGAACTCGACGAGGCAGCCCTGCAGTCTGACCTGAAGATAAAACGTTTCCCCGAAACGGCCACCGTGGAATGGTTTCTATTCGTCGATGCCAATCGAGACCGCAAGAATGACAAAACCATCCACGACTACGACATAGTCATTGGTCCGATAGCCAACGACGGCGTAGTGCTCCAGCTGACAAACTACCGCGAGGGAATCTATTCGCCCGAAGAGGCTGCCCGTCTGCTCCAAGACCGTTACCTCGACCAACAGTATTACTTCGGAACTGAGCGTGCTGTGCGCTTCCTCCGCAAAACCAACGTCGAAGCCGTATGAACCAGCCCACACATCATCAGATAGCGAACTATCTCACCGATTATGCCCTGAGCGAGCTGGTGAGATACGTCATCGAGGACACGGGCTGTTCCATCGAGGAGGCCATGGAGCGCGTCTATAACTCTCCTTTGGCAACAGCCCTGCAAGACGAGGATGGCGAACTCTACGTACAGAGTCCAGCATATTTGTATGATTTGATGAACAGTAAGGAAGGGCCGAAATTGAATGTATAGTTGCAAGTAATCAAAGCGCTGTAATATATAATAAAGGTAAGAAAGCGGACAGCCGACAGAGGGGTTGTCCGCTTTTGCTGTAAAGGGACTTTTTCTGCGTGTATTCGCATAATATACATTAAAAATGTGGGGGAGGTGACAGCGGATTGGAAAAAATTTGTAACTTTGCAGCGGAATTTCACATAAGTACGTATTTATCATGGCAAGACCAATCAAGGAAACACCAATCCTCTACGGTGAGGACGCACGACGCTTCGAGGCACGGATGCAGGAGCGCCGCCGCATTTCTGCTGAAGAAAGAGCCAGAATTAATGCAGCTTACGAGGCTGTGAAGAGCGTCTGTGACTTTATGTAAATATGAGTTTCGACGAGTTCAGGCAATCATATGCCGTTCATAAGATGGGCGAGCAAGAAACGGTCAACGCTTTTGACTGTGGGGATGAAGACTTAAACGGATTTATCCTTACCGATGCACCATTATATCGTAAGGAGAAATTAGCTGTCACCTATACCGTATTAGAAAAAGAATCGATGGGTAAGGTGGTGGCCTTCTTCAGCCTTTCAAACGATCGTATTTCTATTTCCGACTTCGACAGCAAACGAAATACAATCGCTTCAGCCGCCGCTTCAACAACCATAAGCGTCTGAAAAGTTATCCTGCAGCCAAAATAGGTCGTCTGGCTATCCATTCTTCAGTAAAAGGCAAGAATATTGGGAGTACATTGCTAGACTTCATTAAGCGTTATTTCACTATAGACAACAAGACCGGCTGCCGCTTTATTACGGTCGATGCCTACGCCGCAGCCATTCCCTTCTACCTCCACAACGGTTTCGTGCCCCTTAACGAGGAGGATGCTGATGAACCTACACGATTGCTCTACTTCGACCTGAACGATTTGGACGAAGACTGATTCAAACCACCCGACCATAAACAATGATGAGACGAGACATGAGAGAGATTGAGGTCATAACATCGTTTATGCTTGGAGAGAAAAAACTGGGGAAGCGCACGATATTCCAAAATAATTGCGTAACTTTGCAGCACAAATCAAATAAAGCTCATCAATTAACAGCAGTCTTGCACCCGATAAAGATAAAAACGATACAATCATGACAGCTACAGCAACAACACAAGGCGTTTACGTGAACGTGCCGGCCGTCGACTGGTCGCTCTTCCGCGAGCTCATCCGCAAGTTCGGCTGGCAGGCCGAGACACGCGAGCAGTTTCTCGACCGCTTCGTTGGCAGCCGCCCCGCCAATCCCGCCATCAGCGAAGACGAAATCATGGACGAGGTCAGAGCCGTAAGATACGCCAAGTAGAGTATGAAGGTCAGTACCACCAGACCAGAATTATGAAACTTGCCGACTTCAAGGCAATGATGCAATACT
>JAILRU010000054.1 GCA_024697945.1 Bacteroidaceae bacterium
CCTGGTGACGGACGCCTACTCGCACAAGATCGTGGGCTGGTGCCTGTCCGAGACGCTGGAGGCGGAGCACACGCTCGAGGTCCTCCGCATGGCCGTCTCGCAGGCCACGGCAGATGAGCTGAAAGGACTCGTCCATCACTCTGACAGAGGCGTACAATACTGCTGTAACGCCTATACAGACGAACTGAAGAAGTACGGCATCAGGATTTCCATGACGGAGGACTACAAGCCCACAGACAACTCATCTGCCGTAGCCTGCGAGACGGCCATCCTGAGGGCCTCGAGCGTGTGTTCCGCCTCCAGCGTCTCAGACAGGCACCAGCCCACGATCTTGTGCGAGTAGGCGTCCGTCACCAGGTGCAGGTAACAGCAGTCATCCACCAGGTCGATGTACGTGATGTCGCTCACCCACAACTCATTTGGCCGCGTGGGCACGAAGCCGCGGATGAGGTTCTTGTACTTGTGGTATCGGTGGTTCGAGTTCGTCGTGTGGCGAGGCTTGGGGCGCTTCTGCATCAGCTGGAAGTCACGCAGCAGCCCGAGGAACGCGTCGCGCCCGGGCACCCAGTCGCAAAGGAACATGCGCTTCGTCATCAGCCACAGCTTGTAGTAGCCGATGCCGGGATCCATCTGGCGGATCTGTTTCACTGCGTCCACGATGCGCATGACGCGGAAGAGGTACTCCTCATCGCGCTTCTGCTTCTTGTAATAGGCCTGTTTGCTCCGGTCAAGCAGCCCACAGCAATACGTTATAGGGTAGCCCGTATTGCCGTTCAGGCGCTCTACTGCTTGACCCCAGCTTTTTTTCGCACCTTGATGCCCTGCTCCTCAATCACGTCGATGAGCGTGTTAAGCGCCAGGTTCTTGTCCTGGCTGTACTTCAGCTGCTTCTCCAGCTTCTCAATCTGCTTGCGCTGGGCCTCGATGAGTGCCGACATGGCGGCAACATCCATGGCCTCTTCTTGTCTTTCCTTTGCCATATCACTGTCCATTTGAACCGTTACAGGATGCAAAGATGCACATTTTTCGTGAATTTCCAAAGGGCTCAGGCAAGATTGTATCCATCCTGACAGTGTTCCTACGTTCGGAAGGTTATATTTCAGGGCTATTTCCTTCCGTGACTTACCGCTTTGCATATACTCAATGCAAATGCTGCGCTTCAATGAGCGACTGAATTTTTGTCTACCCATAATTCTTAAAATGACTTTGATAATTTAACATTTAAGGCTTCATGGGAGTCAACCTATTTCAGTACAAGACAGTATTTACCGCCAAGCGAAGCGAACGGCAAGTCGTTGCCAGTAATGGCAAGGATTGAGGAAGCCATGTAGCGAGACTCTCGAGCCTACGGACAGAAACTTGGTATAAGGCTAAATGGGAAAGGATAAGACTGCAGAACAAGTCGAAGTCCGAATGGTAAACGTATCCCCCAAGACAGTAAACCAAGAGGTTGTGGAGTCAGAAGGTTATTGCCTTACCCCGAGAGGCCCATCCAGCGTGTTGACACGTGCGATAAAAAGCTTATGGGTGGGAGTCAGCTGAGCCCATAGTAGGTGACTCACCAATCACTGAAGGGGTTAATGTATATATAGTGCAAATCGCTGTAAGCAATGCGATGGCAGTCCGAATGTGAGGCAGAGCAAATGTGGGAGAAACGTAATCTCCTATGCTGGAAGTAGCTGGGGCAATCCATCGTATATTTACAAGCAGAACGAAGAGCAGCAAATGGAATTAATTAACGAGATTGTAGAAGCAAGAAACTTCTGGGAAGCCTGGATGAGTGTCAAGCGCAACCATGGTGCAGCCGGTATCGACAGGATGCCGGTCGAAGAGCTTGACGTGTACCTCGCGAAACACATGGATGAGATAAAATCGTCCATAGTGGAAAAGAGATACAAACCATCCCCCGTAAGACGTGTCTATATACCCAAACCCAACGGCAAGCAAAGGCCATTGGGCATCCCGACCGTCACAGACCGCGTCGTTCAGCAAGCAGCGGCACAAGTGCTGAGCAAGGTGTACGAACCAGTCTTCAGTGACCACAGTTATGGATTCCGTCCCAAGCGCAGTTGCCACATGGCAATACGTAAGGCATTGGAATACCTGAACGAGGGATATGAATGGGTAGTTGACTTCGATATAGAGAAGTACTTCGACACGGTCAATCACGACAAATTGATTTCAATCCTGAGAGAGCAAGTCAATGACTCTGCAACTCTCCACCTAATCCGCTCCTTCCTAAAGGCGGGTGTGATGGAAGAAGGACTGGTGCATGCGACCGAAGAGGGAGTTCCCCAAGGTGGCTGCATATCTCCGATACTTTCCAACATCTATCTTGACAAACTCGACAAGGAACTTGAAAGCCGAGGCTTGCGTTTCGTGCGCTATGCCGATGACTTCGATATATTTGTCAAGAGCGAGAAGGCGGCTGACAGAGTAATGGCATCGGTAAGCAGCTGGCTTGAAAGGAAACTACGCCTCAAAGTCAGTGCGACCAAAACCAAAGTAGTAAGGCCAACGAAAAGCACTTTTCTAGGCTTTACATTTTGGAAAAGTACCAAAGGCTGGGAATGCAAGCCGACAGACAAGGCAAAGGAGAAGCTGGAGACAAAGGTAAAGCAACTGCTTCTGCGAAAGAGAGCCGTAGCCAAACCGATGTCCTACATCTTCACCAAACTGAACCAAATCGTCAGAGGTTGGGTCAACTACTACCACATAGGCAGCATGAGTACCTATCTCAGAGACAAGTTCAGTCCTTGGATGCGTCACAAGGTAAGAGTAGTGATAGTAAAACAATGGAAGAAACGTGGTACAATCTACAAGAATCTGTTGATACTAAAGAGAATCCTCAAGAGCAACCTTGATGATACAGCAATCTACCAAGCCGCAATGACAAGGTTAGGATGGTACCGCCAGTGCGGAATGTCCGTCTTCAACTACCTTCTTAGTCCCAAGGTGCTAGCCATGCCAAAGGTGAACAGGACTGATAAAGCAAAGAGCCGACCTGGCTTGGTCGACCCTTATGCTTTGTATCAGACTTTGCGAACTCCTATATGTATGTAGCGCCGTATACGAGACCCGTACGTACGGTGCAATGAGAGGTGCTAGGGGAGAAATCCCCTACATCTACTCTATTAACCACGACCTTGAGCTAAAGCTCGAGCTCGTTCACGCTCGATAAAGCATGAGCAAGCTCTGCTTTATTCTCACTTAACCACGACCTTGCGGCCATTCATGATGTAGAGACCCTTGGTGGGCTGAGCAACACGCTGACCAGCGATGTTGAAGCACTCTGTAGACTGAGCTTCAGCACTCTTCACAGTGTTGATGGCTGTAGGAGTCACCTCACCAGTCTTGGTGATTAGGAGGTAGTCAAATATGGGGGTCAAGCTGTAGGTGATGTTCAGCGTAAGGGTGTGCTCACCTGCTGTCAAACTCTGATCGGCGATTTCCTGAACGTACGGAGTACCAGCAGCCACATCAATTGTTTCAGAAACATCAGCACCGTCAATAGAATAGTTGAAGCCGCGTGCCTTGCTGTTAGTGTTGTTCATACCCAGTTCCAGTTTGTAAACTGCTTCTGCTGGAACACTGAATGTAAGTGTAGCATAGCCAGAAGTTCCCATGCAAGAGTAGCCGCCACCATTTGACAATACACTGATGTTCTCTGCCTTGTTAGCATAACTACCTTCTTTGAAAATATTCTCAACCTCACCATAGAATACGGCATTCTCTACTATCTCATAATTGTACTCATATTCTGCTGCTGCACCACCCATGGTATAAGTAGCACCATACACGTTTTCAGCGAAGGCAGCATCTTTCAGAGCATAAATAGAACCGTCCTTCTCAATAGC
>JAILRU010000066.1 GCA_024697945.1 Bacteroidaceae bacterium
CTGGGCTTACTCGCCCGGAATGGCTCCCGACCTGACGAAAGAGAAATACCTGGAGCGCTATCCCGGCGACGACCGCATCAAGCTCGTCGGCATCGACGGCTATCAGTGGGGCACGAAGGAGGACTTTGTCAGCCAGCTTGACCAGAACCTCGCCATGCTCACCGCCTTTGCAAAGGAGCGCAACAAGATTGCGGCTCTCACAGAATGTGGCCTGAAGAACCTCACTGACCCCACATGGTGGACATCGACGCTGAAGCCCGTCCTCGACAAGTATCCCATCAGCTACTTCCTCGTCTGGCGCAACTACAAGGAAGAGTGGTTCGGCCCGTCGCCCGCAAAGCCCGATGCTCCCTATTTCCGTGAGCTCTACGATGCAAAGAACACCCTGTTTTTGAAAGATATTACAAAATAGAATGTCGGCAATCAACGATTTGATAGCTCAGATAGAGGACGAGAAGCTGCGCCTGCGAATTGACGAAGAGGTGAAGCGGCTACTAAAGCAGAAGAAGTTCGGGCTGGTGTTTGAGGAGCATCAGCCGGAAGGACTTCAAGAAGGGCCGATTTATCCTACTCTCCAGGTGATGGATCAGGTGCAACATGCGCCAGACAAGTCTTTGTGGCATGCACTGATAGAGGCAGACAACTATTATGCCTTGCAGCTGTTGGCCTATCTCTATCCGGCCATGGTGGATTGCATCTACATTGACCCGCCTTATAACACCGGTGCACGCGACTGGAAGTACAACAATGACTACGTTGACTCTGCCGACCAATACCGTCACAGCAAGTGGCTTTCAATGATGAAGCGACGCCTACTGTTGGCGAAGAAGTTGCTGAATCCTCGCGACTCTGTGCTCATTGTCACTATTGATGAAAAGGAATACTTGCACCTTGGTTGCCTTTTGGAAGAAATGTTCCCAGAGGCAAGAATGCAGATGATAAGTAGCATAATAAGCAAAAAAGGGTCTATGCGGAAAAACGGTTTTTCAAGATGTGTCGAATATATCTTTTTTGTGATGTTTGGAGATAGCAGTCCTGTTGATAGCGAAAATGACATGTCAGGTACAGGGAAAGAAAGCCAATCCTATAGTCCAGTCTGTTGGCAGTATTTAAAACGCAGAGGAACAAGCCATGGAGCAACAAGAAAAGGCAGACCTGGTCTGTTTTATCCAATATTTATCAATAAAGAGACCGGTACATTCCATTCCGTTGGAGATTCTTTGCCATTAGACCAGAATCGGAAAACATTGGTTTGTCCTAATGGAACATGGGCTGCATTCCCTTTGAGACCAAATGGTGAAGAAGGGGTTTGGCAAGTTCAACAAAGCAGATTATTAGAACAATTAGAAGAGGGTACTTGTTTCTTGTCTAATGTTGATGAGTCAAAAGAAGCTGCACAATTTCTATATTTAAAAAGTGGAGATAGAGAAAAAATATTAAAGGGAGAAGTATTAGTTGTAGGAAAGGACGAAACTGGCAGAATCATTGTAGAGAATTCTGAGAATGGTAAAAAAGTTCGTCCAAAGGATGTTTGGGTTATGGATAGTCATGACGCAACGCACGGAACGAATCTGTTAAATACATTCTTTTTGGAAAAGCGTTTTTCCTTCCCTAAATCCCTCTATGCCGTCCACGATACTATCCGTTTCTTTGTTGCTAACAAACCCCATGCTCTGATCGTCGATTTCTTTGCAGGCTCAGGCACTACGCTTCATGCGGTGAATCTGCTGAACGCAGAGGATGGCGGCAACAGACGCTGCATCATGGTGACAAACAACGAGGTGAGTGAACAAGAAGCCAAGACACTGACGAAGCAGGGCTTTAAGCCTGGCGATGAAGAATGGGAACGATTGGGCATTGCCCGCTATGTGAACTGGCCTCGCACTGTATGCTCAATAGAAGGACACGATGTGAATGGACAGCCCCTGAAGGGCGAATATCTTGGCACAGACCATCGCCAGATGAAAGACGGCTTTCCTGCCAATTGTATCTTCTTCAAGTTGAACTTCCTCGACAAGACGCAGGTGGCCCTTGGGCGCCAGTTCCGCGAACTGCTGCCAATCCTTTGGATGAAGGCAGGAAGCGAAGGCGTGTGTCCTCAACTGACATCTGACGAGATACCACAGATGCTGGTACTGCCAGAAAATCGCTTCGCCATGCTGGCTGATGAAAAATTCTTCAGTGAGTTCGTGGAACAGGTCAACGAGCAGGATGCCGTCCGCATGGTTTATCTTGTGGTTGACAGCGACGCCATGTATCGCGAGATGGCCAAGTACTTCCCTAAGCGGCAGACGTGCCAGCTTTATCGTGACTATTTAGACAACTTTAGAATCAATTATGGATAAGCAAATTGTACCAGGCCATTGTGAAGTGATCCATCACGCTGTTAAGACTATCAAGATAGCCATTTTACAGAGTCAGGCACGCGCTGCAAGGATGATTAGCGGCTCGCAGTTGTCACTATACTTTGGTGTAGGCCTTTATGTTTCTGCCAATTCACGTGAAGGGACATGGGGAACAGGAGCTATTAAATCTATAAGCGATCAATTACGGAGAGAGTTGCCGGGCTTACGTGGATTCTCTGAAGAGAGCATCAAAAAGATGCGTACATTTGCGGAGTATTGGTCACAATATATAAATCGCTCGCCGATGGCGACCGAATTGGAAACAACCGGCACATTGAACTTTATATCGCATGATTGCTTTTCGTTGACAAAATGGTCGCCATTGGCGACCGAAATTAATCGTGATGAATTTCTGGGCATTAGTTTCTCGCACCACATGGAGATTCTGCACAAAACGAAGAACATTCAAGAGGTATTGTACTATATTCACGAGGCTGTAGTCCACCAATGGGATAAATATACGCTTCGA
>JAILRU010000080.1 GCA_024697945.1 Bacteroidaceae bacterium
AGCCCACGTGCTTGCCCGCACAAAACGCTACACTCCGCCAGCAGGCCAGCCTGTCTACCTCACCCACATCTCTAATCCCCTTCACGGCAGCCTCCAGCAGGACGAACTCAACAAATCTCTCCCCATTCCCCTCCGTGCCGCCTCCGACGGCCTTGAAGTTGTCTTCCGTGCTGTGGAGTAGCCATGTTTGCACAAAATGTATCACTATTTGAAGAAAGGGCGATATGTCAGAGATTCAGAAAATAATAATTATCTATCTCACCAGTATCAATGTGGCTACGTTCATCACATATGGTATTGATAAATTGAAGGCGAAACGCTCCAAGTGGCGCATCCGAGAGGCTTCACTTCTGCTACTGGCTGTGCTTGGTGGAAGTATCGGAGCCTTGTTAGGCATGAAAGTATGGCATCACAAGACGATGCACAAGAAATTCAAATATGGTGTGCCAGCAATTTTGATTGTTCAAATGGCTATAATAGGATATCTTCTAATGAAGCTTTGAGAACCGTCTTTGTGAGAGCGCTTCTGCAATGATGCCCTGGCTCCGCGCTTGACTGCGCGCCTTGACGTTAGAGCGTTAAGAACTGTCTGCCAAGTGAATCTGCCATAAACTCCTTGATGTTCATCACCGACATATAGTATTTCCGAGAGAACCAATGGCGAGCTTTGCGCACTTTGGGTTTTCCCAAATCGCCACTGTTGGCCTTCGGCCTTCCTCCTTTTTGCAAGGCAAAGCTCAAACCAGTTTGGCTTTGCGCTTGCTTCGTGCGTCGGTTCCCATGCGGCTAGGCGTTTTGGATGTGGATACCTCCTCACTTCCGGAAGCTCCCCTTAACATCTCACCTCGATGCACTTCCTCTATGACTGCATCTTCTATAACAAGTGCAACATCTTTGAAGATGTCAATTGCTTCTTCTGGCTTGACATTGAAGAACTCGCGATTGTCACGGATGCGCAGATTGGTAAAGCGCTCTACGGAACGACCTTGCTACGACCTCTGCTCTTTGCCTATGTATGTTCCGTGCATCTTATCATCTCCATCCACTTGTCTATCCATCCTGCCAGAGGCGCTGGACTGCTGAGCAAGCCGCAGTTGTACTGGAGGTTCAGCATTGAGTAACGCATGCGGTGACGGGGCTCGTATGTCTTCGTATAGACCGCGAGGCTGTTGCCGCTGATGTTCTCCTCAGCCTTGACCTCGACGGGGATAATCTCGTCGTCCCACTGGATAATGAACTCCACCTCGGCCGTGCCTGGTGAAGTCCAGTAATAGGGTTTCTGGTCGTCCATGAAGGGCATGATGGACTGCAGAACCGCATTCTCGGCCATTGCGCCCTTGAACTCCGTGTAGTTGGCAATGGGGTCGGTGACAACGGTTGCGGGCAGATGGGCCAAACGGCGCAACAGGCCGCAGTCGCAGGCATAGACCTTGAAGGCGTCCGTCTCTTCGTAGGTCGACAGTGGCATGCCTGGTTTGCTGATACTGAAGATGCGATGAATCATGCCGGCATCCTCTAACCACATCAGGGCATCCTCGTAGTCCTTGGAACGGGCGCCCGTCTTGATGACTTTCCACACGAATTTGCGGTTCTCCTTCGACAACTGGGCGGGCAGCGAGTGCCAGACGGCATGAATACGGGGTATCTCGCGCGGCTCGGCATACTTGGCGAAGTCCAGCTCATAGAGGTCGAGGATGCCTTGCAGGGCCATCTCCACCTCACCAATGCCCTTATCTTCCAACAGCGCCACAATGGCCTCGGGCATACCGCCACAGACCTGATAGCGACGATACTCTGTGCGCAGTTTGTTCATGATGATTTCGGGCAGATGGCGTATTTCGTCCAAGGAATCAATGTATTCGTAGGTACGCAAGTCGCTGGCCCGCAGGAACTCCTTGAACGTAACGGGATACATATTGATGATTCTGACCTTTCCCACCGGCACCGTCATCCTGCGCCGCTTGACGGCAACACCCAATAGTGAGCCAGCAGCAATGATGTGATACTGCGGAGCTTCGTCGTGGAAGTACTTCAGACTGTTCAGCGCCTCCTCGCACTCCTGTATCTCGTCGAAAATAATCAGCGTCTCGCCCGCAATGATGGGCTGTTCGCAATAGAGTGTCAGTTCCTTGATGAGTCGCTGCGGGTCCTTCGACGTCTGGAACACGGATTTCAGCTCCGGCTGGCGGTCGAAGTCGAATTTGACACAGTATTTGAAGCACTCCCGTCCAAATGTCTCCATCGCCCACGTCTTACCAATCTGGCGGGCGCCTTTCAGCAGGATGGGCTTCCTGTCGGGAGCCTCCTTCCAAGCCTTGAACTGGTTGATGATATCTCTTTCTATTCTCATATTCTACGCAAGAAAGTTCAATTTTGTGTAATTATGTCACGCTTTTTCTAACTTTCACCGGCAAAAATAGTCTTTTTCCACGAAACAACCAAACTTTTTCACAATAAAATGCTCCAACTACTCCATTCTGCTCTCACTTCTTACGTTCCTTAGGTGCTTAGGCGAACCCTTTAATGACATTTTGCCGCAAAGGTAATCATTTATCACTTCAGAAAACGACCTCACATCAGATTTTTTCAGTGGTACATTTCATTCCGATACGGATGGTACATTTCAATCCGATACGAGTGGCACATTTATTCCGATACTATCATCTGCTTCATTGTGGAACACATACGCCTTCTCCCCAGCTGCAGCCTTTTTATTGTACCACACCGAGAACTCAGGATACGCCTCCTTCAGCGAATCAAAGAATGAATCCGCCAAATTTATCGCAGAAAAAGTTTGTAGTTGTAAGTCCATGTCTATTGCTGCTTGGTTTTATCTACCTTCCTTACAACATCAAGCACCTGCCTCATACTTTCTGCCACTAACGCAGCTTCCGGTACAGGCCTGTATGCCAAGCCGGGCAATTCCACCTCATATACTTTCTGTAGTTCCTTCCACAAGCCATCGAAATCCGCAAGCAGTGGCGAATCTCCTATTCTTTTCTGCTGCCAGCCCTCCGGCTCTTTGAACCTCGCCTGGTCTTCTGCCAGCAACTTGCCAAAATCCTGTTTGAAATCTTCACTCATCAGGTAATTCCTACAAGTCTCGTCGCCCCACAGGTAATGCAAATCATAGAAATGTCGAATCTTCGAACGCAGACCTCCCATATAGTCATCCCCTAGCGACTGCCTCATCAACGATACCAGTTTCTCAGTTGCAGTTCTTCTCACGTCGAGCACGTTCAGTTCAAAATCTCCCAAGCCATACTGCTCCACCATGTCTTCACTGCCCGCTTTCAACAGGAAATCTCTCACCAAACTGCCTATCCTCTTCTTTTCGTAAGGATACGGATTGGCAAACGATACCACCTCCAACTGAATGATGCCCGCCTTCACTGCCGTTACGCCAGCGTCCCCCGTCTGTTCAGGATACCTGTAATATACCTTTCTGTATTTTGAGAACTTACGCGTGTCAGGCATCTCCACCTCCGTCAGTCCCGCCGACATCACTTTGCCTATTCCACCCACCAAAGTCTTCGTCTGGTTGTCCGTCCGTGCACCGTCCGACACAATCGCGATATCTATATCTTCAGAGAATCTGAAACCAACACCGCAAGCTTTCGACAGTGAAGTGCCGCCTTTGAACACAGCCTGCTCAGCAAAACGGCTCTCCGCCAGCATCTGCAGCGAACGTGTTACCCAATAGTCCTTCTCCAAGAAAGCCTGCCTTATGCCCAGGCCACCCTGTTCCTCGGATTGTGAAGCAGCCGTCAGCAGCTCCTCAAACAACTCCGTATTCTCATGCAGATTCATATGATATTCCATTTTTTCTTGTTTGCAAGCACCCGCTCCGTCACTGGCAGCTTGTAGCTTGTCACTCCGTTCAGTCCCTGCTTCAATCCGTATGCTGAGAAACCAGCCTGTTCCAACATGGCACCCAGGAGAGCCCGCACATATGGCGTATAACCCTGTGCCAAGTCAGTGAGCCGTCGTCTTTCCTCTTCACTCATCATTGCCAGCAATCCCATCATGAAACGCACAGCTTCGTCGGGGGTGGTTGCCGGTATCTCTCTCACCAGACGCACCGCATCCAGCAATCGGTACATCTCTATCTCATCCTTCTTGATAGGGTTAGGCTGAAGCAGAAACGACACCGTATAGTTTCCACGTTTCACGGCACGTCTGTATTTGTTCGTCCCCACAAGTAGTTTCGATGAAATTTGGGTCGTTAGTCCCATTTCGGCAAATGCCTGCGTCCCGGTAATATAACCGACCGTCTGACCATTTTTTACCAAATAATCCTTCACCACCTCCATTTCACTTGGGGGCAGCATACCGAACAGCGTTTGCCTTTCCTTGTAGAACCTGCCTTTCGACAGTCTTTTCAGCACGCCTTCAGCCACCAGTCGGTTCAATGTAACATTCAATGCAGGCTGCTGCTCCACTGGCAAACCAAAGTCTGACAGCGTCACCACAGTGCCCTCCTTGAGCTCTAACACCCTATTCCTTATCTCCTTAGCCAGTGTCATATCACTATCTTACTTCATCTAATCGGCTGCAAAGATACAAAATGTTTTGTTTTCTACGTAAAAAACATAACATTATTTTCTCAAACAACTGATTTTTAATACTCTTTTTATGTTTTGAATCATTATTTTGAAATATTTCATAATTATTGCCATAGACAACCCCTAACATCCCTTCGAGGTATGCTTTCGCTGTGTCGATGTTTTGATTTGTATCCAATTCCATCAACTCTTTATATCCCCTTTCTTCTATTTCGTCTGCAAAGATAGGAATTATTTCTCTAACTGCCAATGAAACTCAAATAAATCACAAAAAAATGCTGGTCAGCTTTCGCCAACCAGCATTTATCTTTTTACTTCGGTCTTCAACCATCAGCCTTCGGACTTCGTCCGATTCGTGTTTACATCTCCTCCATACTCAGCCCTGCCATCTTCACCTCCTGGCCACGATACAGGTGCCGTTGCATCATCCCCACCTTTTCCCTGAGTCGAGCGGGATTATATTTCTTCGGGTTCCGCTTCACCTCGTAGGCCTCCACCTCGCCCTCCAGCGTCTCAGCCACGATGTCAATCTCAAATTCATCACTGTTGCCCTTGGCGTTTACTCCGCCTCCGGCCTGCCACCAGCCACCGATTATCTTATAGCGCAGGCTCTCCATCATCTTCTGCCGGAACCAACGTTCCAGAGCAATGCCCGAGAAGGTCGGATAGTCATCTGCCATGATCTGCTCCAACGCAGGCAGGTTCTGAATCTCAATCAGCGACGAATATCGGTGGATATACCTGAACCAGAACCTGAAGAAGTTGTCCTGAATCTCGTAGCGAACCGTCTGGCTGCCCTCCTTCGCTCCCACGGGCCGTTTCTTTCTGATGATACCGTACTTCTCCTCCAGCACCTTCAACTGTCCGCCCAGGCTCTTCACGCCCAATGCCGCCTCAATGTCACTCTGCGTCACGTCTCCGTGCGCTATCTGGTCCAAAATGCTGAAATACGTGCCATACTGCTTGCCAAACTCCTGCACCAGCACCGACTTGCCCTCCTCAATAAAATAGCTATCACCGCTCCCGCATACATAGTGCAGCATCTTCTTCACGTTCGTACAGCGGTTGTTCATCAACTGTTCTATGTATCGGGCCACACCGCCGGTGATGGTCCACAAGGCCAACAGATCCTCGTTCGTATAGTCCGCCTTGTAGTCGCCCAGAATCTCGCGCATTGTCTTCGTTGTGAACGGCTGCAGCTTAATCGTGCAGTCGTCACGTCCAAACAGCGGTTGTTCCTCGTCCTTAAACCGACGGAGCAGCGAGTGCAAAGCGATGCTTGCATCAGCTCTACCGAGTCGCGACGGAGGTCGACGATAGTCAATATCTTCTCCACCACTGCCCGACACAATCAGACACACCTTCGTCTCTTTCTTGTATTTGTCCCACAACTCCTGCACGTCGCTAAACACGCCCGCATTCACGTTGTCAAATTCCTGGAATTCATCAATGAACAGCGTGAACTTCCTTCGTTTGCCAATCTCCAACAGCAACTGCAGAAGTCCTCTGAACGTCGAAATACCTTCCGGCACATACTCTTCCAGCCGTGTGCGCACCTCCTCGCAGAACGTTCTCACTAGCGTCGCCTCCGTCTTGCGCCCCACAAAGAAGTATAGCCCCGGGGCTTCCTCCTTCGTTTCCTCC
>JAILRU010000089.1 GCA_024697945.1 Bacteroidaceae bacterium
AAAATAATCTGTGTCATCCGTGTTCAAAATAATTAAGGATGCGATTAAGCGAGCGGAGAATCAAGCTTGTTTGTGTTATCCCGAGCATGAGCAGGCTCGACGAAGTCAATGCAAAATTAATGTCCAATTACATGGCAATTAATGTTAGAAAGGAAAAACATTAATCCGAGTTAATAAGTATTTCTGCAATTTCTGTAATTTCGTTGGGACTTAAAAACATTAACCCCATCAATCCCATTCATTCAAAATTCTCGTCCGATTAACGCTAATTAATCATTTGGCAAGAGAAAACGCGCCTCAACCGCCCTATAAATGCGCCTTACCCCTCAAAATGGGGGGGTAAATGTTAAAATTACGTGTTATTTTGTATTAAAACACGAAAAAAAGTCAAAAAAGCGCAGATTTATTAGGATTTTATTTGTGAAATATAAGAGAAATTAGTAACTTTGCCCCCGAAAATGTCCTATTTATAAGGATTAGACATTAATTTAATAACAGATTGTTGAAAAAATAACGTAAAAAGTAACCAAGATGATAACAATAACGAGGTTTGAGAGGAAGATGAAAACAATCAAGAGACTTGCTTGTCTTTGCGCAGTAGCTCTGGCAGGTGTTTCCTATCTGTCCTCCTGCACTTCGGAAGAGGTGAATCCCAACTACGACGCGGAACGAGGCGTGGTGAAGACCGAGTTCACCATCTCCATCCCGGCCAAGCCCGCTGGAACCCGCATGACCGCTGCCACGGTGCAGGGTCAGACAACACCTGTGTTCCGTGGTATCGAGGGCATTAAACTTTATCCGTTCAAAGAGAAAGTGGCCACTATTACTAACGCCCCCGCTTCCGTTGCCCTTCCCAGTATCATTAACCTTGCAGGTGGAACGGTCTCTACACAAGGTCCCAGTGGAACTGCGGCTAATACGATTGCCAATTCGGGTGCCCTCTTTCCGAACAACAATTCCCATCTCTATCAGGATATTGAGGTCGCTATCGGTACTCAGGCCTTCATGATTTATGGCGTGGCTATGCCAAGCAAAGTCAATCCAACTACTCCTCCGACTGATCCCACAGAGTTCGCCACTTATGCCAACAATTTAGCCACTAACGGCACGTTGAGGGAAAATCTCGAATCATCCTATACTTTAGGGGGAACTACCTATGACAAAGCTACGAATTTGGGCGCCATAACCTTTAGCCCTGTACCCATACATTCATCTGAAACTATTGATAATGCAGGTAATGGCGTAAGCATAGCCAGCTACCTGACCAGCATTGCCAATGCAAAAGCCAATTCAAATGCAACAGAATGGGGCGCTTCAGATAATGTCATCCTGCAAACCCTCTACCAGAAATTCATCACTATGAAGGCTGGTTCGTGGGCCAGCGTAAAGGGTGCTGTCCAGCAGTTATATACTTCTATTTATAATAGAACAGATGCCGTTTCCGGCGCCATAAAGACTGCCATTCTTGCAGACTCTTATGTAAAAGACGAAGAAGGTGGTAGTGCTGACGGTATATTGGAATTTACGACTGGCGCCTATGGCGACTACCCAGCAGACATCCATCTGCCCGATGGAGCGGCCTATGTTATTTGGAATAGTAGTAGCTCTCGTTTCGACGCCGTTCCTGGGACTTATGATAGCGGTACCGTTTTAACGTCTGGAACCTCCCTCGCTGGATATTACACGAAGAATGGTGATGTATATACTGCCTGTTCGTCAACTGGCACCGCTGACGGTTCAACGACCTACTACAAAAGGACAAATAAGGACAATAACGGCCTCGATATTCCTAACCTGAGTAAATTTGTCTATCCCGCTCCGCTGTACTATCGTGCATTGAGTGATATCAGGACATCCAACGTGTCGATGTCTAAGTACTATGATACTGTTGATCAAAGCAATACTGAGGATATGCAAACGTGGCCTGGGGTCATTAGTAAATATGGCACAAGCGATGTTGTGTTGGCTTCTACCCGTTCCATCGCAATTGTTGACCAGGTGCAGTATGCTGTAGGTCGTCTTGATGCTATTGTGTACACCCAAAATAATGTTACAACCTTAAAGGATAATGAAAATAAGGATATTTCCATCATGACAGGTAGCACCTATAACTTCCCCATTACAGGTATCCTTATTGGCGGACAGAAGGCTGTCGACTACAAGTTCGAGCAGATAACGACAGGCGATGCCTACACCATCTACGACAATGACATTACAGGTATCTATATGACGGAGAACGCCAATAATACCGCGACCCACACTTTGGTCTTTGAGACAAAGGCAGCAGCAGCAGCTAATGACCCTGATTGCGTTACAAAGATCTCGGTGGAGTTCCAGAACAACTCGGGTAAGCTGTTCGTGGGTAAAGACGGAGAGATTATCTATCCAGGCTCAAAGTTCTACCTGGTGGGTGCCTTCGATCCATATCTGAATACAACGGCCGCAAATCCTCATACTTATACAGGAACCAACACTCCTATCAATAAGACCTTTGTGCAGGACTATGTCACTACGGCCAATCTGGTTATCGCAAGTCTGAAGAATGCCTACAACACGATGCCCGACCTGCGTGCGCCGCAGCTGGAGCTCGGTCTGTCGGTTGACCTCACCTGGAATCCGGGTATCACGCAAACCGTTATTATTCAATAATCGGGCGAAAGCCTATATATAATATTGTATAAGAAAAGAAAATTAATTATTAACACCTTTATTTATTATGAAAATGAAAAAATTATTTAGTTTTGTTATGTTGGGTGCCATCGCACTCGCTGGCGCAACGATGTTCAACTCCTGCACCTCCGAAGATGCCGTACCTGTGAACCCCACGTTCGATGGAGAAAGTGTGAAGACACAATTCACTATCGCTTTTCCTAGCAACGTGGCTGAGACGAGAATGACTGCTGATGCTGTACAGAATGCACAGACCGTTGAAAAATTCCGTGGTATGGACAACATTGTGTTGATTCCGTTCAGCGTCCAGGGTGATGCCGATGCAGATCCCGTAGCTTCTACTGTTCTTCCCCTTGGCCAGGCCATTACACTTAACAACATCATCAAACCGAACACGGCGTCTGTAACCAACAGCATTCCTGCTGCAACTCTTACAACCGCCAAAGGCAACGCTGTTCTTTACAACGATGTGACGATACCTGTTGGTACAGGCTCCTTCCTGTTCTACGGTAAGGCAATTGACAATGGTACTGAGAAATTTGTAAATGGTGCTCTTAAAGCGACTATCGACGACACCCAGACTCCTGCCAACTACAGCTTTGCTCCCGTGGCTATCTACTCCACCTCCACTGGTACTAGCTCTATCGGTACCGCTTTGGCTGACTATGTAACTGCCATTGCTGCTGCCACAGGCTGGGCAAGTGTTACTGCTGCACAAAACGAAGGTCTCAAGAATCTTTACGACAACTTTACGTCCTTGAAGGCTGGTTCTTCACGTGACGTCCAGGCTGCTGTTCTGGATCTTTATCAGTCTCTCTACAAGAACACTGATGCTATTTCCACGGCTATCGTTGCTGCCATCTTGACCAAGGCTACCGCACCTACCACTCCCGACGGAACCCTCACCTTTAACGATGCTCTCGGTAAAGTAAATAAAACCATCAATGCTAATTCCGAGGACAATACCTATCCTGCAGACCTTGGTATCCCCGACGGTGCTGCCGTTCTCGCTTTTGATGCTGGTACATTTACCCAGAAGCTTGACGGAAATTCTTCCAATGTTGCATACATCACTGGCAAGTTTACCGACTATGTTTATCCTGCTTCTCTCTACTATCTGGCCAACTCTGGTGTTGTAACAGCCACTACCTCTCAGGCCACCAACTATAATGGTTCCAAGGATTGGTCCGCCACAGCTAATACTGGCATCCTTGAAGGCTACACCGCTGGTAAGTCCGTAAAGTCCAGTACAAGGTCCGTTGCCATCGTTGACCAGATTCAGTATGCTGTGGGTCGCCTTGACACCAAGGTTACTGCAGCTGCTGCAACGCTTTACGACCGCAAGGGTGACAAAGTTGAGGGCACTGACGCAAGCCGTTTCCCCATCACCGGAGTCCTCATCGGTGGCCAGAAGGCTGTTAACTATATGTTCACCAATCCTGATGGCGATGAGTTCACTATCTACGATAACATCCACAAGGCTAACGATGGTACATTCCCCTATGCTACCACTTCTGGTTCTGACTACAACTACACGCTCGCTCTTGAGACTGCAGCCGAAACAACGGTTAACGTAGCTGTTGAGTTCCTCAACAACTCCGGTCAGGACTTCGTTGGAGCTGACGGCTTAGTGCCAGAAGGTGGCAAGTTCTATCTCGTTGCCCAGCTTAATCCTACTTCAGATGTTGACGGTAAGGTAAGTGGTAGCGCAAACACTGGCAAGAAGGTTTTCAAGCAGGATTTCAAGACCATTGCTAACTTCACGATTGGTGCAGGTAAGTCTAACACCGATCCTACATGGGTTGATGGTACTACAGTGAACGATGGTGGACTTGGTGCAGCTTACAACACCATCCCCGACCTCCGTACTCCGCAGCTCGAGCTTGGTCTGTCTGTAAATCTCAACTGGCAGGCTGGTATCATCTTCACTCACCAGTTCTAACTCTCTGAAACAAGCCCTATGCCCAAAGTGGCATAACCTGAAATATGACGGGGGTGCATCGCGCACCCGAGTGGTGCACCCCCTCGTCATTAAAATAGAGAAAATTCTCCGCGAGGCGGGTATAAATTTTACGCGAGGCGGGTTTAGATAAAATTTCCCGCGGGACAAATAAAGCCTCAGAGAAGCGTATATAATAATATATAATGTTCGCGCGAAGAGTTTAATTGAAAAGTTGAAATATGACCAAAGCGAGACAGGACAGCATTATCAAGGCTATAGCCAAAAAGGCAAAGGCCGTGACACCTGAGGGGTCGGAAATCATCCTCTTTGGTTCTCATGCTCGTGGGGATGCTCACGAAGGTTCCGACTGGGACATCCTCGTCTTGCTCGACAAAAACCGCGTATCGCCTGCCGATATCGACGAGGTGGCATTTCCTCTCAGGGAACTGGGATGGGACATCGGAGAGACCATTAATACGGTCCTATACACCAAGAGTGAGTGGAAACACGATGTCGCAAGCCCGTTCTGCGAGAACGTAAAAAGAGAAGGAATCTATCTGTGAGCATGACCGAAGACAACAGAAAGGACATTGTGGCCATCTGCTAACCATGCGGATAAAGGGTGACTACAGCGACCGTTTCGGGCTGAATAGTGAGGATATATTGCCCTATGTGATGCCTACAGAAGCATTCATAAAAAAGATTTCCTCAATGGCGATGAATGAAGTTGATGAAAAATGAATATAAAAAAGGATAGAATGAAGAATAGATGGTTCATAGTAGCAAGGAGCTTGGTGCTGGCGGCAGCGATGCTGACGTCGTGCGATGCCCTGCGTATTGACGAGGATCTGTCGGATTGCGAGACGGACTTCCACGTCAAATATGCCGTCCGCCTCCGCACGAACCTGCACACCCAGATCCAGACGGTGTTGCGCAGCCGCTTCGAACTGGAGGTGGCCAACCTGCTGGAGGACTCTCTGAGGGCTATCTTCCGCGAGTATGCCCACGATGTGGACCTTTCCTTCTATATCCGCAACGCCCGTCGTTTCCACGACAGCAAGGTGATGAATGCCGACCAGGCCACCTACGAGCTGGTGCTGCCGGCCAACAACTACCGCCACCTGGCCCTTGCCAATATCGGTGAGGAGCAGGACGTGACAATCCAGCAGCCGCAGTGGGCTGACCACTCGTACCTGTCGCAGTCGGGCGGCGACATCATCCGCGGCCACCGCACAGGACTGTTCAGCGCCCGCTGCAATATGGACGTGCTCGGTAACCTGAACCAGACCTTCGACGTGTCGCTCTTTATGGTCAACTGCGCCAGCATCCTGGTGGTGCGCACCGATAATGTGGACTATCGCGACCTCCAGGTCTATAGTTCCGACTTTGCCGACGGTTTCTACGTGAACGACAGCGTCTACACCTACAAGACCGAGCAGACGGTGCACGATTTCCGTGTGACCACTCCGCCTGTGGAGCGCGAGGTGTACTACGCCGTCTCCTTCCCCAGCCACGATACGGCGGAGGAGGCTCAGGCCTCAAGGGCTGACGGCGACAACCAGACAGGCTCAAACGACGAGGAGCGCATCTGGCGCAAGTATGTCTATGCCACGCTGCCCGACGGCTCCGTAACGCGCACCGTCATCAATGTGCGCGAGCCGCTCAAGGCCGGCCAGATCTTCATCATCTACGCCTACCTGCGCCCGGACGGCAGCATCTACTCACCAAACGTGGAAGTGTCCACATCCGTCACCCTCAAGTGGAAAGACGGCCTGGTGATTGGGGGGTAAAAGACCCACCCCCAGCCTTGCCCAACCTCCCTTCGGTCGCCAATCGCTCCGCTATCAACGGGCGATTGCCCGTCAGGGAGGGGAGTAAAACTGAGGGGAGATAAAATAGAAAATTAAGATAAAACAAGATATATACCTAGTCCAGCTAGTTCAACTAGTCAAACTAGAAAACATAAAAAGAAAAGAAAATTGAATAGAAACCGCATTATATCAGCTTTCAGCTCTCTTCTCCCCTCTGTAGGAGGGGCTTTGGGGTGGGTCTTCTTGGCTCTCCTCCTCTGTCTGTCTGCCTGCTCCGAACATGAGGGGACGGGCGATGACATCGATGTGCCTACGGTGCCTGTGAAGCTGATTGTAGCCCTGCCTCAGCGCATTGTGGGCACGAAGAAGCCCGCTACGCGTATGACAGAAGAGGTGGTGCAGGAGGGACAGGATGCTGAGAACTTCCGTGGCATCGACGATGTACGCATGCTCTGCTTCAAGACCTATCCCACCGAGAATTCCTACAAGTCGGGTCAGATCATCCAGATGAACTCGCTGGCTAACGATGCCGTCCACGAGAACTCGGATGAAGACTACACCGTCAATCAAGATGTCGAGGTGCCGGTGGGCACAACGCATTTCAGTTTCTACGGCCGTGCTGCCGACGCTCCCCGCACCCACGAAGAGCGCATGCATTTCGGTATTATCGAGACGGTAGGCCTGAACCGCTCCAGCTATAATGGCAACAACGGCATCCGCTTCCGTCCCGTACCCATCTGCAACTCCACAGAGCCCTGCGGAGGCAGTCCTGCAGGTCAGGCCCTGCTCGGTCTGCTCAACGACCTGGTAACGATGCGTAGCACGGAACCCGCTCCCGAGGACCGCTGGTCAACGGCCGGCAATATGTACCTCGAGGAGAGCTTCAAGACCATCTCCGCCATGAGGACCCTCTCCTCGTTCAGCGTGCAGTACGTGCTGGGCAAGGTGTGGATGGTGCTCAACATGATGAAGGACGGTATGCCCGGCTATGAGCTGTGCTCGATGCTCATCCAGAAGATAGAAGACAGTTGCGGTGAAGTGCCCGACCCCAAGAGCGACAAGATCGTGCTCGACGAACGTTTCCAGGGCTTCCCCGACGATATACACCTGCCTGCAGGCGCTGCCCGCGTATTCCTGAATACTGAGACGTGGCGCTTCGAGGAACCTGCGGTGCAGGCCTATGGCAAGAAACTCGACGTGGCCGCAATGAGCGACTACGCCTACCCGATGAACCTGCACTATCAGGTCATCTCCGACCTGGTCGCCTCCGACTCCCTCGTCCTGCCCGAGACGCTGGCTGCTATTGCTGAGCAGCAGGCCGGAGAAGGTACGGGCGGTGACAACCAGAACCCCACAGGCGGTGACAACCAGAACCCCACAAGCGGCGACAACCAGAATCCCACTGGCGGCGACGACCAGAATCCCACTGGCGACGGCAGCGGGGACCAGACCGGCTCAGAGGAGACGAACAGCCAATACCAGGGCTGGCAGAACCTCCTCGACAGCGTCTATGTGGACGCCTCGCCTGTGGTGAAGGGCAGCACGCAGTCGGTAGCTATGGTACAGCAGATACAGTACGCCGTGGGTCAGCTCGCCCTGCGCGCCCGTTTGGAGAACGGTACGCTCTACGATGCCCGCGGCAAGGCAGTGGATGTCTCCAATGGCTTCACCCTGAAGGGCTATATCATAGGCGGGCAGCGCGAGGTGGACTATGCGTTCCAGCCCGTCGAGGGCAGTCGCGAATATGCCATCTACGACACCGACATCAACGGCGGTCCACAGTTGCTGAAGCGTAATTCGTGGACGAAGTTTAACTACATCCTGGGTCTGAGCACCGCCCACGACGGCAAGGTCTATCTGGCAATGGAACTGGTGAACAACGGCGATGATTTCCAGGGCGCTGACGGCATTATCCTGCACGGAGCAACCTTCTACCTGACAGCCAGCATGGTGCCCAGCGAAGGCACGAACTACAATGCCGGCACCATCGACCAGATCTTCCGCAAGGACCATGCCACGGAGGTGAACCTCAAGGTGATGAACGGCTGGCCCGACAAGGATGGCGACGGCAAGCCCGATCCCGACCTGGACCAATATGGCAATCCCAAGCCCCCCTCCGGCCTGGCTACAGCCACCTACGGTGTGCCTGACATACTGGTGCCGCACTCCTCCTTCGGACTCAGCGTGGATCTCATCTGGCGCGAAGGCATGACATTCGAGGACGTACCGCTCTAAGATAAGAAAGGAAAGGAAATAAAAGAAAAACTAGTCAAACTAGTCCAACTAGTCCAACCAGATAAAAATAATATTAATAATAAAAAAAGAACCAAAAATGAAGATGAAAAAGACAGTTAAATTTGCTTGGTTGGCAGCGATAGCTCTGACCGGCACAGTGGCATTCACCGGATGTACCTCTTCCGACGAACTGCCCAACAACGTGGTCGTTGACCAGAACGGCAACCTGGGTGTGAAGCCCGAGTTTGTAATCTCTCTGCCCCGCACCGTGGTGAGCGGCACCCGTATGACCAACGATGTGACACAGAACCTTGGTAGTGTATCTCAGTTCCGTGGTCTGGACTACATCCGTCTGTTCTCCTTTGGCGCTGAGCCCACTGCAACCTCTACGAAGCTGAGCGACATCCTGCGCCTGAGCGCTATCAGCACTCTCGAAAGCCCGGGTACCATCAACTACAAGGTTTATGCTGACCAGTTCGTACCCGTGGGTACTTCTCATTTCCTGTTCTATGGTAAGGCTATTGATTATGCTGCCGAGGAGGCAATTACCACAATGGACGAAAAGTTCGAGTACGGTATCCTGAATACCTACGGCCTCGAGGAGTCTGAGTTCAAAACGCCCAGCGACATTGTGTTCCGTCTGGAGCCGATTAACACCAGCAACGAGCGTCAGGCCAACAACGAGGTCGGCAAGGCCATCGTAAGCCTGCTTGCCAGCATTGCCAACACCACCGTCAGCGGTGTGGCCGCACCTGACAATGCATGGAAGACGACGACCAACAAGATTCTGGCTCCCCTCTACAAGAACTTCATCGGCATCACCACTGGTTCTTCCAACTCTCTGGCTGTCATGCTGAGCGACCTCTACAACTCTCTGCCCTACGTTCAGAGCACGGAAGCTGCACGTCCCCTGGCTGATGCCTTGAAGGATAAGATTGAAGCCGCCTGCAACGGTATCCCTGCCAGCGGCAGCCCCGCTTCGCTGAAGAGCCAGTATGCCGGCTATCCCGCTAACATCGGTCTGCCCGACGGTGCTGCACGCATCCGCTGGAATGTGACCGGTACGAATCCCAACACCTTCGTTGACATCACCGGCAACTACTGGATTGGCAACCGTTTCGACAACACCAAGTATGTTTATCCCGCTGCCTTGTGGTACTATGTAAACACCCCGCTGAAGGCCAGCACCGAGAAGGAATCTCCCGAATACGAAAATGCCGGTAACTGGGAAGGCGTCATCAACAGCGTTTATAATGGCGCAGCCAATGTGGTGGAGAACAACACACAGTCCGTTGCCCTGCAGTTGCCCGTACAGTACGGTGTAGGTCGTATCGAGACCAAGATCACTATGCCCGCAGGCACTTTCTATGACGGAAACGGTCAGGAAGTGACCATCGGTAACGGCTATACTCTGACAGGTATGCTCATTGGTGGCCAGAGCAGTGTAGGCTATGACTTCGTGACCCTGGGCAATGAGAATATGACCATCTACGACAGAAATATGGCCAGCAGCACAATCATTGCCAAGCCCAATACCACCACGGCAACAGCTAACCAGACACTGGCTCTGCAGACCAAGGCCAACCAGGTTGTCTATGCAGCACTGGAGCTGCGTAACGGCGGCGATGCCTTCATGGGCGCTGACGGTACGATTCCTGCAGGCGGTACCTTCTACCTGACCGCCAAGCTGGATCCCACCACGGCTTCCAACTACATCTCCGGTACGTTGGATAAGATCGTGATGCAGGATCACGTGACCAAGCTCACCATCACCATCAAGAACGGTGACACCGTTGCCGACCGCAACAATGACGGCATACCCGATGTTTTCATCAAGGATCCCGATACAGGTGTGCCCACTGGCGTGGATGTGGATGGCGACGGTACTCCCGATCCCTATGACATCGACGGCGACGGTACGCCCGATACCTTCATCACCGATCCCGATCACGGCGGTCCCGGTTGGGATACCGACGGCGACGGTGAGGTTGACGTGCCCGTACTGCCCAATGCAGACGGCACCTATCCCGATGGCCCGAACGTGCCCGGCGGTCTTGGCAATGCCACCAACGGTGTGCCCGACCTGAGCAGCCCCGGTATCGAGATTGGTACCTCTGTGAACCTCGAATGGCAGGAAGGTCTGATCCTCGAGCCCGAGATTTAAAGAATAGGAATAAAAGGATGTCCCAGGGCAACCTGGGCATCCTAAACCTCCTAGTAAATCCTAGTGAATCCTAGCATGTCCTAGTTCATCCTAGTCCAAACTAGTTCATCCTAGTCCAAACTAGTTCAACCTAGTTCATCCTAGAAAACAAAAAAACAACGATGATAAGACGCTGCATGATATTTCGCAATAGATTGCTGGCAATGCTGTCCCTGACGGCATTGCTGGCAGTCATTGTATCTTCGTGTAACTCTACCGATGAAGACATAAAAGTTGGTACGACAGTGCCAGTCGAACTGGCGCTGAACGTATCCACCCAGCAGAGTACGGGCACCAATACCCGTATGACTGCTGAAGCAGTACAGGTGAATGGAAACTTCCGCGGCATACAGGACATTCGTCTTATTCCTTTCGACGTGGAGAGAGCCATCTTTTCAACTGACAATCCCAAGCCCGGCGGCAATGGCCCACTGGATAGGGTGGCCGACAAAACATTTTATTTAGGCAACAACAATATTGATGTTACCATCGGTACGGCGTCCTATCTCTGCTATGCACGGGCCGTACCCGCCAATTCATCTACCAAGTTCAGCAACGGCTCTGTTGTAGCAACTTTCCCGGCAGACAATAAACCGTCCGGAATACAATTCTCACCTGAACCGATACATACCTCGACCGACCCCGATGCCAAGGCCACGGCAATTGCCAACTATCTGACGTCCATCGCCAATGCTACGGCGACCAGTGGCAGCGCACCCGATAATAAATGGAGCACAACCTCAAACACGGCACTGAAAGGCCTTTTCGAATCATTTGTCAATATGGATGATTCCAACGGCACGCCGTCTTATAAACCCATTGCCGGCAGTAGTGCCTCAGTGGCTGCATTCGTCTTGGACCTCTATAAGAAAATGAGCGCCCTTACTTTCGGGGACGGTTCCGATGCTGATAATGTGAAAAAAGCTGTGCTCGCAGCCATTGCCGGCAGCGGCGTTACGGTGACAATTAACGGGAGTAACGAAGCAACGGGCATTACGCTGCCCGAAGCTATGGCAGGCTATCCGGACAATATCGACTTGCCCGACGGGGCTGCCGTCCTGAAATGGGATAATGACCAAGCCGAGTTCGTGCCGCAGACCGGTAATACGATGGTGGTGGGCATGACTCCCCCAAGCAGTTTTGCATATCCTGCCGAACTATATTACTATGCCAACAGCCGCATCCGGGTTTCGGACGCAAGCAAGGCTGCCTCCTATACTTCCCGAACAACGTGGGCTGAAGTGCTCACGGATTACGCTACAGGGCCTGGCGTGGTGGCTCTTAGCACGCGGTCGATTGCCATAGAAGATCAGTTGAACTATGGCGTGTCACTGTTCTGTGTTTACATTGAGAAATCCCCAGCAACTCCAGCACCTTCAGAGAGCCTCTTTGATGCCATTGGCGCTGAGGTAAAACTGGTTTCCGATGATCCGACGCCCGATCCATACTTCCCCCTTACGGGTGTCATGGTCAGCAACCAGTATTCGCAAGACTTCGAGTTCGAACCAACGGGCGGGACCGAGTATGTCATTTACGACAACAACAACCGTCAAGCAACCGGTATCAACCTGCTGCGGAACACCCAGTCGGCTAACTTCTATACTATTGTGTTCCCCACACCGCTTGAGCCCACTGCACCGCTGAAGCTGGTGCTGGAGTTTAAGAACCAAAGCAGCACATCGTTCGTAGGTTCTGACAACGGTATGATACACCCGGGTACGAAATTCTACCTGGTGGGTGAGTTCACGCCCACTTATGTGTCGACTGATCCTGTTTACATGAGACGCGTATTTACCAAAGACTATATGACCACGCTTGGAATAGAGATCCAGAGTCTGCAGAATGCCTATAACATCGTACCCGACCTGAATACGGCCAAGAATGTGCTTAAAGTGGTGGATATCGGTGTGAAGAAGTGGACATCCCGTGGCAATGAACCCCATCCTGTGTATAACTGGTAAGAGTATAATGAGAACGAATATATATCATAAGATGTGGAAAGTGGCCCTGACGATGGTGTTGGGGATACTGATGGTGGCCTGTTCCGAAGATGAGATACAGGACACTAAGATGTCTCGTAAGCTTCATCTGGTGATGGGAACTCAGAATATCACGGATGTTACTGACCTTACGCGCGCTTTGCCTACGGACTATCAATCATATAGCGCCTTCTATGGTTCTACTTTGCCCACTAGTAAGAAAATTCAAGCCTTCTTGGTAAAATCTGAAGATACAAACGCACCTTCAATCACGACGATGTTTACCTATGGGCAAGATAATTTCAATAATACGCCTTATAATTGTTGGTCGTCATATGTTAATATAGAGGATCCAACTAATACCTATTATCTCTACGGTTTCATGCCGAGGGAGGCGGCTTCCGGTGCAAACATCGCACGTTTAGAAAGTACTACCCCCTATGCTGATGGTGCGGTGCTCACTATCAATGGCATCAACGCCGTTACGCCGCATGATGTCTGCGTCATTGTGGGCGTAAAGGGGTACACACCTGCTGCCAATGAAACAACATTACCTACAATTGACCATATCAATGTTGACATGACAACCCGCCTGGGTAAGTTCGATATTATAGTTCCCAATGTGGAAAACTATGCCTACCTGCTGGTTGACCATATCTTCTGTAGCTTTAATTTTAAATTGAAGATTGACGATACGTACAGCAAATTGCGCACTATCAAGGTGAAGACAATGAAACTGGAAGCCTCCACCGATGGTTCATTGGCCCATTTGATAAAGAAAGTCAAAGCCACTATTACGCTTCGGAAGACAGACGACAATACCAGTCCGCTCGCCACAGCAGGCTCCATCGACATTGAGGCCACCGAATATGGTGAACCGGATCCTGCCATGCTCTACAATGAGAGTGAGCATAAAGACGTAAACGATAAAAACGTTCCCCTGACGCTGACCACTACCGAACAGGACCTCCGCGGCTATCTCGCTCCGGCAGCCATCGGCGCTAGCGGTATCGAGAAGTTTGTGCTGGAGACAACCTATGACGTTTATGACCGGAATGGGAATCTGATTAGAGCTGGTGAGACGGCTACGAACACCTTCGCACCGATGACTCTGACTTCCGCATTGCATCCTGGTGAGGAGTTCACCTTCAAAATCACGGTTACTCCCACCTATCTCTATATGTTGTCAGAGCCGGATCTCGATTCGCCCACGTTTACAATTCAATAATAACTAGAAAGACTAGACCAACTAGATAAGCTAGACCAAATATATGACCAAAATGCCCTATACCCTCCAGACGACCAAAAAGGCCAATATGACCTGCAAGGCCTATATGCTTTTAGCTTTGTTCTTGCTCCTGACCGCGTTGCCGGCAAGCGCCCAGATTACCATTGGCGGTAATGTGTACGGTGGTGGTAACGAGGGTGATACAGAGGGTAACACCAATGTGACCATCCGTAAGGGCCGGATCAAGAATGTCTTCGGCGGTGCGCGCATGGCAGATGTGGGTGGAAGGGCTTTTGTCAATATCGACGGCGACAACGGTTCAGGCGTGATTCTCATCGCTTCCGTCTATGGTGGTAACGACATCTCTGGTACGGTCGGAACCAACGTTGATCCAGATGACCATGGACTGGATAAACTTCCAAAACTTCCAGATGGAGTGACTCCTGCACTGAAAGATGTCCTTGCGGCTGGAGAGACAAAGACTGATCATCCTGAAAAGAACGCCATCGACAACAGCTGGGTGGCCTATGTGCGTTCCAGTCCAATGAAGACGGAGGGCCAAGGTCAGGAAGATGACACCCATTGCATCCTCGTCGGTAGTGTCTATGGCGGCGGTAATGGTGATTATACCTATACTGACGCAAGCGGAAATCCGTTGATGGAAGGTGGAAAATATATTGCGAAGAGTGGCAACGAGATTATCGCTACCAGTACGACTCCATTCACTGCTCCCACGCTTACCAAAACCTATTTGGAGATTGATGGCGGCTGTCTGTCACAAGTCTATGGCGGTGGCAACTACGCCACGGTGACGGTGAACACTACCATTAGCATGAACAATCCGAGCAAGGGTTTGCAGTCGCTGTATCCTGGTCCCACAGACCCCCCGTTTAATGGCGATCAAGCAGCGTATCGGAAAGCTCTTATGCAACAGCTGGAATTCCTGTCAAACTATACCGGCATTCCCACCTTCCAGGGCGACTATACCAGTTTGGATTACACCTCATCGCGTGTCTTTGGCGGCAACAACAAGGCAGAGATGAGGATCCGTCCGGTCTGGAACCTGCAGAGGGGTAAGCTTCGTGACCTCTACTCCGGCGGCAACGAAGGCAATATGACCAATCCCGAAGGTTTGATACTGGACATCAACCCGTTGTCAGCGAATAGTAACTATCTGTCCATCGTCAACGTTTATGGCGGTTGTCGAAGGGCTGATGTGCGGCCTACGATCTACGATGGAAACAATGTTAGTTATCCAACAAATGTTCAGCTTCCGAACGAATTAGGCTATCATTTCCCCGCAGGTCTTCCTGCCCGTACTGTTGTGCGAGGCGGAAAGGTCACCAATGTCTATGGCGGTAACGATATCTCCGGCCGTGTCTTTGGCGGTAATGCCGTAGGTATCTACACCACGGTTTACGGAGATGTCTATGGCGGCGGTAACGGTTCTTACTCTTATACCGACAATGCCACTTTAGGAGCCCTTCCCGGTTTCAAGGATTTCTATTATAATCCGGATGAAGTAGAAGCTAAGGAACGGCAGTATAGCGGCGACAATAATTTCTCGCTGAACTCAACCTACAAATCTGTTGAGGCACTGAATATTTTCCGTCCCAATGCCGAGCAGGTCTCCATCCTTGTGAGAGGAACCGAAACGAATCCAACCATCATCAGAGGATCTGTGTATCTCGGTGGTAACAGTGCCAGCTTGAAAACGGAAAACAGTACGCTACCGTCGGGTCAGACTCCAAAAGTGGAATTGAAAATAGGTTCCCACGCCATTATCGACAAGGTGTTCCTGGGCAACAACGGTGCCAATATGGTGACGGAAGACATCCTGAAGCTATATGCAGGAAGTGTGAATACGTCAACTGGAGCCTTAGACGCTTCCGGTGTAGATTTCAGCGGGTTGACCTTGACGGATAAAACGCAATTTGCCAAGTATATGGAAGGTTGTGCTATGTCTATTCACCCCAGTGTAGTATTCGAGAATACAGAATACGGCGATCCTCAAAACTATATACAGTATTCCAGCCAGATAGGTTCTTTCTTCTGTGGCGGTAACAGAGGTAGTATGACCTGGCCCGGCACCAACACCATTAACTTCGACAAGAAAGTCATCATCTTCGATAAGTTCGTAGGCGGATGTAACGATGCCAACATAGTAGCAACCACATACAACGCTGAATATCTTGGCGGTATGATTGGTTCTCCTGCAGAACAGGCACCTGGCGGTATGGAGGATGAAAATCACAACATCAAGGACTGTATGGTTCTCAACTTCAGCGGTCTGAAAGTACAACCTAAGCGATGGAAACAGACAAACGGTGTAGATGATCTGGATGCCAACAACAATCCCCAGTTGGAATGGAATACCTTCAACTATACTACTGGCCTTAATGTTACAACTCCTTCTACTACGGGAGAGGTTACAAGAACAGGTAGCCCCGATGACTTCAATCGTCGTCTCCGTGGCGGTAACATCTACGGTGGCTGCTACAATAGTGGACACATGAAAGGTAACGTGGTCATTAATCTCAAAGATGACATCGTCGATTTAACGGGACCTTATGCTGTCTTCGACATTGTGACAAAGGAAAATCCGCTCCTCTACCAAAATGACAAATATACCATCGACGAGAGACACTCCGGTGTCATCCTCGATGAGCAGGGTATGGACCCCTTGGGCTTGGCTCTGAACGTCTATGGCGGCGGTTACGGTCCAGGCTCCGAGGTATGGGGCAGTGCTACGGTGAATCTGAGAGCCGGCCACACGTTCCAGATCTTCGGTGGCGGCCAGCAAGGTCCTATCGGAAAATCCCTTGAAGACAACGGACTGACCAGTACCTCTGGTGATGGAAGCTACGAATTCAACGGCAAGCACTACAAGTACGATGCCCGATACAGCACCTATGTCAACATGGAGGATGATCACCATGTTGCAGGTTCAGCCACCGCTGATATTCCCGAGACCCAGTTTATCTATGGCGGTAGCTTCGAGGCACCTATCATGGGCAACACCCACGTCTATCTCGGCAACGGACGTGCCTTCAACAGTTTTGCCGGAAGTTGTAATGCCGACATCTTAGGTCATACCGAGACCTACGTGGGTAAGAGTATTAATAGGGATGGAACTGCCACGGACGGCCAAATTATTGAATCCTTCCCCTACATTATCGACCACATCTATGGCGGTAACGACCTGGGCGGTAAGATTCTGGGTGAGATACGTGCAGAACAGAACCCCTCTGCTGATGACGCACAGCAGGCACTGGCTGACTGTAACTTCAAGACACGTGTCAAAACCCTCAACGGTGAGGAACAACTCACCAAGGTCTATAAGTATAACGCCTCGACGAACCCCAACCCCAGCGTGCTGACGGCCTCTGCTTATATTGAATATACCGCAGGCCACGTTGTCAACATCTTCGGTGGTGCATACGGCGACTATGACTATACCGCAGAAAAGTATCGCGCTTATTGCAATGCTGACGGCTCGAACAAAGACGGTTTCTCCAAGCCTCGCTTGGGCAATGCCTTCATCAACTTCAAGCCCGTCAGCAATAACGCCGTGGTAAGTGAGGTTTACGGAGCTGGTCAGGGTCGGCATGCGGTGATTGACCGCGACGTGATGCAGGAGCGCAGCTACATCCTCGTTGATATCCCGCAGAATATGACGAGATTCGAGAACACCGTATTCTTTGGTGGCGGTGCCTATGGTGGAGTGGGTATGGAAAAAACACCCGATCAAGCATTGGCTAATCCCGACAAGGTGTCAGCTGTCATCGACCTATTCCGTGGACAAATCAAGAATGTGTATGGCGGTAGCTACAAGGAAGGTGTCACCAGACGTTCGGTGGTTAATGTGCCTGCAGGTTCAACCATTGCTGCCAACAACATCTTTGGTGGAGCATACGGTATCGACAATCGCTATGCTTGCGATGTCTATGAGTCACACGCGAACTACAATAGCGGCGACGCACAGGTGTCCGGCGCTCTCTATGGCGGAAACAACAATGCGCGCCGTACCATTTATGCCAATGTGAATGTCACTGCGCCCGTCTGGAGCAACAAGTCTGCCGGCTACCAGGCAACCGTCTATGGAGCAGGTCTTGGTGCAGACACCTGGGCTGAATACACTGACTTGACTCTTGGTAATGGTGCTGTGGTCTATAAAGCCTTTGCCGGTGGCAATGCCGGACAGGTGCTGAACCTGGCCTCGGTTGAAAAGAAGAAACTTCTTGCTGATGCAGAAACGGACCCGACCAAAACGGGTCTGGACCTTACCATTGGAGCCGGCTATACAAACAATGGTTTAGAGAATGCCCTTGCTGCGTATAGTGTCTTGGCAGATGATGTTTATAGTGGAATAACGAAAGATGCTTACCATAAGAAGGGAGGAACGAAAGAGAAATACAACACCAACGTACATGTCCTGACTGGCGCACTTGTGACGGGTTATGCCTACGGTGGTGGTCTTGGTGAGACGGCCACGGTCAGTGGTACCACCTATATTGATGTCCTTGGAGGCACTGTTGACAGGGACATCTATGCCGGTGGTCAGGGAGGTTCCGTACGCGACCTCTATGGTCTGAAGACATTCACTGCCACTGCCAACGCTTATGTCAAGAGCGGTACGGTGCGTAATGCCTATGGCGGTGGCTATCTGGGTTCTGTGGGTTATCACCCCGGAGCCGTTACTGACGCGACTACCAGCGATGTTCTTGCTCGTACCAACGTAGTCGTTGGTGCAAACCCGGCATCTGACGCAGGTTTCGCAAATGGTATTCCAGCCGTCAAGCGTAATGCGTATGGCGGTGGTGAAGGTGGTAGTATCTACGGCTCTTCCCATATTACCGTCAACAACGGCTACATTGGCTACCGCTATGAGGGAGGTAGCTACAAAGAAGAACTCGATGACCCAGGCCTGGGCGAGAACGCTTCTACAAATGCTATCAAGGACGCTGGTAATGCCTTTGGCGGAGGATATATCGCCAACAGCTACGTCGATACCACCTATGTCTATATGTATGGTGGGCATCTACGCGGTAGCATCTTTGGCGGCGGCGAGATAGGTCCTATAGGCCGCGGCACAAAGATAGGTTCTGGTGGCGCCGTGTTGGACATGCCCACCATTGCTATGGGTGGACAGACGCATATTTATCTCTATAAAGGTCATGTACATCGCAGCGTCTTCGGTGGCGGCCGCGGTTACGACAGCTGGGGTGGCGACGGCACCAAATTCATGACGCAAGCACAGATAGATGCGTCAGACTTCAACACCAAGGGCTTCGTTTTCGGCAGCACGGATGTCAATATCCGTGGCGGTATCGTGGGTACATCCGAAGGTGTAGGTAACGGTCTGGACGGCGACGGCAACGTCTTCGGCGGCGGCGACGTCGGATATGTCTATAGTGCAACAGGAAGGAAAGTGGGTTCTAATCCCGATAACATCAGAAAAGATTCTCAGAATGACGACGAAAATGGTCTTCCCATAGATGGTGGCGGATATTACTACAAGGGAGGTGTCATCGCAAATGGTATGACCGTGGACTGCTTCGTCGATGTGGCACCTTATTGTCAGGTGAAGGCCGGACAGACCCTCACCCTGCCAAAATTAAGTACGGATGATAATGGTAACTTCGTCAGAGCTACCACTGGAGATAACAAAGGATATCCTGTGATAGTTAGTGGAGAGACTGTTACCTTCAACGAATACGACTACGTACCCTTGGAATACCTGAACCTCTTGAACAAGGGTACTGGTACTTATGGAACTGCTGCTTGGGGAAAAATAGACTATGAATCTGGTATTACCATCCACAATGCCGTCTTCGCCGGCGGTAACGTCTCGGTAGGTAGCGACCAGGTCTTCGTGAACTCCAATACCGTCTTTGGCAATGCTACGGCTGCACTCCGCGATGTCTATCACCGCGACCTCATCACCGTCGGTACGGAACGTATTGGCGGTCTCTATGGTGATGGCAACCTGACCTTCGTCGATGGCTTCCGCGAGCTGACCATCAGTAACTACGGTACCGACTTCTATGGGCTCTCGGATAAGATCACCGTCGCTCAATACCATGGAATGAATGACCGTGAACGCGCCTACTTCCAACTGGAGTATGAGTGCCAGCAGAATTTTACTTATAACGAAATAACTTACCAGAAAGATAGTAGACTTAAAGAATCAGAATATGAAGAGATCTTTAAAAACACTACCTATTATAATAACGAGTTGTATTGGAAGGAAGCAGGCTTCTGTTCCATATATGCCGGCCGTTTGCTGAACACCGTTCAGCGTGCCGACTTCGTGGGCGTCTGGGGTAGCCGTATGGTGCTGCAGGGTGCCCGCGACCGTGTGCCTGAGAAAGCCGACTACACCAACTACACCATCAACCGTGTGGGCGAGGTATCGCTGAACTGCACAAAGACTCAGTGCAGTGAGGACACGGCAGGCGAAGACAAACTGCATGGCAACTATTTCGGTATCTACAACATTGTGAACTACCTTGGCAACCTTACCAGTGATGTCACCTTTAACACAGTACGTGTAACAGATACCGACGACGAAGTTGGAAAAGGCGACAAGATCACAGTCGGTGGTAAACCCTATGGAGAAGCAACCTACTGGGATTGGAAGAAGAACTTGATCAAGGAGAAGAACCGCAACAACGGTACGAGCAAAAACATGGTGGCACTGGCCTCTGGCGTCTATCTGGAACTCATCAACGAATCCAGTGCGACCTCGGGAACCACTGACTGGGGATACATCACTGGCATCGTAGAGTTGGACCTCATTAATGTGATGCAGGGACTGGGTGGCGGCTATGTCTATGCCAAGAACGAGCACGGCGAGGCAACCCATCACCCCACTTGGAGCAAGGTCACCATGTCACCTTATAACCTGTATGCTGTCACCTACAAACGCTATACCTATGCCGATGTGACAGCTACAGATGAAGTTGAGTCTTCCGGCAACTTCATCCATAACACGAAGACAATTATCGACGACTGCTATCCCATTGCCAATAGCTTCTATGGGACTGGTAAGGTAGCCGCTCACTACTGGTACATCAAGGGCAGCATCTATGTCTATGACCAGTACATCTCCGCTTTCACCGGTTCCGCCACGGCCTACAGCAAGAATATCAGCCTGCCGCTGACCATCACTGCCAACGCACACGGCAAACTGACAATGACGGAAGTACAACCCAACCTCTATGCCTACTATTCTGAGTATAATAGCCAAACTCATACAGGAACGCGTCTGGGTTTAGGTGAAAATGATAACTTCGTAGCCAACAATGTCACCTACCGCCTCAACGATCCCATCACCTATTGGGATTGGCAGTTGCTCAGCGATGAAGATAAGAATAAGTTCGTTCCCGAGACCTACACCGTCATCGACAATTGTATGATTAACGGCACACCCTATCCGAGGGGATATACCATGCTGGAAGATGAATATGACGATTTCACAGGTACTCCGGAAGTCAAGATAAAAGATGTCGACACAGACAATTACGTGGTAGATCCGGCCGGCATCAAGGACTTTGACTACATGGTTCGTCTCTCCAACAACCTCAGTCACAACACCGGATATGTCCTTACCTACAAGGTGGACAACCCGATGGTGTGGGATGACTATTTCACGAAGAACGACCTGTCTGCCAAGGTAAATACCAAAGTATATGATGCCAAGAATGAACAAGGTACATATACCTTGGAAGAGCGTGGTAATTATATCGTAGGTCCCACCTATCGTCTGACGGATTCAACTCCGGGCGTTTTTGGACAGAAAGAATATAAAGTTGGTGATATCATCGACCAGTCCATCCAGACCACATACACTGGAATTGATGTCAACTATCGTAATGCCTTGCAAAACCAGGCTACCTTCGTGCCCGCTTACGTGGTGACGCAGGAACTGATCGTGGATGACAACAATGGCAATGAGCACCATATCTATCCGGGTGTGCCTATCGTCCAGTCTGACTTCAGCGACAACTGGTCATCCATCAGCAGTAAGGTAGCTCCGGCTCTGGTTATCACCAGCACCTTAGAGCTCACCGCCAGCGACTACCTCTATGCTGGAGACCTCTATTCTGTAGATCAGTTGAAGGCTTATATCAAGGAAGCCAAGGGCTATACCGACGATGACGACGTGGATGCCTACTACGATGCCAACATCAGCTACTACGCCAATGCTTACTATTGTACCTCTAAAGGAAAGTACGGCGGCAGTCTCTTTAGCCCGAACGTGGCCTATCCTGCTATTGACGCATGGAGCTCTATGTCCCAGGAAGATCAGGCGCACTTCGCCTTCAACTACGATGCACTCGACCTCCTGATTGATCCGACGTATGCTAACATCATGACCCGATATGATGGTACCAACGACCCGAAGATCTACTCACCTTCGACGCCCATTGACTATCAGGCCAAGCTGACGGGCGCTACGTCCATTAGTTACACAAAGCCCAATAGTACGACAACTGTGACGATTACCAATACTCAGGAACTCTCACGCGAAGAATACGAGGCTATCCCCAACGAGCGCTACCACTACGCACCCATTTCAGTGACGGGACCTGCAACCTACTACGTCGTGAAACAGTCCTTCATCCGAGGTGATTCACCTTACAGCGTAGGCCAGGTTATCTCGGCTGACCTCTTTGGCTCGCTTTCTCCTGATCAGAAACTCAAAGTAGATCAATTAGACTTCAGCACACTTGGCGCTTCAGCTACTCAGAACGACCCCATGACCTTCTACTATTGTCGCAATCCATACATGGTCAACGAGAAAGGTGAAGGTGTGAATGTGACAAATGCCTTTGACACAAGTGAGACCATCACAAGTAGCACTGCTAATGGAGTACCTCTGGGCTTCGTCATTACCGAAACTAACTATGAATCGTTGCCTAACAAGACGGTAGATGATACTAACGGAAAGCAACTCTTCACCATCTATGGCCGCACACCGTTGGAGACCTCTACGCTCATCGTCTCCCGCGAGTCGGACATCCTCGACCTGACGAAGGAGAAGACCATCACCGTCATGTTCACCTACGAGTACGAAGAGAGCGACGAATCGGGTATGCACATTACGCCTGTCACCGAGCGGCATATCGTGAACATCCACCTGCAGTTCAAGAGCGGCGTGCCTGAAATAGGTCAGCTACAGACGCCTCCCACCGTGCTGCCCGGCACTACGGTGGGTCTGAAGGTGCCGAACATCACCCCGGGTGCCTTCGAGGTGCTGGGTTCCGGATGGGAAATCTTCACCAACCAGGCCGATGCTACCAGCCACAAGAACGGACAGCCCTACGTGAACAACGACACGAAGATGTACTGGTATCAGGACGGTTACTATGTGGCCTACTACGCCAAGACCTACTTGGGCAAGACCTACTCCAACTCCGTGGAGTTCGACGTCGCCAACTATCACGACCTCGACCAGGTGATGCAGGACAAGGAGAACCACATGTTCCTCGACCATCAGGATGCCCACAGACAGCGCGACCCGAAGATTTACATCGACAACCGCGACTGTACGTCCGATGCTACGAAGAACGAGCTCGACCTGCTGAAGGACTTCTTCGACCTGAC
>JAILRU010000110.1 GCA_024697945.1 Bacteroidaceae bacterium
ACTGCGCTTTAATCAAGAGACAAACGCGGAGCTCCTGCTGGCTGAGTTTATAGACGGACGAGAGATGCCGGGCAAAGCCATCGCATTGGCTGTCAATCATCGTCTGGAAGCTTTGCCACTCGCCTTCCGTAGGCAGTTCCGCAGCATCGCATCGCTTGCGTAAGGCCATCGTTTCGGGCGAGACGGCAATCCCATGAACACTCTTTTTGTGGAAAAGCGCCTGCTTTTGTCGGTCGAGCTCGTTATCCTTCTGACGCAAAACAAGACGGAGGATGAATGCCAACGACACGAGCAAGAGGGCGATAAGAACGGCTACAATTGTCGCCACAAAGCGGTTGGAGCGACGCTGAGATGCCTTAAAGCTATCCTCTTGCTTCTGTAAAAGTTGGGAGACAGAAGCCGGCACAGAGGTTTCCATACTGCTGTCCGACGCAGATGAGAACTCAGCGTAGCAGCCTGCACAACAACAAAGAAAGACTGCAAGAAGCAGTCTCTTCACATATTGCTGAACTGCACAAGTATCCATGCAACAGCTAAAAGAAGTATGGAAATGCTTGTAAAAGCCACAGAGAAGAAGGTGAACTGCGGATTCCGCTTGGTCTCTTTGAAAGGCCAAAACAGGTGTGTGACGGTCATCCAAGGAATGAAGCAGGCCAGAAACATTGTGCCCGTCAAGGGAGTTTCGTGGTGGAGGCCTCCCATATAAATGTGCAAGGCGAGCATCAAAAGCCAGTAAATACTAAAGGAACAGAGGAAGAATGTCGCGTATTCACTCTTTTTCATAAGCTTCGACGGCCAAAGCAGATACACAACAGTCATGATGGCAATCACCATTCCCCAAACGGGCCAGGCATCAACAATCAGATTATTCATAACAATACATTTAATGGTTCGACGCCACAAAGGTATGAAGATTCCGCGACACTCTGCAAGAAACGGAGTGTGTAATTAGTGTTCATTTCCAAAGACCAAGCTTTGCGTGCAAAGGGCGATGGTCGGAAAAGTCCTCTTCCCCTACCCAAGTGCGATAGAAGGAAAGCGTCGCTTCGGGCGTTGGCTTGAAGAGAGCCACGTGGTCGATGCAGATGTTGGGAGCATCGGCAGGGAATGTCTTGTCGTATGACGGGTTGAGGAAGAGGAAATGCTTCTGCATCTCCTTGTAGAAAGGCATGCCAGGCTCGTCGTTCAGGTCGCCTGTCAGGATGAAAGGTTTCGTCCACTTGCGTGCCTCTTCCACAATAATTGGAATGCTTGCCATGCGGTCCTCGTCCGTGAGGCTGAGGTGCGTGCAAGCCACGACATAGTGTTTGAACTCGGCCACCAAGAGCATTCGCGGCTCTTCGCGGCCTGGGAGCGGGATGCGATGCACGCTTATCGGCTTCTTTTTGCTGAGGATGCCGATGCCGTACTTGCCTCCCTGGAACTTGATGGCAGGGGCAAAGGTGCTGAACATCTTCGCCTTGCGGCCAATCTCCTCAAGGGAATAGAGGCCACCATTGCGCTTTGTCACGCTGTCCACCTCCTGAATGGCAGCCACATCGGCATGTGCCTTGCGCAGTATCTTTGCCTGTCGAGCGTGGTCAATCTTGCCGTCGAGACCGGCTCCATGCTGTATATTATAAGATGTAAGACGGAGAGTCCTGACCCTCTTGGCTTGCAGAGGCAAAGCAAGAACAGCTGCCAACTGAGCAAGCAGAACGAATAAGGCAAGCTTTTTCATCGGATTTCGATTTCTTCCTTCACGTCAATTTCCTGCCCGTCTTTATCGTAGAACTCGTACTGAAGGAAGGCAAGCTTCTGACTTGGAATGACTCGCACGCCCAAGCCATACTTGAATTGCCACTTGCGGCAAAGGCTGATGATGCCCTGATTCAGGTAAGCGGCGACGTAGGGATGCACGTGGAGGGTGAATCGCTTCATGCCAAGCCGGTAGTAGAGGAACTTTATCTTGCCCTCCAAGACCTTATGGAAGAGGAAACTGCTCTTAATCTGACCGGTGCCCTGACAGGTGGGACAAGCCTCTTCGACCGCCACATCCATCACGGGACGCACCCTCTGACGCGTGATTTGCATCAGGCAGAACTTACTCAGAGGCAAGATATTATGACGAGCACGATCGCGCTTCATCAGCTCGCACATGTGTTCATAGAGCTGCTGACGGTCCTCGGCAAGCTTCATGTCGATGAAGTCCACGACGATGATGCCGCCCATGTCTCGCAACCTCAGCTGGCGGGCCAGTTCCTCTGCCGCGCCAAGATTGACCTCAAGGGCATTGGCTTCCTGGTTCTCGGCGTTGCGAGTGCGGTTGCCACTATTGACGTCCACGACGTGGAGAGCTTCCGTATGCTCGATGATGAGGTAGGCTCCGTGCTTGTACGACACGGTGCGACCGAAGCCCGACTTAATCTGACGCGTGATGTCGAAGTTGTCGAAGATGGGCAGACTGCCTTTGTAGAGCTTCACCACGCCGGCCCGCTCGGGAGCAATAAGGCTGACGTAGTCGTACACTTCCTTAAAGACATCCTCGCGGTTGACGTAGATATTCTCGTAACTTGGGTTGAAGAGGTCGCGAAGCATGCCTACCGTGCGGCTCGTCTCCTCATAGACAAGCGTCGGCAGTTCCTTGGCCTGCTGCACCTTGCGAAGTATGCCTTCCCAACGGGCAACGAGCACCTTCATCTCGGCATCCAATTCGCTTGTGCGCTTGCCTTCAGCCACGGTGCGGACGATGATGCCGCAATTCTTGGGCTTGATGCTTTCGATGACCTGCTTGAGGCGAGCCCTCTCAGCGCTGCTCTTGATTTTGGTGGAGACGGAAACCTTGTCGCCGAAAGGTGTGAAGACAAGGAAACGCCCAGGGAACGAGAGGTCGCAGCTCAAGCGCGGGCCTTTCGTGCTGATGGGTTCCTTGATGATTTGCACGAGCACCTCTTGTCCCTGCTGAAGGAATGTCTGCACGCTGCCGTCCTTTGGCAAGTCGGGAAGCACGGAAGCCTTCTCGAAGGAGTAGAGGTTCTTGCGGTCGCTCTGCACCTGCTTGAGGTACTTGGCGTAGGAAGCAAACTGCAGGCCGAGGTCGAGGTAATGCAGGAAAGCATCGCGCTCGTGGCCGACGCTGACGAAGCAGGCATTGAGACCGGGCATGAGCTTCCTGACCTTAGCCAGATACACGTTGCCCACGGAGTAAGAGACACTTTGCTCTTCCTCCTGATACTCTGCCAGCCGCTTGTCCTCTGTCAACGCGATAGCGATTTTCTTCGGCTGTACGTCGATGTATAGTTCGCTTGTTACGTCCATTTCATTGTTTACAAAAAAAGTGACAGAGCTTTGTCCTGCCACCTTTTCGGTCTGAGAAGTACTTTACTTGCTCTTATGTCTGTTCTTTCTCAGTCTCTTCTTACGCTTGTGCGTTGACATCTTGTGCCTCTTATGCTTCTTTCCGTTTGGCATAATTTTGGGTATTTATGGTTAGTACTATTGTATAATTTCGATAATTCGGAGTGCAAAGGTACAATAAAAAATGAAAAGTGAAAAATGAAAAGTGAAAAATTATCTTTTTATTGCTGAAAAAAGTAGTCTATCGACTCGTCTCAGGGCAAAAAACCTTACTTTTGCAATGTAAAAATGAAAATAATAAAAAATGAAGAATGAAAAGTGACTTTGCTTCTACCTTAGAGCGATGGTACGAGTCGCTTGGGCGCGACCTGCCTTGGCGCCATACCAGCGACCCCTATCTCATCATGCTCTCCGAGTTCATCCTTCAGCAGACGCAAATCGTTCAGGGGATGGACTACTACCTTCGCTTTGCCGAACGTTTCCCCGTGGCTGAGCAGTTGGCAGAGGCGAGCGAGGAGGAGGTGCTTCTGCTTTGGCAGGGCTTGGGTTACTACAGTCGTGCCCGCCACCTTCATGCTGCAGCCAAGCAGATTGCCGCGGCTGGCCATTTACCCAAAGACTACAGCTTTGTCAGGGCATTGCCTGGCGTGGGCGACTATACCGCAGCAGCCATCATGAGCTTTGCCTTCGACGAGCCCTACGCAGTCCTCGACGGCAATGTGCAACGCGTCCTTGCCCGTCACTTCGGCATCAGCGAACCCGTCGATTCCACACAGGGGAAGAAACTGTTACGCGCCCTTGCCGACGAGATGCTCGACCGCAAGCATCCTGCCCTCTATAACCAGGCCATCATGGACTTCGGAGCCCTGCAATGCAAGCCCTCAGCGCCTGTCTGCCAGACCTGTCCCCTTGCCGAGACCTGTCAGGCACTAAGCACCCACCAAGTCGATAAACTGCCAGTCAAGTCGAAACGCACTGCCGTCCGCGACCGCTACCTTACATATATCTATACGCGTACAGAAGACGGGCAGACGCTCCTGCACCGACGAGGCAGCGGAGACATCTGGCAAGGACTCTATGAATTCCCCCTGATAGAATCCGACAGACCATTAACGATGAAAGAAGTAGAAGATAAGGTCAAAGATACTCTTCCCTCTTCCCTCTTCCCTCTTCACTCCATCGCTCGCGATGTTTGCCACCTCCTCACCCACCAACGCCTCCACGCCGACTTCTACTGCCTTACCCTGCCCTCATTCAATTCACAATTCATAATTCATAATTCACAATTACCAATTCATCTTCCGCGACTACAATCGCGCCTTGGTGCTAAAGCATCCAAGAATTATCAATTAATAAACGAATCTGACCTTGATAGCTATGCACTTCCGCGTCTCTTGCAGAAACTATATGCCATTCTCTTGCATAAGTCAGAAAATAATGATAACTTTGCAACCGAAACTTAAATAAATAATCCCTATGAAAAAACTATTCTCACTAATTACCATGCTCCTGTGCGGACTCTTCCTTACCGCAACAGCTCAGGAGATAGTCATCAAGGACGTGAAGGGTCCTTCCAACGTGTGTGAAATCGACCTGCGCGACTTTATGCGCTCGGAGCAAGTGTCCAACGGTCCCCTCAAGGCAAGGCAGAACGGACTCGGTGGACCTGTCGTCAACTACAAGGACCGCATCACCAATATGCCACAGTACTACCACGACTTCATCGACGAATACATAACTGCGGGCAGTATTGTCCTCAGAGGTGGCAGCAGCTGGCTCAGCAACCCCGAATTGGGCAGCAGGACCAGCGACGGAAGCGTTTATTACTATTGCCTGAAGGAAGAGACTGGCAGTGCACCATTCACCTTCCCTGCCGGCACCACCGACGGTAATGTCATCCGCGAGGCTGCCACAGCAGCTTTCATCGAGCGCTACAATGCCGAGTACGACGTCATGCAGTCCTTCATGCCCTACGCCTGTCTCGCTGTTAACTTCGACCATCCCGAAATCTTCTGGATAGGCAACTCCTTCAGATATGGATGTGGAAGCAGTTCCAGTATCAGCTACCTCCCAGCTTCGGGAACCGGTACCGTCGAATACACCATAACCCTCATGCTCTATCTGAAAGCGAGTGGTTTCGATATCCGCTGCAACGGCGTCGCCGAAACACCCTACAACTTCCGCGACGAGACGAAGATACAAAACGCCGTCCAGAACTACTACAACATCGTGCATGAACTCAGGACCGAATACGGACCACTCCCCACACGCTACGACAAGCTCGTGGCAGTCCACGACTGGCTCACCACCCACAACTGCTACAATGCCTACTATCCCACGTTCACACAAAGTCAGATAGGAGACACCCCCTGGAGCGCATACAGCGGACTGGCAGCCCTCCCGGGCCAGCAGGCACCCGTCTGCGAAGGCTACAGCCGTGCCTTCAAGGTGCTTTGCGACTCGTTGGAGATACCCTGTATCCTTGTTTCCGGCATAGCAAAGCGCGAAAACTATGAAGACCACATGTGGAACTACGTCCAGATGGACGACGGGAATTGGTACGCCGTCGATGTCACCTGGGACGACCCCGTGGTGAACAACGAGTACGTCGTTGTCTCAGGCCACGAGTCGCACGAATGGTTCCTTTTAGGCAGCACAACCGAGGTGGCTGGCGGACTCACCTTCATCGAGTCGCATCCCGAGCAATGGATTTCAAAGTATCCCAACAAGGGCAGCCAGACATGGGCTTTGCTGCATGGTCCCGAACTCTCCGAGACAGCCTGGACCTCCGCATCCGTATTCACCCTGACATACATCGTCGATGGCGAAATCTATCAGACCTATGAAATGGAATACGGAGACCCCATCAGCCCCGAACCTCTGCCCGAGAAGGAGGGCTACACCTTCAGCGGCTGGAGCGAGATACCCGAGACCATGCCCGACCACGACGTCACCGTGACAGGCACGTTCACCATCAATACCTATCCCCTCATCTACATCGTCGATGGTTCCGAATTCAGCAGAATCGATGTTGAGTACGGCGCAGAGATAGTCCTGTTGGAAGAACCCGAGAAGGAGGGCTACACCTTCTCCGGCTGGAGCGAGATACCAGCCGTAATGCCAGCAGAGGAAGTCATCGTCATAGGCACATTCACCATCAACAGCTATGTCCTGACATACATGGTCGATGGCGATGTCTATCAGTCCTATATACTGGAGTACGACACCCCCATCACACCCGAACCCGATCCTGAGAAGGAGGGCTACACCTTCTCTGGCTGGAGCGAGATACCCGAGAACATGCCCGCCCACGACGTCACCGTGACAGGCTGGTTCTACAAGATGGTCCTGGGCAAGTGCGCCACACCGACCATCAGCTATGTTGACGGCAAGCTCAAGTTCAGCTGCGAGACGGAGGACGTGAAGTACTACTCCCAGATTCAGGACGAAGACATCAAGACCTACGACACAGACGAGATAGACCTGTGCGTCACCTATACCGTCACCGTCTATGCCGCCAGGGACGACTATGACAATAGCGACCCAGCCGTGGCAACCCTATGTTGGATAGAGCAGCAGCCCGCCACAGAGGGCATCACCAACGAAGATGCCGTCATGGAACTGAAGGCACTGCCCGTACTCATCCAGACCCAGGGCGGCACCATCAACATCCAGGGTGTGAAGGAAGGAACGCCGATAGCAGTCTATGACATCGACGGCAAGAAGTATGGCACCGCCGTTGCCGACAAAGACAGCGCCACCATCTCCACCACGCTCCGTCCAGGCACCGTCGCCATCATAAAGATTGGAGAAAAGGCAATAAAAATTGTAATTAAATAAATAATATCCCCTTTCATTTTTCACTTTTCACTTTTCACTTTTCACTTTCTATTGGGGCCGCAGGCCGCATTTAGAAAAGCCCTTATAAATCCGAGGCGTCTCGATTCATCAGTCGAGTCGCCTCAGTTTTATTCCACCCTTTCATTCTTTCGGATTTGTGAATTATGTTCCGCTTGGCTAACATTGCGCCTTGGTGCTAAAGCATCCATAAATTATGAATTATGAATTAAGAATTATGAATTCTCTTTGGGGCAAAGCCCGCAATTATCTCCTCAGCCGAAGAAAATGTTTTCTTCAGCCGAGCAGCAATTTCGCAAAGGCCTTTGTTGTTCTGGATTGTTTCCACAAGCCAGATGTTTTTTGCTGCACAAATCATAAAATAATAGGAGATAATATGCATTTTACCTTCATTTGCTTTTGGCGTATTATATTTTTTTGTAATTTTGCAGAAAAGAAACAACTATGTGTACACCTACGCTCAGAGAAAGATACGTTAATTTCTACACCGACTTTGCTTTCAAGAAGTTCTTCGGTACAGAAATCAACAAGGAACTTCTTATCAGTTTCCTCAATGCGTTGTTGCAGGGACGCGATGAGATAACAGACCTGACTTACCTGAACACCGAGCGACTCGGCACTGCAGAGACAGAACGCAAGGCAGTGTTCGATGTCTATTGCGAGACAACCACTGGCGAGCGCATCCTAATTGAGATGCAGAAAGCAGAGCAGAGGTACTTCAAGGACCGCAGCGTGTTCTACAGCACGTTCCCTATTCGCGACCAGGCACAGAAAGGCAACTGGGACTACCAGCTGAACCGCGTCTATACCGTCGGAGTGCTGAACTTTACTTTCGATGATGACGACCCCGAATATTTCCACCACGAGGTAAAGCTCATGGACACTCAGACTCACAAGGTGTTCTACGAAAAGTTGACATACTTCTACCTTGAAATGCCGAAGTTTGTCAAGACAGAGGAAGAGTTGGTAACGCTTTTCGACAAGTGGCTCTATGCCATCCGCAACTTGGCCACACTGATGGAGCGTCCCAGAGCTTTGCAGGAAGCTGTCTTTACGCGCCTCTTCGAGCAGGCAGAGATAGCCAAGTTCAACCAGCAGGAGCGAATGAACTACGAGGAGAGCCTCAAGGATTACCGCGATATGTACAGCGTAATGAAGACTCAGCTGGATAAAGGGCGAGCCCAAGGAAAAGCTGAAGGATTGGCAGAAGGAATGGCAGAGGGAATGGCCAAAGGTAAGGCAGAAGGATTAGCCCAAGGAAAAGCAGAAGGTAAGGCAGAAGCTAATGTTGAAAACGCCCGCAAGATGAAAGCCAAGGGATATGCTATAGCTGATATATCTGAAATTACTGGCCTTTCAATTGAATTTATTGAGAATCTATAGCTTTACGTTTTTATTCAAAAAAAAATTATTTAAGGATAGATTTATATAATATAATAGTTTTTACGGAAAAACTCAAAAACTCAAAACATCATATTATGAAAACTACCCTTTCGCCATGCTCCCGTGCCAAAACTCACCCTTAAGCTAAAGTGGACGAAAGAGGATGGGAATTGGGGTCTTTTGATGTTTTTTGCCGTAAAAATAGTAAAATATGGGAGATTATATCTTAGTGGATATAGAAGATGTAAAAAATTCACAAACATAGTAAACTCTCCCTGAGAACATAGTATCTTATCCCTATTTAGATAGGTCTTTCTCCCCATTTAGATGTTTCTTCTTTCTCGCTAAACGTGCACCTTTTGCATGATGGGGACATGCACATTTCTGTGCCAAAAATGCCATTTTCGAAACACTTAACTATTTCTCTCAAAACATTTAAGTGTTGCTATAGTAACATTTAACTGTTTCTTTCAAAACACTTAACTGTTTTATTTTTGACGGTTTTATACCGCAAAAATAGTAAAATACAGGAGAAATTCCACATTTTATCTTCATTTACTTTTGACCTATTATTATTTTTCGTAATTTTGTTCCCAAATGGGCATAAAATGCTCCTATATGGAGCAACAATCCCTCAGTGGAGGGGCCCAATCAAAACTTAGTGGGCAGAGTAGATAGCAGTATCTCATTCTGAAAAGGTTCGACACGTGTAATAGTTCTACCCCAACAATTACAAAACTTTCAGAGCTTTTGAGGAGCGATGATACGCCTTGATAGGCGTACACGTTCCCTTCATGGTTTCTGAAAGATGGCGCGTCAATTCTAGGGGTAGAACCGCGCTCGTGTCGAGGCTGGGAGGAAAGTAGTGTACGCTTTCTTTATGCCTGCGGACAGAGCCAAAACAAATCTATAAATAGTTCTACCCCGAATGAAAACAAAAGATTTTGTGGCTGCCGACCTCATCAAGAAATTGCAGACCTTGGAGGGTCTGACTAATGATGAGCGCAGTAATCTAATTGGACTCCTTCGCCAGCACAAGAAGTATGGTCTGGTGTGGGAGGATAAACCAGAGGACGTTGAAGAACGGCTGCGAGAGTCACTGCCCGTTCTCCGTGAAGTGAAGGACAAGGCAATATTGAGTGACGAACCAGATGCCCCCAATCATATTCTGATTGAGGCTGAGAACCTTCAGGCCCTTGTTGTCCTAACCTATACCCATGCTGGGATGATTGATGTAATATACATTGATCCACCATACAACACAGGCAATAAAGACTTTGTCTATAATGATTCTTTTGTAGATACAGATGACTCATACCGTCATAGCAAATGGCTTTCTTTTATGAGTAAGCGTTTGAAAATTGCTAAAGCGTTGCTGTCGGATAAAGGTGTTATCTTTATCTCTATTGATGATAATGAGTTGGCGAACTTGAAACTGCTTTGCGATGAGGTGTTTGGGAACTCCGCTTTTGTTGCTTGTACTGCTAGACGACGGAGAAAATCACAGGCTAATCTTTCAAAAAATATATCAACTATTCACGAGTATGTTCTCATATACAAAAAAAGTGAAGAGCATGAACTAAAAAAAGTTGAAGCAAATATAGATTTAGCCGACTACAAAAATCCAGACAATGACCCTAGAGGTGCGTATAAGACGATGCCTTGTACCAATAGAGGTGGCACAAAGTATAGTGTAAAGACACCCACAGGACGAATCATACAGGAAGAGTGGAGATTTAAAGAAGAAACATATTATTCGCTTTTGAAAGACAATAGAATTGTTTTCCCGAAAGGAGGAGAGGGGAAGCCTCGTTATAAAATATTTTTGTCAGAGAAAGAAAAAGGAGGAGTGATTGATAACTCATGGTGGGATGATTTAGGTTCTAATCAAGAGGGAGCGATGTTGTTAGAAGAGATTGTTGGAAAAGATTTGTTTAACAATCCCAAGCCTGTGGGTTTGCTAAATCATATATTAAAACTAAATTCCGTTGACGATTCAACCATTCTTGACTTCTTCGCAGGCTCTGGCACAACCCTTCATGCCACGATGCAACTGAATGCTGAAGACGGAGGCCACAGGCAATGCATCCTTGTGACGAACAACGAGAACAACATCTGCGAGGAAGTGACCTACGAACGGAACAAGCGAGTGATTCAGGGCTACACCACTCCCAAAGGCGTAAAAGTGGAAGGACTGAAGCAGAATACCCTTCGCTACTACAAGACCGACTTCATCTCTCGCGACCGTACCCAGAAAAATATGCGTGCTTTGGTGGCGGCTGCAACCGATCTGCTCTGCATCAAGGAGGACCTCTACGAGGAGAGAGCGACTTTAGGCCGGTTAAAGTTGAAGCCGCATTTGGCCCGCTACTTCAACGACGGACGGAAACACATGATGATTATCTATCGCGAGGAACTGATAGATGAGGTAGTGGAGGAGATAAAAAGGAGCCTCACCCCCAAACCCCTCTCCGAAGAGAGGGGAGTAGAAAGGCTGAAGATTTATGTGTTCTCACCTGGACGGTATGCATTTACGGACAACTTTCGCGAGGTGGAGGACAAGGTGGAACTTGTTGCTCTGCCTGCCGCCATCTATGATGCCTATCAGAAGGTTCTGCCCAAACGAAAAGAAAAGCTGTTTGAAGAAGAGAAACCTGAAATAAAAATCCCCACCGATCTGTTCGAAGGGCAGGGAGAATAGTGTAGGAATTGGATGAATGGTTTAGGGCTTCATAGAGTTGAACATCGAAGTTTCTTCATCAAAAAATGCAAGGACTTCTTCTGCCTGCGGATGGTTGCGAGGGATAATAATGGCAACATATTCTTTTGTCCCAGGTTCTTCACCTTTCACCTCTACTGTTTTGAAATAATAACGTTCTTGCTGACCGGCTTTGTTAAACCAATAAGAGAAAAGTCTTGCTCGTTGAGCCTGTTGTCCACCTTTAGTACTACAGAGATAAAGAAGAATATCTGGATTCTCATGGAAGAACTCTTCAATAATACAAAAGACCGTTTGCCAGATTTTCTTATCGTTTGGAGAAGCCTCTCCGCTCATATTGACAAGATTAAACCAATAAGCATTACTTTGCAGACTTTCGTCCAACGAGAAATCAACAAAAAACTTCAAATCGTAGTCCGTCTCAAAAAAGAAACGGTTAGATTCCTCCCAAACATGATAGGAAGAAAAAAGATTAATATGGTTGACGTCGAGTCGGTTCATTGCTTATGCGTACTCCAGTTCGTAGTATTTCTTGGCCTTAGCCTTTATCCGCTGCTCTTCTTTCCACATACGTCGGCCTTCTTCTTCCAACTGCTGCTGGCGAGCTTTTGCTTGATTGAACCATGCTCTGATTTCTTCTGGAGTTCTGTGCATGGACGTAAAATTAGTCGTTCTCATTGCTATATGTATTGCTTTACGCCTGCAAAATTAGTGTTTTATCCTGAACAAACAAAGAAAACGATAATAAAATAATGAAAGAACTGAAGTTTCAACAGAAGGCTGTTCGCAAATTGGTAGATGAAGTTATTGATCTGCTACGTTTGTCAGAGAACAGAAAGACACTCATCTTCAAGGCTCCAACAGGAGCAGGAAAGACGGTGATGGCTTCGCAAATGCTGGCAGACCTGACGGAAGAGTTGCAGTCAAGAGGCGACAGCCCCTATCAGCAAGTGGCTTTCATCTGGATTGCTCCCAACAAGCTGCACCAACAGAGCTACTTCAAAATGAAGAACTACTTCACAGAGACACGCCTGCTGAAGCCCGTGATGTACGACGAGATAGACCAAAGCGAAGGCACCATCAAGCCTGGAGAGATATTGTTTGTGAACTGGGAAAGCATCAACAAGGAAAAGAACGTGATGGTGCGAGACTCTGAGCAAAATGCCTCGCTCTACGAGATAACACGCAGAACACAAGAAGAAGAGGGACTGCCTATCATTGTAATCATCGACGAGGAACACCTGTTCTGGTCGAAGACGGCAGACAAGAGTGCAAGTGTGCTACAGAAAATCAACCCCAAGGTCGAAATCCGTATATCTGCTACGCCTAAGTCAGGCTCTGACCATATCGTAACGGTAAACCGCGAAGAGGTCGTGGCAGAAGAAATGATAAAGAAACAAGTGGTGCTGAACCCAGACATCTCCAAAAGCTATAACAACGAGAACGAGCTGAACATCCATCTCATCCAATGCGCTTTGGAGAAACGCAGACTGCTTGCAGAAGCCTACAAAAGGGAAGGGACAAACATCAACCCCTTGCTGCTCATCCAACTGCCCAACGACACCAGCGAAAGTATGACCTCGGAAGATTCTGCAATTGCCGATTTGGTGAAGACCTATCTGAGAACCGTCAAGGACATTACAACAGACAATCAGAAACTGGCTGTCTGGCTGTCTGGCGAGAAAGTGAACCTGGAAGGACTGGAACAGCCAGACAATATGACCGAGGTGCTCTTGTTCAAGCAAGCCATCGCCCTTGGTTGGGACTGCCCGCGAGCAGCAGTGTTGCTGATATTCAGGAAACTGGAGAGCAATCAGTTCACCGTCCAGACTGTTGGAAGAATATTGCGAATGCCTGAACAGAAGTTCTACAAGAACGACCTGATGAATGTGGGCTACGTCTATACAGACATCAGTAAAGACCAGATACAGATAGTGGCAGAGGATATGGACTATCTGAGCAAAGATGCCTTGCAAGCCATTCGCAGGGAAAACCTAAGGAATGTAGCCTTGCAGTCCTATTACAGTGTCTATAAGAGCAGCGACCGTAACCGTTTGGGACCAGACTTCAAACAGGTCTTGATAGACTGCTTCAAAGACAACTGGTTGGTAGAATGGAAGCAATACAAGTTCAGTTTTGACGATGATGAACCTTATGATTCAGATGGACCAGAGAACTTTGCGATGAAGAACGTGAAACTGGTGGAAGAGAAAGAAAATATCAAGTTCGACGTGATGAGTATAGGCGTCAAGGTGCCTGAAAATTTAGTGTTCCAGAATGAGCAAGGCATCATTGACGTAGAAGGACAAAAGCACGAGTTTGCAAAGAGTGCGGGCGAGGTGCGTCGTATCTATATAGACTATTGTCGCTCGTTGTTGGGTAGTTTCGAGAAGGCACACAGTACGGATGTGCTGGCAGGCTATCTGCTGCAAGCGATGGAGGAACTTTTTGAGTTGTTCGAGACGGACGCTATGAAAGTGATACTCTATCACACCAACAAGCCTAAGTTCACAGACATCATCACCAGAGCACTCGCTATGTATGAAAGGAAACTCCAGGCCAGACAGAAGACGGCAAAAGAGCGTGCCTTCGAGCAATACACGTGGGAGGTGCCTGCTGAAAGGCTCTACAAAGAAAGCACTCATCATGTAATTAAAGCGGATAATCATGCGCTACAGCCATTCATCGAATTGAATGCAGCATCGTCTCCAGAACTCCGTTTCTCAGATTATCTTGAAGCCAACAAAGAATATATCGACTGGTGGTATAAGAACGGTGACGAGGGGAAACAGCATTACAGCATTCCCTATGTCAACTCCAAGGGCGAGAAGTCTCTGTTCTATGTGGACTTCGTGGTTAGAATGAAAAGCGGACAAGTGTATCTGTTTGACACCAAGACAGAGAACAGCGACCCAGAAGCTCCCAACAAGCATAATGCGCTGTTGGAGTATATCAAAGAAGAAAACGAGAAATACCACAAACGGCTGATGGGTGGGGTAATTATTGAAGATAAAGAGAATTGGTATTACAGCCCGCTGAAGATAGAGAACACCTCAGACCTGCAAGGCTGGGATGCTCTTCGATTGGACAAAATAGACGTGAAACCTTAATAGAATCATAAATATGAAGAAAGGACTTGAAAGGACATTTCTGGAATATGGTATCCGTCAGACAGACTTGCAAGTGATTGCCGAACTTTGTGACAAGCACGAGTTGGATGCAGATTGGCTGAAAGAACAAATATTGAAACGTTATCATGAAGCTAAAGTGGACAGGATAGAGATGGATGATTCAGCTACGGAGAAGGTGATAGACAAAGCGCTGAAAGAACTAAAAAGCTAATAATTGACTATGCAGATACAGAAAATCAAGGCGACGAATTTCAAGACCTATTTGAATCTGGACTTGGACTTGCAGGTAGAAGAGGAGTGCCCAATCATACTGATAGGCGGTAATAATGGTGGTGGTAAAACCACCCTCTTTGAGGCTATTTATGGAGCACTTTATGGACTGAATATCAAGAATAAACAACAGTTTGAGGAGCTGCTGAACAATGGCGCTTTTGGTAAGGTGGAACCCAAGATTGAATTGGAACTGGTGTTTACTGGTCAAGTTCTTCATCAGACACAAAAATATGTACTTCGACGTAGCTACATTCTGAACCCAGCAGGAAAACCTGTAGAGTCAGTCTATCTGAACATGAATGGTAGCGTTTTTTCATATGGTACAGCCACCCCAGCCAACCAAAGGGCTATACCAGAGCAACAAGTAAAGAAAATCATCAAGGCAAACTTGCCTCAGGAGTTGAGCCAGTACTTCCTGTTTGACGCTATGCAGTCGAGCAAATTATTGGAAGATAATGTGTTTGCACAGATTATTCGCGACAACTTCCAGAATGTTTTGGGCTTCAATAAGTATGTACAATTGAAGAAGTCGTCAGAGAAATTGTTGCAGGAGCGTTCCATGCAGCGATTGAAGGCCGAGAAAGAAGTACAGGAATATAATAAACTCTGCGAGGAAAAACAGAAGTTAGAGGAAGAATTGGGACATAATGAGACAAGCCAGGACCTTATCTTCAAGTATCTGACTTCCATGAAGCAGACCTATGATAAGGCTAAGCAAGGGGCAGAAGACCAAGAGCACATCCGATTGCAGGTGCAGCAGTTGAGTGGCACTATTTTGGAAACAGAGAAAAAGGCAACTGACTATGTAGAACAGTTAAAGGACTTCATAGAAACAATAGAAATTAATGTCTTCCTGCCAAAACTTTCTGCCAGCCTTTCACCTGTGATTGATGCTATACTTAAAAAGAAAGAAGAACTACGAAGGGCTTTGGAACAGCGCTATACGGCAGAGGAAGTGGAGGACATCACGAAAAAGGTAATTGCTTATTTGAAGGAGTTCTCCCTAATAACAGAGAATGTGGAGCCAATGAATGTGTCAAACCATATCTTGGCTTCACAGAAGGATTTTGTGGCTAAGGATGACTATGCTTTCTTGGAAGATAATGACTTGGAAGCATTGAAGGGATTGAAGAAACTGAATGCTGTCAATAATTTTATTCAGTTAGACAATCAGCGTAAAAGCTTAGATGAAGACATCAAGGAGCTGCCCAATTTGAAGATACAACGCGATAGTCTGCAAAGTACTTTGACACAGGGCAGTACCAACATCATAAAGGAATACGAAGAGAAGAAACGCGAACTTGAGAATCTGAAGAAAGATGTGGAACGCATCAATAGCGAAATAGCCAAGATAGATACCAAAATAAAGAGCTATGACGTGCAGATTCAACAGGAACCAGACGTGAAATATGATACACTTATGAAACTAGTTCCGTTCTTTGAGGAGGTAGCCAATTCTCTGCTGACCAGCAAGAAAGCCCTGATAGAATCTCAGATGAAAGAACAACTGAACAAACTGCTTTTGTCTTATCAAGGACATATTGAAAGAGTGGAACTTTCAGACAGATTGGATAACTTTACCATCAAGATGTATCATACAGCAGGGAACGAGATTTCGCTAAGCCAACTGAATGCCGCCTCGAAGCAGATTTTCATCCAGGTACTTTTGAAAGTGTTGCGTAACCTTGGAGACTATAATCCGCCTGTGATGATAGATACCGTGATGGGAGTGTTGGATGAGAGCAGCCGCGACGTGCTGATGGAAGAATACTTTCCAGAACTGGCAGAACAGACCATTTTGCTTTGCACGACATCTGAAATAAGAAAAGATTCTGACTACAAGAAACTAGAGCCTTTTATCTCTAAGACCTATACGCTCCACCGCAATGTGGAAGAGCAGAATACGAGTGTGGAAGAAGGCTATTTTGGGATTCCATTATATAAATAAGGTAGAGTTATGGATATTTCATTTGACAACCTGAGACAAGCAGAGGGTATCCTTGATAACCTGAACGAAATCAAGGAACGGGTAGAACAACGTATTAATTTGCAATATAAGGCTGCAAACGAGAAGCGCGTCGTGTTGACAGGCAACAAGATTATGCGTATATGTTTGATAGTGGGATTGTATTTGTCAGATAAGAGAAATTTGAATTGTCTGTCAGAAATTCAACTGTCTAAGTCAAGCATCCGCATTCCGTCAAGTTTCTTCACCTATCTTGAACTAAAGGATTTATATGAGGCATTACTGAAGTTGCGCTATCACGAATTTGAAATAGATTGGACAGACAGCCCGACTGTTTCAAGGATAATTGCCTCTGAAATGTATAGAGGCAGAGACTATTTACTGCAAGGGGAAAATCTTGATTTGTTTATGATGGCTCACATCGTAGGAGGGAGAAATCGTACTGGTGGTATTCCTGCATTGCAGTTGATAATCGGGCAGTATGATGAAGACATGGAGGCATTGCTCGACATTAATAGCCGTAGCATATCGAACACTCAAATACTTGTGGCAGGTACCACAGGCTCTGGAAAAACCAACCTGTTGGCTGTGTTGATTAATCAACTGAGAACACTTTCCATAGAGTCACCATATCCTGTGAATTTTCTGCTATTCGACTATAAAGGCGAGTTTTCAGACCCGATGAACAATCATTGGCTGAAACTCTTCGAGGTTGACAGAAGTTGTATCCTTGACCCAATATTGTCACCACTACCTTTTACACCTTTCAAGGACTTTAGAGACCGCTCAATACAGGAAATAAATCTATACTCAACGGAAATGGCTAATGCATTGTGTGCTCTTGACAGAGCCACTATAAGTGCCAATATGAGTAATCGCCTGAGTGAAGCTATCAGCGAAGCATATAAAATGACAAAGGGAGCACCCATCACGTTTCATCTGATGCTGGAGAAATATCAGGAATCTATGTCTAACCCTGACAAGGATGATAGCGTGACATCTGTCTTGAAACAACTTGACAGAGCTAAATTGTTTGCGGAGGAGGACAGGGTGAATATCGTCAAAGACTCTTTTATAGTAAAGATGGACTCGTACCCAAAGAATGGACCGATAGCTAAGGCAATTGTCTATTTCATCATATCGAAGCTTAATAACATATATGAGTTGTTGGAGAAACAAGCTATCAGCGAGGATTATGTAGAGATTCGTCACTTTACCATAATCGATGAGGCTCATTATATGCTGAGTTTTGATAATCGTCCATTAAGAAACCTAATTGCCGTTGGACGCAACAAAGGTCTTAGTATTATTCTAGCCACACAGAATATGGATGACTTCAAAAGCAAGTCTTTCGATTTCTATGCTAACGCACAATATCCGCTGATTATGAAACAGCAGAGCATTTCAGATGGGGTGTTGAAGGATATATTTGGTGTCTCTGGCAAGGAATTCCTTGACTTAAAAGCTGCTATTGCAGGACTTCAAAAAGGGGAATTAGTTATCAAAGACAGTAATGCTGACATTCTTGGTATAGGCAAGAAGTGGAAAAAGATAAAAGTAAACCATCTGATATAATAATGTATGGAGGAATATGACCATCCCCAAGATAATACAGAGCTGCTGAAAGAACTGGGGCTGCTTGTTAGCGATGAACAGCAAAAGAGGCGAAGACTGCCTGATTACAAAACACTTCAGTTCTTTGACTACGAACAGTGCTTTGCCTATTATACCAAACGGATAATGAATATCCGGCAGGCAAAGATAAAGGGCGAAGTTATTGTGGCTAAACCTGTTCTACTGCTTGCGCTTATCGACGGGATAAGCGATAACATTTTTATAGACAACGAGTTTGAATTGACGGAATGGTTAGAGGCGCGTTATCTAATGTTAATGAGAGAATATACCCGTTCGTCTCAGTTCTCCAACGTAACAGGTATTGAGAATCCCTTTTGGCATTTGGCAACAGATGGCTTTTGGAATCTTCAATATAGACAAGCACCACAGACTGATGCCTCCCCTTCAAAACGTTGGCTAAAAGATAATGTGGATTTTGCCTATTTCGATGAGTCTTTGTGGATTCTGTTGCAAAACAAAGTCTGGCGAATGCAACTTCGTGACTATATCATCGAACACAAGCTATCTGACGACTACTTGGGCGGTCTGATGGCAGCTGAGAGGCTTGGCATTCTTGCGGCCCTGCTGCTGGCAGCATAAATGGAACAATATACCCTTCGCAAACCTTTGGCAAACCTTTGGCAAACCCTTCGCAAACCCTTCGCAAGCCCAGGCAAACCCTTTGGACTTGCCAAGGGTTTGCCTACACCATGCCAAAAGTGAGAGAAGAGCGAGGATGTAGGATGGCTGATGTTAGATGTATGATGTATTTGCGAGAGTAAATCTCCTCTTTTTATGAACATATGTTCGTGGGCCAACGAACATATGTTACCTTGACCTATGAACATATGTTATTTGCCTCACGAACATATAGTCTATTTTTATAGCCTCGTTGGTTTGCTTCGGAGATGGATGTAAGATGGCTGATGTTAGATGTCGGATGGCTGATGAGTTTGTAAACAAAGAATAGCAAAGATAGAGGCAGCAATCACTCTGCTTCTAGGCTGCTTCGTGCCATACTCATGAGTATGGGTAGAAGCTGGCTAAAGCGAGGCTGGAGTTTGGCTACATTATGGGAAGAGCGAGAGAAGAGCGAAGATGTAGGATGGCTGATGGCTGATGAAAGGGCGCAATGTTAGTTGCGGAACATAATTCACAAATCCGAAAGAATGAAAGGGTGGAATAAAACTGAGTCGAGGCGCCTCAGTTTATATTCTTTCTTGGTAAAAAAATATTCCCTGGGCGTGGCAAAATAAAGTTTTTTTTGTATTTTTGCAAATGGAAGCGAAAATAATACGGTCTGTCCTGTTACAAAACGGCTCCTTTGGCGTTATAGTTATATAAGAAAGTACATCTAAGTCGTATAAGCAAGTGCATCTGAGTTATAAAGCAAGAGCATCTGAGAAATGGGTAAAAACTTCTTGGACACTATAATGCCAAGCCACTCTTCCAACGAGCGGAGTCTGATAGCAGCCTACAGGAAGCTGCGGGCGCGGCTGGGGCGATATAGTCTCTCGCACTCTGAGGAGGATGCCCTTAACGATGCTTTCTGCCAGCTTTGGGTCGGCAATTACCATACGGAAGGCGAGAATGAGGGGGAGAGACTGCTCTACCAGAGTATGCGACGCAGACAGATTAGCCTTTGGCGAAGCGGGAAGCGACACCCGCAAACATCGCTCGAAGATGCTCAGATAGCAGAACCGCCGCCAGAAACTGATGCCGAAGACACGTACCGGCAGATATGGAAACTGATTGAGACTGAGCTGACACCTCTGCAACAGGACATCCTGAAACGCCACGACATGGAGGATGAGTCATACAGCGAGATTGCAAAGACGCTGGGAATGCAGGAGGCTGCCGTCAGGATGCAACTCAGCAGAGCGAGAAAGAAGATTAGGGAAACATATTTAAAATTAAAAAATAAAAGTTGAAAAGTAAAAAAATATAAAGGTTTAAGGAAATGAAACAGCACGAGATATCTTATTGGGAAGGGTTGGCTGAGCGCTTCTTCCTGGCTGAGACCACCGAGGTGGAGGAGGCACAGCTGCGTAAGTTCCTATGTGGCAGCCAGGCTCTGGACCCGCGTTTCGACGAGATACGGGCCACGATGTCCCTCCTGCACGTCTCGCGTCACAAGGGCAGGCCATACGTGATGCAGCATCCGTATAGGGCAATAGCTGTTGCGGCGTGTCTCTGTGCCGCGGCTTTCCTGGGGTGGCACGAATATCAGCAGCGCAACATCAGCAGCGTGCGTATTGCAGGCGAGCGGATTGAGGCGGATGCTTCCTTGGTGATGCAGCAGCAAATGACGGAAATGTTTAATCCTATCGAATAGAGTTAAGAGTTAAGAATGAAGAGTTAAGAGTTAAGTATTAAGAATGAGACTATACGTTTTCCTTTTTTCAATCTTCATTTCCATCGGTGTGCAGGCCCAGAAGGGGTTGGCTATCGGGGCTGCCTTCGAGGAGTATGCCGTGAAGAAGAACGCCACGGAGGTTGTGATGGGAGCCAGTAGGCTGAAGAAGTACAACCTGAGCCTTTTCCACAGTCTGGAGATAAAGGGCCCGTCGGCTACGGACAGGCAGCGCATCGAGAAGATGATAGAGACGGATGCGAGTGCCGCAGAGGCAACGCCTTACGAGGAGACTACCAGCCACAAACTGTACGAGCTTCCGCAGCGCAAGGGGATGCACTACTACATCTTCTACCGCTGCACGAGCCAATCCCTGATACTGATTTACATTGAAGGCAAGGCCAGCCTGAAACAGATTGAAGCACAATTCTTGAAAAGGTGAAAGGTTATAAGGTTATAAGGGTAAAACGTTAACTAAGGACTATGAGACGCTACTATATATATTATAATGTATTATTACTTGCGGGGATCTTTTTCTCTACGTTGCGACTGAGCGCGCAGGGTGACAGCCTGGCCGTGGAGATTGACAGCCTGATGGCGGAGACAGACAGCCTGGTGTGGGACTTTACGGACCTCTTCCAGGGAAGCAAGGCGAATCCGACGCTGCCATCGTCGTTGGAGGGCTGGAAGGAACACCTGGACCTCTTTGGCAGAAACATTCCGCAGGAGGAGGTCTTCCTCCACTTGGACAATACCTGTTACTTCGCGGGCGACACGCTATACTTCAAGGCCTATGTCCGCCGCAGCGACACGGGTCGCCTCACGAACCTGAGCCAGTTGCTCTATACCGAGCTCTGGAACCAGGAAGGCTACATGCTGGAGCGACACCTTGTGAAACTGAAGAACGGTCAGGGCACAGGTTCTTTCGTCCTGAACGATTCGCTCTACGGAGGCTTCTACGAACTTCGGGCCTACACCAGATGGCAGTTGAACTGGGGAGAGTTCCAGCATCCCCATACCTGGCCGGCAGAGCGTTGGTTCTTCAACAAGAAGATGGCGAAGGAGTTCTTTCGCGACTACGAGAAGCTGTACTGCCGCATCTTTCCCCTTTACGACAAGCCCGAGGTGCCAGGGGTTTACAGCCACGACATGACGGAGCGGCCGCACATGCGCTACTACCGCACGGATGTGAAGAAGGCGCCGCCAGTCGTGAACCTCTACCCTGAGGGCGGTGTGATAGTAGAGGGAACGAGGGCGCGGGTGGCTTTCGAGGCGAACGAGGCTGACGGCGAGCACATCTCCGGCACGATGCGGCTCTACGGACGCAGTGGCCGCCTCTTGCTGGAGCAACGGACGGAGAACCGTGGACGCGGGACGCTGGAGTTCGACTACGAGCACGGCGTGACGTATTCCTGTATCTTCACGAGCGACAGCAACGTCGTAATCCGGCAACGCATGCCTCGGGCAGAGGAGAGCGGGTGTGCCGTGCGTGCCGACGTGAGGGACGACCAGCTCCTGCTAACCCTGCAGCCACGGGGCGAAGCGGCCGATGAGACCCTGGGCGTCACGGTCATGGTGGGCGGCGCACTACACTATTTCCAGAAGTTCCGAGCCGCAGACACGCAAATCTCCATACCGACGGATTCGCTTCCCACCGGTGTGGCGCAGGTGACGGTATATAATGCCCAGGGGCGAGTCTATAGCGACAGGCTCTGCTTCGTACGGCACGAGCAGGACATCCGTACGGCCTCCATGCATTTCGCTGGCATTCAAACCAGTTACGAGCCGTTCGACTCCATCCATCTCTCCGTGGAGAATCCCATGGCAGCCGGTTCCACCATCTCGCTCGCCGTGAGGGATGCCTCCACGTCGGAGTACCTCTACGACAGCAGCAACATACTGACGGAGATGCTGCTCTGTAGCCAGATACGCGGCTTCGTGGAGCAGCCTGACTATTACTTCGAGGCGAACGACTCGGTTCACCGCAGGCATCTCGACCTCTTGCTAATGGTTCAGGGATGGCGCCGCCACAATTGGATTACGATGGCCACGCCGGGCATCTTCCGAGTGAACCATCCCATCGAGCGTACACCGGTCTATTTCGGAGCTGTCTATCGCTATGCCGCCTTTGGGCACGAGGGCTTAGACGGCTGGGGCAATATGACGGGAGAATATACCAGACACCCCGACTTCGCTGACCCTGTGGGCGGACGGTGGTTCCCCAGCGGCATTAAGAAGCCGCAGGGCATTATACCACTCCTGGGGAACGCCGGCGAGGAGCGCGACAAGCACAACGCGTACAGTTATCTCCTCAAGGACAACGAGTCTGCCACGTTCGACGGGCGGAACTACTACGACGTGGGCAACCTGACGCGCGAGGTCCGCGTACACGCCGAGTACAGACAGAACTCCGACATCGGACTGCGGAGCGTCTTTGGCGACGTGACGACAAAGAACGGACGCTTCGTGCTCGAGTTCCCGGGCTTCTACCACGACTGCATTCTCGACCTGGCTGCTTCGGACACGACGAAGTGGCTGAAGAACCGTCAGAACACATGGAGCGGAAAGCGAAAGATGCGCCGCCGCGAGCGGAAGCTACGGAAGGGACACGCCGTGCCAAGGCTGGAACATCAGTGGATCATGCCCACCGAGACCGACTATCCCGAGTTCTACGTCCGTCTCACCCCGTACTACCCGCGCTTCTGCAAGCCCTTCAGCTTCTACCACACACACGTCGCGCCGCCTCGAGAAGGCACGGTGCTCATTCCGTCCCTGCGAGACGGGCGGACTCTGGCCCAGTTGACGGTGCGCATGCGGCACGGCGGGCTCCGTAAGTTCGACAGGTCCCACCCTGCCTTAGTACGCGACGCCTACGAAACCTTTAACGATTGCGTCGATGCGGGATTCACTCCGGGTTGGTTTGCCGGGGAGAGCTCATTCGAACGCTGGACTCAGCGCTTGCTCGTGGCAGACATGAACATGTACAGAGACTATACCTCCTACTACCAACGTCACGACATTGGTTATAGCGGATGGAGTGGCGGATCCTCCTCGGGCTTTAGTAATTACATGGGCTGGCGAAACAGTATCAATGGTATTAACCATGGGTCGTATTTCTTAGGCGGTACCGTGCTCGACAATTCCCAGTACCATCCCTTCACTCGTGACGATGAACGAGCATGGCGATACGCTTGGGTAGACCCGGCAGACGCTTATATGCGCAGCCCCTACCCATCCGGTAACACTCCTTATGGCAGGGGCTTAGGTTCCTCGGACTATTTGGATTTGTTGAACGTAGGATTTTCTTACAAGTCTCAGAACCTGACTTTCCTGCGCAATCTCAAGTCGGTGAGCCTGATTACGGACTATGCTCCACGCATGGAGGGTAGTCCTCGCTATGCCGGAGCCAATCAGCCGACGGTGGACATCCTTATGAATCAGTTCGATTCCATGCACCGAGCCACCTACCGCGACCGCCACTACATCCTGCACGGTTACGACGTCAGCGAGGAGTTCTACAAGCCTTGTTACCGTGAGCGTCCGCTCCCGACGGTCCGGGACTACCGCCGCACGCTCCTCTGGGAACCGAATCTCGAACTCGATGAGAACGGGCACGCCGAGGTGACGCTATGGAACAACAGCTCGTCCACCAGCATCACCGTCAGCGCCGAGGGTATCACCCCCACCGGCAAAGTACTGACCGGCATCTCCTACCCCGAGGACCGATGAGAGAGTTAAAGGAGTTAAAGGAGTTAAGGAAGTTTAAATGTTATAGAGATATAATGATAAAACAGCTTTCAGGGCATAGCCTAATTACCAATTATCAATTATCCATTGTCAATTGTTTACAGGGGTGGAGCCCCATATTATTTCTCCTCTATCTCCTCCTGTCTCTCCCCGTGGTGGCGCAGGAGGCTTCCGATACTGTCAGTGCCGTTGTGCTGGACTCCGAGACCCGCGAGCCCGTGCCTTACGCCAACGTCTATGTCTCCCCAGCCTGCGGTACGATAAGCAACTACGACGGCGAGTTCGTACTCCAGTGCCTGCCGTCCGACGCGCTCCGCATCACGAGCATAGGCTACCAGAAGTTCGTCGCCCGTGCCTCCGAACTGCCAGACACTGTCCTCATGAAGCCCACCTCAACCACCATGCGCGAGCTCACCGTATTGGGAGCAGACGACGTCCTCTCTCGCCTGGTCCGCAAGATGCAGAAAGAGGCCAAGAAGCATAGTCGGGAGACGGGGAATTACTTTTTCCGCGTCACCACGAAGTACCCTGGAACCGATGAGCTTGCCGAGGCGTTCATGAGCGCGAAGTCCTGCACCCAGCTGCGCGACCTGGTCTTCCACAGCGGAACGCACGGGCTGCTGAAGGACGCACAGAATAGCTCCGTCTTCGATTCCGACCTCAAGGGCCTCGGCAGCACTAACCTCCACATCTTCCTCCGCCTGGCACCCATCTCGTTGTACTACGGCATGTGGGACTCCGCCATACTGCCATCCGACATTGTGATGAGCCGTAACGGCAAGCTCTACGATGTCTCCTACGCCTTGTTCCTCGACGACGAAGGCAACGAGATACACAAGATTCACGTCGAGGGCAAGCCCGCCAGCTCGAGATACAATATCCTCGAGGGCACGCTCTACGTGGACTACAAACGCCTCCGCTTGCTGCGCTTCGACGGACAGATGCGAGGGCTCTTCCTCCGCATATACGACAACGCCCGCCGCCGCATTACCATTGATTCCATCAGCTACACCATGCACATCGACTACCGGCACGACCACGGCTTCACCGAAGTGGCGAACATGTCCGGAACCATCGCCAAGGAGAAGGTGAACCTGCGCTACATCCTCTTCAACCTCGGGGAACGCGAGATGGCGTTCAATAGGCGTGTCCGTGTGGAGAGCAACATGCTGCAGGCGATTGCCAAGGCGGGTTACGACTCAACCCTTTGGGCGACGACGGACATCGTGAAGCGCACCAAGGCTGAGGAACGCGTCGCCTTCGGGGACTCCGCGTTCCTGCAACACTCGCGTTCTAACTACGACCTCGCTCCTTCACGCCAGGAGGCCGGTGCCAACGCCTACCTCCGCAACGCCGTCCAAAGTCTCACCGGCTCCGCCATGCAGCTCCACCGCGGCCTCCCCCCGTCCAGCACTCCCGAAACCAGCACCAGCACCAAGCGCAAAAAAGTCCTAACCATCCGCCCCTGATTCCAAATTTTCGACGGGCATCACGAGCCGCGGCTACAAAAGCGGCAAGATATACTTCCTTGCCCCAGAGACTATCTAATCCAATTACAGGTCGTGGTGGAGGAGGCGGTATTGTGCCATTTCCTCGTACTTCGTCCCGGGTTTGCCGTAGTTGGCGTAGGGGTAGATGCTGATGCCGCCCCTGGGTACGAAGATGCCTGTCACTTCTATGTACTTGGGGTCCATGAGGCGGATGAGGTCTTTCATGATGATGTTGACACAGTCCTCGTGGAAGCTGCCGTGGTTGCGGAAACTGAAGAGATAGAGCTTGAGGCTTTTGCTCTCCACCATGCGCTCGGCGGGAAGGTAGCTGATGCGTATCTCCGCGAAGTCGGGCTGTCCCGTGATGGGACAGAGGGCAGTGAACTCGGGGCAGTTGAACCGCACCCAGTAGTCGTTCTCGGGATGCTTGTTCTCGAAAGCTTCCAACACCTCGGGGTTATAGTCTTTCGGATATTCTGTCTTCTTTCCTAAGGCCTTCAAATTATCCATCTTTATATTTTAATTTTAAACTGAAGTTAAAAAGGAAGTTAAAGGGGAAGTTAAAGGGACAACAGTAATGCCGCCATCCAACATCCCAAGCTATCGTCCACGAGTGAAATGAGTTTACTCCTACGAGCGAAGCGAGTTAACTCCCTATTTAAATACATTTTATAACTCCCGAAACTTAATATTATGAATTATGAACTGATTCCAAGTATTTCTTCAACCCTTCGAGGCGTAGCTTGCAGGAGGGGCAGTGGCCGCAGCCGTCGCCCACGATGCCGTTGTAGCAGGTGAGTGTGCGGTAGCGGATGGTGTCGAGCACGCCGAGCTGGTCAGCGAGTGCCCAGGTCTGCTCCTTGTCGAGCCACATGAGGGGGGTGTGCAGGCGGAACTGCTCGTCCATCGCAAGGTTGAGCGTCGTATTCAGGCTCTTGATGAAGCCGTCGCGGCAATCGGGATAACCGCTGAAGTCAGCTTGCCCGACGCCGGTAATGACATCGTAGATGCCGTGGTTGCGTGCATAGATGGCAGCTACGGAAATGAAGAAAAGGTTGCGACCGGGCACGAAGGTCGTAGGGTAGGGGTCGTTTTCCTTTTTCTCGGCTTCTATGTCGAGGTCTGGATTCGTCAAGCTACAGTCGGGACTGAGCTGGCTGATGAAGCTGATGTCCATGCATTCCCAAGGCACGCCGGCTTCTGAGCAAAGCTGTTTCGCGATTTCAACCTCCTTCACATGCCTCTGTCCGTAGCGGAAACTGAGGGCCCGCACCTCGTCGAAGTGTTTGAGGGCCCAATAGAGACAGGTGGTGCTGTCCTGCCCGCCTGAGAGTACTACGAGTGCTGAAATCTTTTTCATTGTTTCATTTTTCATTTTCCCTTAGTCTCCGATTGCTTTGATGTATTCGTCCCAAAGGGCGTCGGTGGTAATTTCGGGCTTGTCGCCGAGGATGTGCTTCATGGCTTTGTCCCACGACCAGGGCTTGATCTCGACTGCCGTGCGGTTGAACTTGCGGATGAAGTCCTTGTCTTTGTTGAGCGAGAGCCAGTAGAGGAAGTAGCCGGTGACGCGATAGCCTTTGCGCCAGGTGTTGGCACGGGGACGGTCCTTGCTCTTGAAGTCCTGGTCGAAACAGCCGCATGCCACGCGGACTGCATCGGCGAGGCCCTCTATGAATATCCAGTACTCGCTCTTGTTGTCGTATTCTCCGCATCCCTCGGGCGAGAGTTGGTAGGCATGGGTGAGCTCGTGGTAGAGGACGCCGCGGGTCTCATAGTCGAGCCGCATGGTGTCGTTGCCCTCGAAGCTCTTCTCTATCCAGTTGGTGCTGTAGCGGATGCCGACGTGGTCGCCGCTCCCGTATTTCTCGCTGATGCCTTTGTAGTCCTTGATGGTGTAGATGATGCGCTTCAGGCGGGGCACATTGGGGTCTTTGGGTCCCCAATAGAGTGTCTGCAGCACACGCAGGGCGTTTTCCTGAATGTAGGGAGCCGGGTTCGGAATGATGTTGTGGTAGATCTTGGAACCCTCCGACTCGGGTGCCTCGTCGTGGAACTCCACGTCGCCCGGGTTGTACTTGAGCCACTGCTTCTCCACCTTGATGGGGGCGTGGTACTTGGTGTCCTTGAACTGTGCCTGTGCGTGACCGCCGATAGCGAAGGCGGCGGCAAGGATGAATGCGAATGTACGTCTCATATTTGTTATTGTTTTTTAATTGTTTTCTACTTCGTGTCGTTCAGGCAAGATATGTTTCGGGTTGACCTCGTTGGGCTGAGGCTTCGGCTGAGTTGCGTTCGGCGGTGAGGGCCTTTTCGTGCTCTTCCAACTGGATGGATAGCCGAGCAATCTGCATCATCGTCTCGCTGCGCTGCTTCGTCAAGGCCTGCTGTTTCGTGGCAATGTTCTCCTGGATGTCGGGTGTGGAGGGGCTGCAATGGCCGTCTTCTGTCTCCAGGGCGATGATGCGGCTGTTCAGGTCCTCGACCTTTGCCTGGCAGAGCAGCGTGTCGGCGTTGATTTGCTTGAGGCTGCTGCGTATCTGGCTCCAGTCCTTGCCGTCGGCGAAGACTTCGTCGAGCTCACTTGCCTGAACTGGTGGGTTGTGGAGGTTGAAGCCGTGCATCCAGAGGTCGAGCTTCTCGCCCAGCTCTTTCTGTTCGCCTTCTAGCTTCTCGATATGGGAGAGGTAGTAGTCGTGCCGCCCCTGCATGATGTCGGCGCTGTGCCGGATGCTGTCCATCTCGTCGCGTTCCTGTTCATAGCGTTCCTGTGCGGTCCGTACAGCCTGGACGTGTGCCTGATGGAGGCTCTTGTCGTCGTGACTGGGAATGAGTTGCTGGTATGCCTTGAGGTTCTCGGCCTTGCGCTTCTGGATGTCTTCTGTCCGCGAACTGAGGATAGTGGAGAAGCGTGACAGTGTCTGCAGCTGTGTCTTCAGGCCTTCCAGCTTTTCCGTCTCCAGTTCGAGAGCGTTCTGTTTCGAGGCAATATCCTGTTCGACGTTGTTCCAGTCGGCGATGAGCTTTTGTATCTGCTCGTAGATTTGCTCGGGCTTGTTTTTCCAGATGGTGTACCAGTCCTTGATGGTGACGATGAGCTGCATGCTCTCGTAGATGTTCGTGAACCGCTTGTTGATGTTGTCCAGTCGCTGCTCTGTCTGCTCCAGTTCGCGTGTGAGCACCTGGCAGCCTGTGTTGAGTTCGCCCAAGCGGACATTGATTTCTCCCTTCTGCTGTTCCAGCTTCTGCAGGTTCTCGCTGACGCGGGCAATGCTGCTCTGGTGGAAGGTGAATGTCTCAAGCTCCTTCTCGGCCGTTTCTGCGTCGCGGCTGACATTCTCGATGAACTGCCTGAGCAAGGCGGTCCGTGCGTCGAGATTCGTGTTCTCGGTGCATTCCATGAAGGTCGGGTCCAGCTCGGCGTAGAGTTTCCATTCCTGCACGTCCTCGTTCTGGCGGATGCGGATGGTATTGAGGGCCTCCTCCTTGGCGCTGAGCTGTCCACGGGCTGTTGCCAGCTCTGCCTGGGTCTCGGAGAGTTGCTGCTTCTTGGCGTTTGCTTCGGAAGCCAGCAACTCGTAGTCGGTCTTCATCTGACTCAGCAACTTGCTTTGGTCCAGAATCGTGTCGCTGTGGTAGGGGTGGTGCGTTGCGCCGCAAACGGAGCAGGCCGTGCCCTCGCGCAAGTCGGCTCGGAGCTGTATGACGTCCTGTCCCTTGCTTAGCAGGTAGGTGTATTCCTTCTCCTTGCAGAGCCTCTGCGCCTTGCCCGCCTCTGTTTCGAGCTGACGGACATTGTCTTCGAGGTGCTGGATGTGCAGGCGTAGTGCCGTCACTCGACGGCTCTTCTCCTCGATGCTCTCGTAGCCGGTGCTGATGCGCTTCCAAAGGGAAAGGGCGGAGTGCAGCATCTGCCGGCGGCCCTTCAGCATCAGGGCACGTTCCTGCAGCATCAGGCCGTCCTGTCCCAGGATGTAGGAACGGTGCATGCTCAGCTCCGCCTCGGCAGTCTCTATCTGAGAGACGATGTCCTGGAACTGCCCGAAGGCCTTGCCCAACAAATCGTTCTCCTCGTTCTGCCGCCTGATGGCCTGCTGGCGTTTCTGCTGGAGGTCATTTCGTGTTCCGGCTGTTTCCTGCAGGAGGTTCAACTGCAAGAGGACGGCCTCGCCGTGCCGTATCATGTTCTCATGCATCTCCATACTCTGCCGCTTGGTACGCAGTCGTTCCAGCTCGCCTTGCAGCGACGCGGTATCTCTCTCCTTTTCGGCTGTTAGGGCAGAGAGGGCATTCATCTCCTCCTTTACCTTGTTGTGATACTCGAACAGGAAGGCGTTCTCGGCATCCAGTGCTTCGCTGTTGCCTGTCAGCTGGCTTGCAGAATAGACGCGGTCGTAGGCCTCCGTTAGTCCCGTTTTTGCGGACTTGAGCTGGTCTTTGGCCTGCTGTTGCCGCTTCTCCTGGTCGCCCATCTTCTTGCGGTTCTCGTCGGCTTCGCGCTCCAGGAGGCTCAGGCCGCGTTTGTCCCGTCCGATTTGCTCGCTCAGGACTGAGAGCTTCTGATAGACACCGTGTATGCCTTCGAAGAGGTCATAGCGCTCGAGCATGCTTGCTTCCTTCGCCATCACGGCGCGTTGCTTGCCAAGCTCGAAGAGGTGTTTCTTCTCGCGTTCCAGCGCCATGCTCGTCTCGTTGTAACGGCGAAGCCATTGCTGCTGGGCCCGCAAGCGTTCCAGGCTCTCCTCCAGTCCCTGCAACTTGGTCTCTGCCAGACGTTTTGCGTCCTTGACCCGTTGCAGCTGCGTGCTGTTCAAGATGCGTGTGTCGCGCCTCTGGTACTGCGTCGTTTCCCTCGGGGCAACAGAAGAAGGGGCTGCCTCTTCAGCCTGCGCCGGAGCCTTGCTCTCTTCCGGCTTATCTTTTTTATTGAAGAAAATCATCGATAAAAGTTAATACGTTCAAGAATTGAAAGGAAGTTATCAGTCTTCGGCCTTGGAAGTTAAAAGGACGATAGTATTGGCTATTTATAGAACTCCTTGAATGCCTTCACCGTATAGGTGTGGTCTGCCACACTGCCAGTTTCCCTACAGCTATGCATGGCGAGGATGGCATTGCCCATATCGACACCCCTGAGGGGAATAGACGAAGCCAGGATGTTCCCCAGCGTGCTGCCTCCAGCCACATCGGAGTGATTCACGAAACGTTGGGACGGTACGCCTGCCTTGCGGCAAATCTCCGAGAAGACAGCCGCAGAGACTGCGTCGCTGGCATATTTCTGTGCGGCGTTGAACTTGATGACCGGTCCACCTCCAAGTACGGGATGGTTCGTCGGGTCGTACTTCTCGCTGTAGTTGGGATGCCAAGCGTGGGCGTTGTCGGCAGAAATCATGAATGCCCGCTCGAAAGCTTGATAGAAGGCCTCCTCGCTACCGCCCTGAGCGAGAGCGATTCGTTTCAGCATACCAGCGAGGAACGGACTGCCTGCTCCCTGTTTTGTCTGCGAACCCGTCTCTTCGTTGTCGAAGATTGCCAACACCTTCGTGACATCCGCTTTCTGTGTGCCGAGAAGAGCCTCCAACCCAGCAAAGCACATCGAGAGGTCGTCCAAACGGCCCGAGGAGATGAACTCGTCGTGTACACCGAAGGTACAGGCGGGTGTCGCATCGGCCAGGTAGAGGTCGAAGTCCAGGATGTCGTCCGGCTTTATGGCAAGCTCGCCACAGATGACGTTCATCAGCAGATTGCCCTTTTCCAGCTCACCCGTGATGATGCCGAGAATGGGCAGCATATCCTTCTGCTTGCTCAGCTTCACGCCATTGTTGACCTCCCTGTTGAAATGGATGGCAAGGTTGCTGATTTGCATCAACGGACGCTTGACATGGAGCAGGAGGGTCTTGGGGTTCAGCTCGTCTTTGCCCTTGCCAATCACCCTTCCGGCAATTGTCAGTGGACGGTCGAACCACGTTGACATAATCGGTCCACCATAGACCTCTGTGTTCAGCTTGACGATGCCACCCTCGCAGAGTATCTCGGCATTGGGCTTGATGCGGAAGGTCGGCGAATCGCAATGGGCGCAAATCATACGGAATCCAGCCTCAGCCAGACTCTTGTGTCCGATGTGGAAGGCATAGACGGACGAGTCGTTCTTCGTCACGTAGAATTTATCACCAGCCTGCACCTTGCCGAGGGCCTCTCGCGGGTCAAAATGACGGTAGCCAGCCTTCTCCAGCTCGCAGGCGATATTCTTTGCCGCCAGGAAATTCACTGGCGAAGCATTCAGGAAATCTAACAGTCGATTAATCATATATATAATTGTTGCGTGTATCGTTATCGCGTGCAAAGGTACGTTTTTTTCAGTATTTTCAAAGCAATAAGCAATTAAATTCACCATCTATGCAAGAAAAATGCGCAGAATAGTGCATATTATGCGAAGAATATTGTGCGGATTCGCATAAAATGTTGTATCTTTGCGCGGAAAATAGAAAAGACGACGGACAACAGTCAATGGTAAAAGAGATTATGGAAAAACAGGATAAGAAGAAGCGGTTGCAGACAATTCGCAAGATTGTCAGCATGAACAGCCTGGAGAGTCAGGAGGATTTGCTCTCTGCCCTCAGAGCAGAAGGGTTTGTCAGCACACAGACCACGTTGAGTCGCGACCTTAAGCAGTTGCGTATCAGCAAGGTTCGAGTGCGCAATGGCCACAGTATCTATGTGTTGCCCCGCGAAGGACAGTTTGTGCCGGCCCCCACTCTTGAAGAGATAAACCAGACAAAATGGCGACTCAACTTCTCCGGCAATCTGATGGTTGTACACACACCACCTGGACATGCCAGCATTGTGGCATACGATGTGGACAACATCAAGCATCCCTTTTTCCTTGGCACAGTGGCAGGCGACGATACGGTCATTGTGGTGCTTGCCGAAGGAGCAGACAAGGAAGCTGCAGGTAGAATTGTTCGCGATCTTTTCCCGAAACTAAGATAATAGGAAGTGAAAATGGAAGTAAAGCTTGAAGATATACGGGTGCTGGTGGCTGACACTGAGCACGAGGTGTATGTAGATACCATCATAGAAACCATTCGGGAGGCAGCACGCAAGCGCGGTACTGGCATAGCAGAACGTACCCACGACTATGTGGCTACGAAGATGCGGGAAGGTAAGGCGGTCCTGGCGCTCCACGGCGACAGGTTTGTCGGGTTCAGCTATATCGAGACGTGGGGCAACAAGCACTATGTTACGACCTCCGGACTTATCGTGCATCCTGACTATCAGGGGCTAGGCGTTGCGAAGCGTATTAAGGACTACACCTTCACACTGGCTCGTCTGCGCTGGCCTCATGCCAAGATATTTAGCCTGACCAGTGGCGATGCGGTGATGAAGATGAATACAGCTTTGGGCTATGTGCCAGTCAGCTTCAATCAGCTTACCGACGACGATGCCTTCTGGCACGGCTGTCAGGGATGCATCAATCACGATATCCTCGAAGCCAAGAACCGTAAGTTCTGCGTCTGCACCGGTATGCTTTGGGACCCAGAGAAGCATCACGGTGAGCCAACCTCGTTGGAGGTCATCAAGGATGTGATGCGGACTTTGGTATTAAGAGGAATCGAATAAATTGTTAGTAAAGAAATTAAAACGTTAAATAGTAAATGAAAAAAGTTGTTGTGGCCTTTAGTGGCGGACTTGATACCAGCTACACGGTGATGTATCTGGCAAAGGAGAAAGGTTATGAGGTATATGCTGCCTGCGCTAATACGGGTGGTTTCAGTCCTGAACAGCTCAAGGCAAACGAGGAGAATGCCTACAAGCTGGGCGCGAAGAAGTATGTTACCCTTGACGTGACGCAGGAATACTACGAGAAGTCGCTCAAGTACATGGTCTTCGGCAATGTGTTGCGTAACAATTGCTATCCCATCAGTGTCTCCAGCGAGCGTATCTTCCAAGCTTTGGCCATTGCCCGATATGCCAAAGAGATTGGTGCCACAGCCATTGCTCATGGTTCGACGGGTGCAGGGAACGACCAGATTCGCTTCGATATGACCTTCCTCGTGATGTGCCCAGGCGTGGAGATTATCACCCTTACCCGCGACGGAAACCTTTCCCGTCAGGAAGAAGTGGATTACCTCAATGCCAATGGCTATTTTGCTGACTTCACCAAACTGAAGTACAGCTACAATGTGGGACTTTGGGGTACAAGCATCTGCGGAGGCGAGATACTCGATTCCAAGCAGGGCTTACCGGAGAGTGCTTACCTCAAGCACCCTACTAAGGAAGGTCCGGAATTGCTCAATATAGGTTTCGAGAAGGGAGAGATATGCTCTGTCAATGGCGAACATTTCGATGATAAGATAAAGGCCATCCAGAAGGTCGAGAAGATAGGCGCCGCGTATGGTATCGGTCGCGACTGTCATGTGGGCGACACCATCATTGGCATCAAAGGACGCGTGGGCTTCGAAGCTGCTGCGCCTATGCTCATCATCGGCGCTCACCGCTACCTCGAGAAGTTCACCCTGTCCAAGTGGCAGCAGTACTGGAAGGAACAAGTGGCTAACTGGTACGGTATGTTCCTGCACGAGAGCCAGTACCTAGAACCTGTGATGCCTGACATCGAGGCAATGCTCCTGAGCAGCCAGCGTAATGTGACTGGTGAGGTGACGCTCGAACTGCGTTCTCTCTGCTTCCAGACAGTCGGCGTGGATAGCCCCAACGACTTGGTGAAGAACAAACTCGGCGAGTATGGCGAGACAGCAAAAGCCTGGAGCAGCGAGGATGCCAAGGGCTTTATCAAAGTGACATCAACCGCACTCCGTGCATATTATCTGGCTCATCCCGATGAAAAGCGTTAGGGTTGGAATCATAGGTGGCGCTGGCTACACAGCCGGTGAGCTAATCCGTTTGCTTCTCAATTACCCTGAAGCAGAGATAGCTTTCGTTCACAGTACAAGCAACGCAGGCAATTTACTCACAGACGTGCATGAGGGATTGATTGGTGAGACAGACATCCGTTTCACCGACGAAATGCCTCTGCGTGATGTTGATGTGTTGTTCCTCTGTATGGGTCACGGCAAGAGCGAGCAGTTCCTGAAGGAGCACGAGATTCCTGCGAGCGTCAAGATAATTGACTTGGCTCAAGACTTCCGTATTGCAGGCGAGCACGACTTCGTCTATGGACTGCCCGAGACACATCGCTCTACCATTGTCGGCTGCCAGCATCTTGCCAATCCAGGCTGTTTTGCCACTTGCATTCAGTTAGCGATGCTGCCGGCTTTGAAGGCAGGCATCATCAGCGGCGATATCCATGTGAACGGCATCACAGGTAGTACTGGAGCGGGTCAGAAGCCCGGCGCTACGACGCATTTCTCGTGGCGCAACGATAATATCTCCGTCTATAAGACCTTCACGCATCAACATTTGCTTGAAATCAACCAGACGGTGCAGGAACTCTGCCCAGGCTATGAAGGTCGGGTGCTCTTCATTCCGCAACGCGGCTGCTTCACTCGTGGCATCTTCGTCACAGCGTATGCCAAGTGCGACCTGCCAATCGAGAAGGTACAAAGCATCTATGCCGACTACTACAAGGACGCTGCTTTCACGCATTTTGTATTGAAGAGTCCCGATATGAAGCAGGTGGTGAATACCAACAAGGCTTTGGTTTATGTCGAGAAGTACGAAGACCAACTCCTGATGATTTCTTGCATCGACAACCTCCTGAAGGGAGCTGTTGGTCAGGCTGTACAGAATATGAACCTCATGTTAGGTCTCGATGAAAAGGCGGGACTCCAACTGAAGGCGAGTGCTTTTTAAATCAGAAAAACAAATGATAAAAATTAAAAATCTAATTAATATGAGAAAAAGAAATTCTTTGAATGGGGCCGTGATGATTTTTGCGGCTGTATGTGGACTGACGGCATGCGGAATCGATATGCCCAAAGAAGAGAAAACATCGTTTGAGACAATGACGGTGGAAAAACAGGACATCGTAGTTCCGGTGAAGTTCAGCGCCAAGCTGAAGGGACAGACGGACGTGACGATTACGCCACAAGTAAGCGGACAGCTGATGCAAATCTGTGTGACCGAAGGCCAGCAGGTGAGCAAAGGGCAGACGCTCTTTGTGATTGACTCGCGTAACGCCCGGCTCGACCTGGGGGCTGCACAGGCAAACTTGGAGGCTGCATTAGCCTCGGAAAACAGTGCCAAGCTGGAGTACGAGTCGAACAAGAACCTGTACGAGAAGAAGATTGTGAGCAAGTACATGCTCGACAACTCTGAGAATTCCTACAAGCAGGCTCAAGCATCGGTGGCACAGGCCCGTGCATCGGTTAGTCGTGCGAAGGTGAACCTGGGCTTCTGCACCATCACGGCACCAGTGGCGGGCAGGATTGGCGAGATTCCCGTACGCACTGGCGACCAAGTCTCCTCCGCCACGTACCTGACCATCGTGAGCGGCAATCAACAGATGAACGCAGAGTTCTCTGTGGCGGAATCCCTCATAGAAGAAGCCGTTGCCCAAGGCATCAGCACAAAGGCCGAGGATGCTCTGAAGCTATTCCCCGACGTGACATTTGTGATGAAGAATGGCACGGAGTACCAGCACAAAGGCCGCATCACGAGTTTTACGGGCGTTGTGAATGCCACGACGGGCACCATCGCCTGCAAAGCAACATTCCCCAATCCCGACGGTCAGCTCTACTCGGGCATTCAGGGCACGTTGGTGTTCCCTGTCGACGAGAAAAGCGTGATAGTGATTCCACAGGTTGCTGTGGTGAAGCTGCAGAGCAGGCAACAAGTATATAAGGTAAAAGCCGACAGTACGGCAACGGCTATCGAGGTAACTACGGAGGACGTCGGCAACGGTCAGGACTTCATCGTCAGAAGCGGTCTGAATGTGGGCGACAAGATAGTCACCGTTGGAGCCAATAATGTTCAGGAGGGACAACAAGTCTTGTTTTAATTTACTATTTGACAATTTACTATTTACGATATATTGAGCAATTTAGCTATTGTACTATTTGCCATGCGGCCTGAAGGTAGCCAAATTATCAAATCGTAAATCAATAGTAAATCGTAAATCGTAAAATCGTAAATAAGGATTATGAAAGGAAATATTTTCATTGATAAATATGTGATGGCGTGTGCCATCTCAATCGTCATTACGCTGGTGGGCTTCATCTGCATGAACACACTGCCTGTCGAACAGTATCCTAACATTGCGCCGCCCCAGGTAAGCGTCACAACCACTTACTCAGGTGCTGACCCGAGCACAATTATGAAGTCGGTCATCCAACCGCTGGAAGAGAGCATCAACGGCGTGAACGGCATGATGTACATGAGCTCGAAGGCTACATCGACGGGCAACGTGAGCATCGATGTCTATTTCAAGCAGGGAACCGACCCCGACATGGCGACAGTGAACGTGCAGAACCGCGTAGCGAAGGCCGAGTCGCAGTTGCCAACCGATGTGACGAAGGTGGGCATATCGGTGGCGAAGCAGCAGAACAGCATCCTGCGCATCCTTGCTGTGAGAAGCGTTGACGGCAAGTACGACGATGACTTCATCTCTAACTACATCAATATCAACATAAAACCTCGTGTACAACGCATCAACGGTGTTGGCGAAGTGATGGCACTGGGCAATACTTATGCCCTGCGTGTCTGGATGAAGCCCGACGTGATGGCCCAGTACGGTCTTGAACCTTTTGACGTGGCCAATGCTATCAGCAGCCAAAGCTTTGTCTCTGCTACAGGTTCCTTCGGCGAGCAGTCGAAGAACAAGTACCAATATTCGATGGAGTACAAAGGCACACTGAAGAGCGTCGAAGAGTTTAAGGATATTGTCCTCAAAACGAGCGACGGCGGCCATCTGCTCTATCTGCGCGATGTGGCTGATGTGGAAATTGGTGCCCAAAGCTACAGCTTCATCTCAAACATCAACGGCAGTCCTGGCGCATTAATGATGGTCTTCCAAGCACCAGGTGCCAACGCCACTGAGGTGAATGCCCGCATCACCCAAATGTGTGAAGATATAAAGGCGACCTTGCCCGCAGGATTGGAGTTTGTCACCATGCAGACCTCGGATGACTTCCTCTTCGCCGCCATCCACAATGTGGTTGAGACGCTCATCATCGCTATCATCCTCGTGGTTCTGGTCGTGTTCTTCTTCCTACAGAACTTTAAGGCAACCGTCATTCCCTCCATCTCGATTGTCGTATCATTGATGGGAACATTCGCCGTTGTCACGCTGGCTGGCTTCTCCCTGAACATCCTGACGCTCTTCGCCTTGGTGCTGGCCATCGGTACGGTGGTCGATGATGCCATTGTGGTGGTCGAGGCAGTTATGGCGAAGCTGGAGAACGGCGTCAGCGACCCCCGTCAAGCAACCCGCGAAGCGATGAGCGAGGTATCGGTGGCCGTCATCTCGTGTACGTTGGTGTTCATGGCTGTGTTCATCCCCGTGACCTTCATGGGTGGCACATCGGGCACGTTCTTCACGCAGTTCGGTGTGACCATTGCTTCCAGCGTCGGCCTTTCATGTGTATCGGCTTTGACATTGTGCCCAGCTCTTTGCGCCATTATGTTGAAGGTGTCCGATAAGGAGGACCAGCGCAAGTCGCTGAGTTACTACACGAAGAAAGCTTACGATGCAAGCTATAACGCCATTCTTGCGAAATACTCAAAGGCTGTACAGAAGTTCATCAAGCGTCCTATCCTGTCATGGGGTTTGCTGGCTGTCGCTGCCATCCTGCTGGCATTCTTTATGAAGAACTTGCCATCGGGACTCGTGCCACAAGAGGATCAGGGATGCTTCCTTGTTGAAGTTTGTGCTCCAGAAGGATATACACTGGCGCAAACCAGCGAACTGGTGAAACAAGTGGAAGAGAAGGTTAAGGAAATTCCTGAGATGGAGAGCTTTGCCACAGCATGCGGCTATGGTCTGATTTCGGGCTATGGCTCCAGCTATGCTATGCTCGTTGTTCGCTTGAAGAACTGGGACGACCGTCCAGGCATGAACCACTGCGTCGATTTGGTCATGGGCCGTTTCTACATGGCATGTAAGAGCATCAAGAATGCGACCGTGATACCCTTCCAGATGCCTCAGATTCCAGGCTATGGTACGAGCAACGGCGTGAGCCTTGTCGTCCAGGACCCCACGGACGGCAACCTGTCGGAGTTCGCTCAATACACCGACCGCTTCCTGGCCAAGCTGAAGGAGCGACCGGAAATCAGTTCGGCAATGTCCACCTATTCAGAGCGTTTCCCGAAGTATCAGGTCGATGTCAATGCCGCTCAATGCGACCGTGCCGGTGTCTCGCCAAAGGCTGTGCTCAACACACTTGGCGCTTATTGCAGTGGTTCGTACATCGGAAACTTCAACCAGTTCGGCAAAGTCTATTACATAATGATTGCCGGCACACCTGAAAGCCGCCTCGACCCCTCGTCGCTGCAGAACATCTTTGTGAAGGTGAGCGGCGGCAAGATGGCCCCGTTGTCAGAGTTTGTCACATTGAAGGAGATTGTAGGCCCGTCTAACATCCAGCACTTCAACCTGTTCCAGAGTATCACCTGTAGCATCACGACAGCCAATGGCTATAGCGAAGGCGAGGCTCAACAGGCCATCGAAGAGGTGTTCCGCCAGGAGATGCCCACTACCGCCACCTATGAGTACAGCGGTATGTCGCGCGAGGTTGCAGAGGCAGCGGGTTCGAACGCCACCGCCCTTATTTATATAATATGTGTCGTCCTCATTTACCTCATCCTCGGTTCGCTCTACAACTCTTGGTTCACGCCTTTCGCCGTCCTGTTGAGCGTGCCGTTCGGACTGATGGGTGCTTTCATCATGGCCTACATCTGCTCGCGGTTCAACCTGCCAGGTTCGGACAACAACATCTACTTGCAGACAGGTGTCATCATGCTGATTGGTCTATTGGCAAAGACTGCCATTCTCATCACCGAGTTTGCCAGCGAGCGCCGCGCACAAGGTCTGAGCATTACTGAAGCCGCTTTCGAGGCTTGCAAGGAACGTTTGCGCCCCATCCTGATGACTGTCGTCACCATGATTGCCGGTATGATTCCGCTCATCATCGAGGGCGGCGCCGGTGCCAACGGTAACCGTGCCCTGGCTATGGGCGTTGTGGGCGGTATGAGCGTCGGCACCATCGCCCTGCTCTTCGTCGTACCAGTCTTCTTCATCGTGTTCCAGAAACTGCACGAGAAATTCCAAGGGATAAATGTTACAAGTTCAGATGACTCAGAATAACTCGGATTACTCAGAATTTTCTGATTATTCAGATTATTCTGAAAAAACATATAAATTTATGAACTACAAGAATATAATTTTCGCTGCCGCCATGAGTTTGATGCTCACGAGCTGTGGCTTATATAAAAAGTACGAGCAGAAGGTGGAGACACCTGCCGATGCTTTTGGCACGACCCTAATCAGCGAAGCCTCCACCAGTGGTGAGTCGCTCGCCCAGATATCTTGGCGCGAGTTTTTCCCTGACCCCAAGTTGCAGGCGCTCATCGAGCAGGCATTGGCTAACAATACCGAATTGAATTCCGCCCGTATCGCCATAGAGCAGAGTGAGGCCTCGCTGAAGACAGCTAAGCTGGCCTACCTGCCGTCGCTGTATTTCTCTCCACAGGGTACGCTCAGCAAGTTCGACAACAATCCGTGGTCGAAGAGCTATAACCTGCCTCTTCAGTTGTCTTGGGACATCGATGTCTTCGGCTCCCTTACCAACAAGAAGCGTGCCGCTAAGGCTGTGCTTCTACAGACTCAGATGTACGAGGAAGCTGTACGCTCCAACCTCGTCAGCACAATGGCCCAGCAGTATTATATGTTGCAACTGCTTGACCGTCAGATGGACATCCTCATGCAGACCGACAGCCTTTGGAAAGCCTCATTGGAGACCCAGAAGTCGCTCTTCGAGAACGGCAAGTCCTACAGCACAGCTGTCAACCAACTGGAGTCGTCGTATATCAACGTCAGAACTCAGATAGTTGATATCCAACGAAGCATTCGTTCCACTGAGAACGCCATTTGCAAGCTGCTGTGCATCACGCCTCAGCATATCGAGCGCACCCACTGGGGTGCTGTAGCCGACTACCACTCGGCTGCTGAAGGTCAGCGTATGTTCGACTTGCAACTCCTGAAACTTGGCGTGCCCGCCCAGATGTTGGAGAACCGTCCCGATATCCGCATGGTCAACTACGCTATGGAGGAGGCATTCTACAACACCCAGACAGCCCGTTCCGCTTTCTTCCCCAGCATCACCCTGTCTGGAACTCTGGGCTGGACCAATAGTGGCGGTGGTGCCATCGTTAATCCTGGAGGTTTGTTGCTCAATGCTGTGGGCCAGCTCACTCAGCCTATCTTTAGTCGTGGTATGTTGAAAGCCAACCTCAAAATTTCGAAGCTCGAAGAGCAAGACCTTCAGAAGAGGTATGTGCAGACCGTCATCGATGCAGGAAACGAGGTCAACGAGGCAATGGCTGACTGCTTTGCTGCCCGCGAGAAGCACGACTACTACCATCGCCAGGTGGAGGTGCTTCATGAAGCCTATCTTGGCACTCACGAACTGATGGACAACGGCAAGGCGAACTACCTTGAGGTACTCACGGCTCAGGAAAGTCTCCTCTCTGCACAGCTCAGCGAGGCCTCGAACCTGTACAATGGTGCCCAGGCAGTCATCGCCCTCTACATTGCCCTCGGCGGTGGTACAAAGTAAAATATAAATTTTTGACTCTATAAATGACTTTATTTGACGTTTATCCTCTGTTTGACATCGCCATCGACCACGGCAAGGGTTGTCGGGTGTGGGACTCGGATGGCATTGAGTATCTGGACCTTTACGGCGGACATGCCGTAATAAGTGTAGGACATGCTCATCCGCATTATGTCGATGCAATCTGTAGTCAAGTAGCAAAGCTGGGCTTCTACAGCAACTCCGTTCAGAATCCTTTGCAAAAAGAGTTCGCACGGCGCTTGGGTAAGGCCTGCGGATACGAGGACTACAGCCTGTTCCTCATCAACAGTGGTGCTGAGGCAAACGAGAACGCCCTGAAACTGTCGTCTTTCTATAACGGCCGTACACGTGTGCTCTCCCTGGAAAAGGCTTTCCACGGCCGCACTTCGTTGGCGGTGGAGGCGACCAACAATCCCAAGATTATCGCTCCCATCAATGCCAACGGCCATGTTACCTATCTGCCTCTCAACGATATAGAGGCTTGGGAAAAGGAGATAGAAAAAGATGATGTCTGTGCCTGTATCGTGGAGTGCATTCAGGGCGTAGGCGGAATCCGTATGGTCAGCGCTGAATTTCTTCAGGCATTGCGTAAACTTTGCGACGAGCACAATACTGTCCTCATTTGCGACGAGATACAGTGCGGCTACGGCAGGAGCGGCAAGTTCTTTGCCCATCAGCATCTGGGTGTCCGTCCAGACATGATAACTGTCGCCAAGGGTATCTGCAACGGTCTGCCAATGAGTGGCCTGCTCATCTCGCCCAAGTTTACTCCTGTCTATGGTCAGTTGGGCACGACCTTCGGTGGCAACCATTTGGCTTGTGCTGGTGCGTTAGCCGTGTTGGATATCATGGAGGAAGAGCATCTTGTGGTGAATGCAGCCGAGGTGGGCGAGTACCTGATGCAAGCTATACGCGACGCGAAGTTACCACATGTGGTGGATGTGCGTGGAAGAGGCCTCATGATAGGCATCGAGCTTGACATACCCTATAAGGAACCGCGTACCCGTCTTATCAAAGAAGAGCATTGCTTCACGGGCTGTTCTGGAACAAATGTGATTCGTCTGCTACCTCCTTTGTGTCTTACAAGGGAGGAGGCGGACAGCTTCGTGAAGAAACTGGAAGCAGTATTATAGCTCCTTCTAATTTCCTCTATATTAGGAAGAAATTAATTGTAAATGGTAGATGCTTAAATGGTAAATAGAATTACAGTCATAGGTGCCGGCAACATGGGCGGTGCCCTTGTCAAGGGATGGATGAAGGCTGGTATGGCATCGGAACTCACCGTCACGGCCCATACCCAACAGACGCTCGACCGCATTGTTGAGGCTTGTCCTGGCATCACGGCAATGCTCGACAACAGTAAGGCCGTTCAGGACTCAGATGTTGTGGTGCTTGCCGTCAAGCCCTGGCTTGTGGAAAACATCATCGCAGAGATAAAGCCTGAACTCAAGGACAAGCTCCTCATCTCTGTGGCTGCTGGCGTGCGTCACGAGCGTATCGATGTCTATGCAATGCCCAATATTGCTGCAGAGTTTGGCGAGAGCATGACTTTTGTCGAGGAATCCTACAAGGCTGCGGTCGCAGCTGAACTCTTCGGCAGGGTAGGGCAGTGCAAGGTGGTTCCCCAGCGGCTGATGGATGCAGGCATGATGATGGCGGGCTGCGGCATCGCCTACGTCATGCGCTTCCTTCGCGCCATGATGGAGGGCGGTGTTGAGATGGGCTTCTATCCTGCTGAGGCCAAGGAGATTGCTATGCAGACAATGCAAGGCGCTGTTGCCCTGCTACGGGAGACAGGACTCCACCCAGAGGCTGCCATCGACAAGGTGACCACGCCTGGCGGTATCACCATCAAGGGACTGAACGAATTGGACCATGCTGCCTTCAACTCGGCAGTAATACGATGCCTAAAAGCAGGCTTGAAATGAAGAAGAGAATTGTAGTGAAGGTGGGCAGTAATGTGCTCACGACAGAGAAAGGCAAGCTCGACATCACCCGCATGTCGGCACTCGTAGATCAGATAGCCTGGTTGCGCTGGCACAATTATGATGTTGTGCTTGTCTCGAGTGGTGCCGTAGCCTGCGGACGTAAGGAACTGCAGGTGGATCATCTGTTGGACTCCGTAGAACAGCGTCAGCTTTTCTCGGCTATGGGTCAGGTGAAGCTCATCAACCTCTATTACGACCTCTTCCGTGAGTACAATATCCATATAGGTCAGGTGCTGACAACCAAGGAGAATTTCCAGAGCGAACGCTCCTATCAGAACCAAAGTGCCTGTATGGAGGTGATGCTCGAGAACGGTGTGCTACCGATTGTCAATGAGAACGATACGGTTAGCATCGAGGAGCTGATGTTTACAGACAACGACGAGCTCTCCGGCCTGATTGCCAAGATGGTAGGGGCTCAGATGTTAGTCCTGCTAACTGGCGTGGATGGCCTTTACAACGGTGACCCTTCGGAACCTGGAAGCGAGGTCATCCGTACCATCAGGCCTGGAGATGACTTGTCCCGCTATATCCAGTCCGAGAAGAGTACGGCGGGCCGTGGTGGTATGGCCTCAAAATACAAAACTGCTATCAACGTGGCTGCCACAGGTATAAAGGTGATTATTGCGAATGGCAATAGTGACAATATATTAATAGACTTGGCTGAAAAGCCAAAGGAAACCATTCATACGGAATTCATAGGGAGTGAGAAATGAGGATAAGATAAAGCGGGCAAGCAGGGTGTTGGCGCTCATAGATGACAGGCAGCGCAACCTCTTGTTGGAGCATCTGGCAGATGCAATACTTGCCAATGTGCCCATGCTTTTGGAGGCCAATAGGGAGGACCTTTCGCAGATGGATGCAGACAATCCTCTCTACGACCGCTTGCTCCTTACGCCTGAGAGATTACAGGGAATAGCGTTTGATATGCGTCATGTGGCTTCTCTGCCTTCTCCCTTGGGTATTGTCACCAAGGAGAGAACATTGGAGAATGGATTGCACCTGAGACGTGTCAGTGTGCCCTTTGGCGTGATAGGCGTGATATATGAAGCCCGTCCCAATGTCAGCTTCGACGTCTTCTCGCTTTGCTTCAAGAGCGGCAATGCTTGCATCCTGAAGGGAAGCAAGAACGCACATCACAGCAACCAGGCCATCGTGAACCTCATTCATCAGACGCTTCAGGCCGAAGGATTGCCAATAGATGTGGTGACCTTGATGCCGCCCACCCACGAAGCTACGGCAGAGTTGCTTGGCGCTGTAGGTCTTGTTGACCTCTGTATTCCGCGAGGAGGTAGGAAACTTATTGATTTCGTGCGTGATAACGCCCGAGTGCCGGTCATCGAAACAGGTGCTGGCGTGGTTCATGCCTACTTTGACAAGGATGGCGATCTGGAGAAAGGCCGTGCCATCATCAATAATGCCAAAACACGCAGAGTGAGTGTCTGCAACGCCCTGGACTGTCTGCTTGTTCATCGTGACCGCGTTAGCGACATCCCTGCCCTGCTTGCTCCGATGGAGGGACGTGTGGAGATTGTTACGGACGAGGCAACAATGGGTACCGAGTGGATGGACTACAAGATGTCGCTAAAGGTGGTTGACTCCATAGATGAGGCGTTGGCGCATATTGCCCGCTACGGCTCTGGGCATAGCGAATGTATCATCACGGAGAACGAGGCAACGGCTGCCCGCTTCCAACGCGAGGTGGATGCTGCCTGTGTATATGTCAACGCTCCGACAAGCTTTACAGACGGCGCTCAGTTCGGTATGGGAGCAGAGATAGGTATCTCCACCCAGAAACTCGGCCCTCGTGGTCCTTTGGCTCTCGAGGAGATGACAACCTATAAGTGGCTCATCAATGGAAATGGGCAGACGAGACATTGAACATGGGTAATTCCCTGAACGATTAAAAAACAATATACTAAACGTCCAAAATATGTTAGAGAAGTTTCTGAAACAGACGGAGTTTAAGGATTATGCCGACTTCATGGCAAACTATAAGGTCGAAGTGCCTGAAGACTTTAACTTCGGATACGATGTGGTGGATGCCTATGCTGAGACAGAACCCGAGAAGGAGGCCATCCTATGGACCAACGACAGAGGTGACGTGAAGCATATCAACTATGCCGAGTACAAGCGCCTCTCGGACAACGTCGCATCTTATTTCCTGACCTTGGGAATAGGGCGTGGCGACTGCGTGATACTCATCCTGAAGCGAAGAGTAGAGTGGTGGATAACTATGGTGGCGCTGCACAAGATAGGCGCTGTGGTCATACCTGCCACCCATCTTCTTACGGACAAGGATATTATCTATCGCTGCCATCAGGCAGATGTAAAGGCTATTGTAACGGTGGGAGACACCATTGTGCTTAGGAATGTCATCCGTGCCCGTGCCTACTGCCCGTCGCTGAAGCATTGCATTTCCATTGGTCCTGCTGTTCCGCAAAACTGGGACAACTATTGGCAGGGCGTTATGATGGCGCCCAAGTTCAAGAGTCAGAAGGGACAAAACAAGGTGACGGACAACTTCCTGTTGTACTTTACCAGCGGCACCAGCGGCGCACCCAAGATGGTGATGCACGACCACTCTTACCCTCTTGCCCACATCCTGACGGCCAAGTACTGGCACAATGTGGATGAGACGTCTCTGCACCTTACCGTTGCCGATACAGGTTGGGGAAAGGCCGTCTGGGGAAAGTTGTACGGCCAGATGATATGCGGCGCTACGGTGTTCATCTATGACTTCGAGGGACATTTCGATGCCGAGAAGATGCTGACGGTAATGCAGGACTTCAAGGTGACTTCGTTCTGTGCGCCTCCCACGGTCTATCGCTTCATGATTCGTCAGGACCTCGACAAATACGACCTGTCCAGCCTGCGCTACTGCACCACAGCTGGAGAGGCGCTCAATCCCAATGTCTTCATGGAGTGGAAGAGGAAGACAGGCATAATGATTTACGAGGCCTACGGACAGACGGAGACCACCTTGGTGCTGGGCACTTATCCGTTCGTCGAGCCTAAGCCGGGCTCTATGGGTTTGCCCAATCCGCAGTTCCCTGTGGCTGTCATAGACAATGACGGAAATCCCTGCAAGCCTGGTGAACACGGCCAGCTCGTTATCCAGACAAAGGGAGAGAAACCTCTGGGCCTTTTCAAGGAATATCATCTCCAAAGCGAGCTGACAGAGAAGAGCTATCACGATGGCGTTTATTATACAAAAGATGTGGTCTATTATGACGAGGACGGCTATTTCTGGTTTGTCTCCCGTTCGGACGATGTCATCAAGAGCTCAGGCTACCGCATCGGTCCCTTCGAGGTGGAGAGTGCGCTGATGACGCATCCTGCCGTTGTGGAATGTGCCATTACTGGGGCGCCCGATGAGGTCAGGGGCATCGTGGTAAAAGCTACCATCGTTTTGTCTGACGCCTATCGTGGCAAGGAAGGCCCTGAACTGATTAAGGAGTTGCAGACACATGTGAAGCAGGAGACGGCTCCCTACAAGTATCCTCGCATCATCGAGTTTGTAGATGAACTGCCCAAGACCATCAGCGGCAAGATACGTCGCGTAGAAATAAGAGAAAAGGATAACAAATGAAAAGTTTTCTTAATGTAGAAGACCTGGGCGACCTCAAGGAGGCACTCAGGGAAGCAGCCGAGATAAAGGCCGACCGCTATAAGTACAACACTTTGGGCAAGAACAAGACCCTACTCATGGTGTTTTTCAACAACAGCCTGCGCACGCGCCTCAGCACACAGAAGGCAGCCATGAACCTTGGTATGAACGTGATTGTACTCGACGTCAATGCTGGTGCCTGGAAACTCGAGACCGAGCGTGGCGTCATCATGGATGGAGATAAGAGCGAACATCTCCTCGAGGCCATCCCTGTCATGGGAAGCTATTGTGATGTCATTGGCATCCGTTCTTTCGCAGGTCTTACCAACCGCGACTATGACTATGCAGAGACCGTCTATCATCAGTTCGAGCAGTACAGCGGCAAGCCCGTCTTTGCGATGGAGACCGCAACCGTGCACCCCCTCCAGGCTTTCGCCGATTTGATAACCATTGAAGAGAATTCTCCCCTCGCCCTTCGGAGAGGGGCTGGGGGTGAGGCTGTCAAGGTTGTCCTCACCTGGGCGCCCCATCCTCGCGCCTTGCCGCAGGCTGTTCCCAATAGCTTTGCCCAGTGGATGAATGCAGCCGATGTCGATTTTGTTATTACCCATCCTGAGGGCTATGAACTTGACCCCAAGTTCGTGGCTGGTGCCCGTGTGGAGTACGACCAGCGCAAAGCCTTCGAGGGTGCCGACTTCATCTATGCCAAAAACTGGAGCTGTCCAGGTGTCACAAATCCAGGGGATTATGGAAAGATTCTCCACGACTATCACAAGATGATGCACTGGACCGTCGATGCTGAGCACATGAGCTGGACCAACAATGCCCGCTTCATGCACTGTCTGCCCGTCCGTCGTGGTATGATTGTCACCGATGATGTCATCGAAGCACCCACTTCGCTGGTCATTCCCGAGGCAGCCAATCGCGAAATCTCAGCCACCGTCGTCCTCAAACGCATCCTCCAAGGTTAACTATGAACTATGCACTATGAACTATGAATTGATTTCTTTAGCTCGCAGCCGCTACAGCTGCCGCTCGTATCAAGCCAAACCCGTTGAGGAAGATAAACTGGAGTACATCAAGGAATGCATGCGTATGGCGCCTTCCGCTGTGAATCGTCAGCCCTGGAAGTTCCGTATCGTTCGCAGTCAGGAGGGTAGGGAGAAGCTTCAATCATGCTACTCGCGTCCTTGGTTCAACGAAGCTCCCCTGTATATCCTTGCATCCGTCCTGCATGAACAGGAGTGGGTGCGTGCGGATGGCAAGCATCACGGCGATATTGATGTCGCCATCGCAGTGGAGCACCTTTGTCTGGCAGCCACAGAACAGGGTCTCGGCTCTTGCTGGGTTTGCAATTTCGATGCCCAGCGTTGTCACGAGCTTTTCCAGATGCCTGAGACAGAAGAACCTGCCGTCATCATCCCCATCGGCTATTCTGCCGTTGCCGAGACTCCGACCAAGACACGCAAGGCACCTCAGGAACTCTTCTTTGAAGAATAATTTCCTGCAGTGCCTCGCATTTGCTGCGCTCGTACGACAATCAGAATCCGATTCGTTTAGTAGTATTGTTGTCTAGTCGTTCGTTGTCGCAATGGCTTATCAGCATGGCGAGTCTGTCTTCATTGACATCGTGTAGAATACTGTCGATGGTATAGTGACGGGCGATGTTCTCTATCTGGCCGCCGCTGAAGTCATACTTCGCTGCAAGCGTCTTGGCATCCATCTCGCTCAGGTCGGGAATCATCGTGCGCCAGATTAGGACGCGGGCTTCTACGGTCGGCTTCTCGAACTTAATCTTGTAGAGGAAGCGGCGCTCGAAGGCTTTGTCGAGATTCTGCTGCAGGTTCGTTGTGGCAATCATAATGCCGTCGAGAGATTCCATTTCTTGCAGGATGATGTTCTGAATCGAGTTCTCCATCTTCTCGACAGCTCTCTGTGCCCCTTCCTGACGGATGCCGATGATGGCATCTGCCTCGTTGAAGAGTAGGATAGGGGTTTGTTTGGATTTCTTCACAAGTTCACGATAACGGTCGAAGAGTGCTTTGATGTTCTTCTCCGAGTCGCCCACCCATTTGCTCTTGATTTGCGGCACATCGACGACCATGATGTCGCGACCAGTCT
>JAILRU010000136.1 GCA_024697945.1 Bacteroidaceae bacterium
AGCGCCTTCTTCAAGATTTCGGGCGTCATTCCTTACGACCTGGCCGTCGAGCAGATGAAGAAGTTCATCGTGAAGAGCTACGGCAAGAAGGGTGAGGATATCGTCAACATGAACTACGCTGCCGTTGACCGCGGTGGCGAGATCACTAAGGTTGAGATCCCCGCTGAATGGGCCAAGCTCGACTGCACCACCGACTTCGTCTTCGAACACAACGATGCCGATCCCGAGTTTATTAATAAGGTGATGCGCCCGATGGTCGCCCAGTGCGGTAACGATCTGCCTGTGAGCGCCTTCAAGGACATCGTTGACGGTACCTTCCCGGCTGGCACCACCGCCTACGAGAAGCGTGGCGTCGCTACCGTCGTTCCCGAGTGGAACTCCAAGAACTGTATCCAGTGCAACCAATGCTCGCTGGTGTGCCCGCACGCCGCCATCCGTCCCGTCGTCATGACCGACGCCGAGTTGAAGAAGGCTCCTAAGGGCATGGCCACCGCCGACATCAAGATGCCGAAGGAGATGGCTGGCATGCACTTCCGTATGCAGGTCTCTGTCTTGGACTGCACCGGTTGCGGCAACTGCGCCGACGTGTGCCCCGCCAAGGAGAAGGCTCTGGTGATGAAACCGCTCGAAAGCCAACTCGACGAAGCAAAGAACTGGGAGTATGGTCAGAAGAAGGTCGCCTACAAGGATGAACTCATCGACAAGTTCGCCAATGTGAAGAACAGCCAGTTCGCACAGCCGCTGTTCGAGTTCTCGGGTGCCTGCGCCGGCTGCGGCGAGACCCCATACATCAAGACCATCACCCAGCTCTTTGGTGAGAGCATGATGGTGGCCAACGCCACAGGATGCTCCTCCATCTACGGTGGTTCCGCTCCTGCGACGCCATACTGCAAGAACTACAGAAGCGGCAAGGGTGTGGCATGGGCCAACTCCCTGTTCGAAGACAACGCCGAATACGGTCTCGGCATGGCCACGGGTGCACGCAAGCTCCGCGAAGGTCTCCGCAAGAAGGCTGAAGAGCTGGTCAACACCACCGTGTTCGACTGGATGAAGGAAGCCACCCAGAAGTGGTTGGACACCTACGACGACACCGTCGCCAACCGCAAGGCCACTGACGAATTCGTCGCCGCCCTCGAGAAGGCCATCCTCTCCATCGACGGCTGTATCGACTTCTTCGGTTCCAAGAAGGCCCAGGAGATCTACGGCAAAGAAGCTGCCGCCGAGAAGCTGGAAGAAGCCAAGAAGGCCAAGAAGGCCGGTCGCAAGATCTGCATCTGCCACGGCTGCGAACTCGAGCAAGAGCTGTTGGACAACAAAGACTTCCTCGCCAAGAAGAGCCAGTGGATCTTCGGTGGTGACGGTTGGGCATACGACATCGGCTTCGGCGGCTTAGACCACGTGCTGGCCAGCGGCGACGTGAAACGTGCTACTATTGAGGAATTTAACTCGGACAACACCTATCGCTTGAACCTCGAGGAGACTAAAGCGAAGATTGCCGACCTCCAATACATCAAGAACGAGCTGGCTGGTATACCTAACCTGGTATGATTGATGCCTCTGTCTATCGTCAATAAAGTTCTCTCATAAAAATAGACAGTTTACTGAGCAGAAAGATACGATTTCATAAGATATTACGTTTAAATGATTTGGGTAATGCCCTTATGTGGTTTACCGTTTTATTTTATTAATCATTCAAAACAAATTATCATTATGAAAAAGTATTTCATGATGGCAGCAGCAATGCTGTTCGCTGCTTCTTGCAGCAACGACTCAGAGTTAACTAACGTAGTAGAGAACAACGCAGAGCAGGCCACAGCACCAGTTCGTGTGCATGTCAATGATTTCTCCGTCTCGATGACGGAGATTCCGGGTGGAGGAACTACGCGTGCGGCACAGGATGTTATTGATTACACTGATGTCAAGGCCGTCGACCTCGCCTTCTATGAGGGTTCGACCGAGGTGTACAAGCACACGCAACTGCGTAGCGACAACACGACCTACACCACCTTCGGTGAGTTTGAGTGCAACCTGCCTGTCGGCAACTACACCCTGGTGGTCGTTGGTCGTGGCTACAGCGACGGCGACGTATTCGTCTTAAGCAGTCCGACCTCGGCTGCTTATACCACCGAGCGTGCCCGTGAGACGTTCTGTACGACGCAGGATGTGACGGTCACCAATGTAGCTCCGCTCGAGCTGAGTGTCACCCTAAGCCGTGTCATCGCCAGACTCAACATCCTTTCTACGGATGTCCATTCGGCTTCTGTCACCCGAATCCGGACAACCTATGGTGCCGGTGGCAAGAGCTTTAACCCAACCACAGGACTGGCAACGGTCAACACAGGCTTTGCCGTCACCAATACCGGTTTCTGGGAGCAGGACGGAACCTTGCACGTGAGCAACTACACCTTCCTCGCCTCCGATGAGCACACAATGACCATCACCCTCGAGGCGCTCGATGCCGACGAGAATGTGCTAAGTACCAAGGTAATCCCGAACGTGCCTCTGAAGCGCAATCGTGTGACGACCCTCTCGGGTCAGATCTTTACAGCCGGTACATCTGCAGCCTCCTTTAAGGTAGAGGCAGACTGGCTCGAAGGAAATACAGTTAACTTCTAATCATTCGGGAGGAATGATTATGATAAGACTGTTCGCTAAATGTGCATCCCATGCACACGCCTTCGTTCCGTCTGTACGGTCCTCTGCACGCAGTTTCATCCATTGTACATGCGCTTCTGCTCGTGTCTTCGTTCATTGTGTGTGCATTTTATGCATACTCCTGCTGCTCCCCTCCTGCGAGAAATCCGTCATAGACTCTGATTCTGCAATCAATGGTTCTCCCGCTGACGCAAACCTGACAGTCACAGTCTTCCAAATCGAGAAGACCCCGTTCGGAATTCTTACCCGTGCTGGAAAACCCGCCTCCGATGCCTGCACGCGCCTGAACTTCGCCATCTACAATATGGATGGTACGCGTGTCAAGCAGACCAACCAGACCTCTGCCGAAGCCGATTTCGGCAAGGCCTCCTTTAAACTGGAGCAGGGCGATTACCAGCTGGTGGTTGTAGGTCATAGCAGCAACGGCAACCCCACGATGACCGACCCCACCTGCATCAAGTTCACCAACGCGCAGGGCTACACAGACACGTTCATCTGTAGCGGCACGGTCACCATCGCCGATGAGCCTGTCGATTATCAGGTCTCGCTCGACCGTATCGTAGCGCTTTGCCGCTTCGTTCTGGCGGACGATGAGATTCCTTCCGACGTGAAGAAGATGCGCTTCTACTACACAGGTGGCTCCGGCGCCTTCGATGCCACCACGGGTCTCGGTTGTGTCAACAGCAAGCAGGATGTGAAGTTCGACGTTCCTGCTGATAATAAGCAGTTCGACCTCTACACTTTCTTACACGACACCGAGGGCACCATCCATCTCACCGTGACAGCGCTCGATGCTTCGGGCAACGAACTCTACAACCGCGAGTTCGACGTACCCATGCAGCAGAACTACATCACGTGGCTCACAGGTTCCTACTTCAACGGAAGTGGCTCCTCATCCTCCAATGTCACCAACGTGACAGTCAACACCGACTGGGCTGGCGAGACCCACATCACCTTCTAAATAGGCTGGTGAGACTTAGATGACATTCTAACCAACTTAGGGGCAGGCTCCCGTAGGCATCCCTTACGAGGCCCTGCCCCTCTGTTCTGTTCCTCACAGTGTCCTGCGGTTTCTCCGCACTAATGTCACGTCTCATTTGTCGCCATTCCATGGCGACCCCAGTCCCGAGCGCTTCCCCGCAGTCACCGTGCCCGACGGTTCTCCGTCGGGGAATTATTGTCCCGTATGCTCCGACACCGTTGCAGCTCATCATGATATGACTGTCAAAGAAATTTTCGACCTGCGAAAGTTGGGCCACATAGAGGAGGCCTATGAAGCAGCACGAGAGATTTATGCCCGTGACAAGTCTCCCATTGCTTCTTCGGCAATGTTCTGGACAGCGGTTGATATATTGCAGTCTCGTGTTAATCAAGATAGGGTAGAGGAGGCAAAGAAGATATTCATGGCTCTGGAGCGACTACTGGATTCCGTGACAGACGAAAACGGTTACATGCACACTACCATGGAGAATTGTAGGAGGTTGATGGAAAGAGGTGAGGCAAGGACAAAACAGCTTGAGGGGGGACCAATACACATGAAAATGGGTGTATGGGGTGAGGAGTTGGCTGTAAGGTATCTGTTAGAAAAAAGTTATGTTATTTTGGAACACGACTGGCACTCAACCCATCGCGACATCGACATCATTGCTCGCCAAGATGACTGCTTGGTCTTTGTCGAAGTCAAAACTCGTCGTAACACGACTTTTACACAGCCCATTCAGGCTGTTGACTACAAAAAACAGAGAAATCTAAAGTTGGCAATCAATCACTATTTAAATTACAGAAAATGGGATGGCCCCATCCGCTTCGATGTCATCACTGTCGTTGGAGAACTGGGTACTCCCAACCCAGAAATAGAGCACATCGAGGATATCCATCTTTCAGTCCGCTGAGTGCTTTCCTAATAAGTCGCCATTTGTGCTGCAAAGGCGAAAGCATAACTGGATGAAGAACATACAGGCTGGGAAGGATAAGACACATCCAAGGTTCAAGCAATTCAACGAAAGGTCTCGCGAGTGTGAGGCCTTTTGTCGTTTTAACGCCCAAGTGTTTAATGTTAACTGTTAACGCGAAACCGCCTTTATCTCATCGGCCATGATGACAATTTTGAGCCCCTTACAGGGGAATTTTTCGGGTCCCTGGTACATAGGGGCACCCCACTGCGCTAGGGTATATTCCCCTTTTTGGGCATCATGTTAAGATGTTAAATGTTAAACGAAAGGCCGGTGCAGAGATGCATCGGCCTTTTTTGAAAAAAGTTGGAGTGGGGGTGTAACATTTCTGGTTTTTGACTACTTATAGGTAGAAAGTTGAATCAATAAAAACGAAAAATATTATGGAGTACAGAATTACACAACCGATTATTTGCAGCGTGATGAGAGGAACGCTGGGGGATGATGTTTATGTGGACGGGAAGTCGTTTGAACTATTGCTGGAGATTCAGAGGACGCTGGCGGTGTTTGAACCGATAGAGGATGATGAGGCGAGGAAACTGTGGCTGGAGATTCCACGAGGGACTGCGGAGGAATGGAAGGCCTTTGACGATATGCGAAGCGGGTACTCGGATGATGAGGAGGACAGTGTGGCCAGTTATCAGGAGGCACTGGACGAGGAGTATCCGTATGAGACACAGTGGTTGTTTATGGTGACATCGACCTATCACGAAAACACGTTTATGAAAATCTCGGACAGTGACCACAGGTATGTGATTTTCACCAACAGGCATTTTCACGATGATGCGTATCCGACGGATATGGTTTGGCTTTTCGAGCCGTTGCTAAAGTTGGTAAAGGAACGGGTGGATTGGATTGTGAAAGATACAGAGGCTTACAATCGTTATGTCGTAGAGCATGTGCCTTATCGCCAGCGTTCGGGCAGGATCAAGAGCAAATACCTGAACAGGATTATTCCTGGACGTGGATTGGAGGTGGAGAATCGAACGCATTGCATCGAAGTGATGAAAGAACTGGTGCGAAGGGAGAAGATATATTCGGGAGTGAAAGAGGGGACTGTTGTGGATTGGAATTGTATGGGTGTGCCTGCACCGTTTGACACGATGAGCATCCGCACGTTCTGCAAGTATTATCGCATTGCTGACACGATTTTTTGGTTAGGGGCGGATAGTAAGCGGGCAAAGAAAAGGGCTAAGGCAAAAGACGATGTGGAGTATTACAGCAGTTATGCACTGCATCAGAAGCTGGATGGCTGCGATTTGGATAGTGTGGAGGCGTTTAAGAAGTTCGCGAAGGACCACTATGGGGAACTTGGCTTTTCGCGGATGAATGTGGGTGCGACAAAGTCTTATGCTGGCGGGAAATGGATTATCACGTTTGGCATCAGCTATTCGGCATACGTGGATGTGGGGCTGAAGATTGCGATGGCGCTGTATGAGACAGGGGCTCCAGTGGTGTTTTACGATGCTGGGAATCTGCTGCATATATTGGAAGAATCGGGCAAGGTAAGGCTTACACCTTTTACGTTTCACGACTACTTGGAGGGTGGTGATGATGAGGGCGTGTTTGAGCTGCCGTATGTGGAGGATTGCGACAGGGAGGGTGAGTTGCCCCGGGCCCAGTATGATGAGATAGTAAGGCTGGCGGAATGGGAACCCGATGTTCAGTGGAAGTTGGACAAGGTGATCCCGTTGGAAGATAAAGTATATGATTTGATTCGGGATGAGGTGACGGAGCCTCTGACGCTGAGTGAAATCAGGCATCGGATTGAGAGGAAATATGATACGTATTTGTCTGTAGCTGAAAAGGATGGCTATAGTGGGTACTACTATATGCGACCGATGAGGAACGAGAGGCTGACAGTGGCTGAAAGCAAGAAGTACTATAGGACGTTTAATGAGGCGATGCGGGTGCTGATAGCGGGACTGA
>JAILRU010000138.1 GCA_024697945.1 Bacteroidaceae bacterium
GAATATTAGCCTTGAAAGAGGATCGCAAAGAATCTCGCATACGGACAACATCAACCTCGCAACCATAGAGGGAACGAAGGGTTTCAGTGAGTTCATAGATGGTACGAAGGTCGGGGTTGGAAAGCTCAACAACAATATCAATGTCGCTACTCTCTGTGTTTTCTTCACGAGCGACAGAGCCAAAGAGTCCAAGGCGAGATATCCTGAATCTCGCAGCATTGGCATCCTTAAAACGAGCCAGTTTGTCAAGACTTTCCTTCAACTGCAACATTGTTAATTCGCTTTACCTGCCCAAAAGTAAGGATATTTACATGAATAACCAAATAATTTCTGTTTTTTCTATCAGAAAAAGCTCATGAACGATAGATTTGATATTAAAAACAATTTAAACAAACAACAATCAAAGCAGACAATAAGCATCCAACGCCATTGAAGCGCATACGCTAAATGAGAAATAAGAAAGAATTGTGAAGAAATATTAATAATATTTGGAGGTTATTGAAATAATCTGTATCTTTGCAATCGAAATAGCCGTTTCGGAAACAGTCGTTTCGAATGATAAGGTATTGTATTATGAGATTTTATGACAGAGAACAAGAAATAGCCTTTCTAAGGGAAACTCGCGAACTGGCAGAGAAGGCGGCCCGATTTACTGTTGTGACCGGTCGCAGGCGTATCGGTAAGACGACGCTAATAAGGGAGGCTTATAAAGACGTGCCCTTTGTGTATTTCTTTGTGGCAAGGAAAGCTGAATCGGATCTGTGCGAGGTGTACCTGGAGGAGGTCAGCGAGAAATTATGCATCCCCACATTGGGCAGTAGCAGGCATTTCAGCAACATCTTCCGCTATCTGATGGAAATGTCGCAGACGAGGTCTTTTACGCTGGTAATTGACGAGTTCCAGGATTTTTTCCGGGTGAACAAGGCCATTTACAGCGAGATGCAGGACATCTGGGACAGGTTTGAGAAGACGTCAAAGATGAACCTGGTGGTCTGCGGTAGCATCTACTCGTTGATGCAGAAGATTTTCAAGAATAAGAAGGAACCCCTGTATGGAAGGAACACAGGCGAACTTAGGGTGAAGCCTTTCCGACCTTCGGTGCTGAAGCAGATTATGGCGGATGCAAAGCCTGACTACAGCAACGATGACTTGCTGGCGTTGTTCACATTTACGGGCGGTGTGGCTAAGTACGTGGGGCAGTTGGTGGACGGTGGTGCGTTGGACAAAGATGCCATGATCAGGTATATCATAGGTCCCAATTCAACCTTTCTGAATGAGGGGAAGAACAACCTGATAGAGGAGTTCGGGAAGGACTACGGCATCTATTTCTCTATTCTCTCCTGCATTGCCAGAGGCAAGAACACGCGCAGTGAGATTGAGGATGTGATTGGGAAGGAGGTGGGCGGTTATCTGACCAACCTGGCCGAGGAATATGAGCTGATAAGCAAGCGGCAGCCTATGTTTGAAAAGAGTGCCAACAAGAATGTGCGCTACGAGCTGGACGACGTGTTCTACAGTTTCTGGTTCCGTTTTATCTTTAAATATAGCTACATCATTGAGATAGAGAACTATGCCAAGCTGCAGGAGATAATTGGCCGCGACTATAGTACCTTTAGCGGACTGATGCTGGAACGCTATTTCCATCGCGTGGCCGTGGAGTCAGGCGAGTTTACGCGCATCGGCCGTTGGTGGAACCGTAAAGGGGAGAATGAGATTGACCTGATTGCGGAAGATGAGCTGGCAGACAAGGTGACGTTCTACGAGATTAAGCGTCAGACAGACGAAATAAGCCTGGGCGTGCTGAAGCAGCGGGCAGAGGTGATGATACAGGCTACACACGAATATAAAAAGTATGACATCTCTTACAAGGGACTGTCAATGAAGGAGATGTAAAATGGATGATGACACGCATGCGGCATTGAAATATATCGGGGTGAACAAGGAGTATGAGGGGACGTTCCCAAACATCGAGATGAACACGGTGCCGCATCGGAGCATTGCCGTTCACTTTTTCTGTCTTTTTGCTATCTTTACCGTTTAGTTTTGGGGAAATGCTACGGCTAATGTGAAGATTGGCCGTTTTTTTTGAAAAAATGAAGTTGAAATTGAAAATCTTGGGAATTTTTGATTGAAAATCTTGGGAATTTTGTATCTTTGCACCGTCAAACTGATATAAAATGTATTACGAAAGACTTATAGAAGAGCAGATTGCACTGAAATTGAAGACTTCGGGAGCGGTGGTTGTTGCGGGACCAAAGTTCTGCGGCAAGACTACTACGTGCATGCTGTACCAGAAGAGTTTCGTGAAACTGAACACGAAACAAGCTATTGCTATGGCCAGGATGAATCCGAAGGCAGTGCTGGTAGGGGAGAATCCAAGGCTGATAGACGAGTGGCAGAAGGCTCCGGACATCTGGAATCAGGTGAAGGATGATCTGGACTTTAACTATGAGTTTGGGAAATACATTCTGACGGGCAGCAGTACGCCGGCTGATAAGACTGAAGTACATCATAGTGGTGCAGGCAGGATTGCTCCGCTGAATATGCGCCCCATGACACTATGGGAATCAAAGGAGTCGAAAGGAACGGTATCGTTGAAAGATCTGTTTGAGGGTGGTGAGAACTTCCCGTGGGACATGAACCAAGACTTTACACTGGAAGATGTGGCATTCCTGCTTTGCAGAGGCGGTTGGCCCATTGCGGTATTGGCGCCCCGTGACATTGCCTTGGAGATAACCAAGAACTACTATAACGGGCTATTTGTGTTTGAGGAAAGTGAGAACGAGCGTTTTCGAAATAAGAAGCCTGAGGTGCTGCGTATGATTCTGAGGAGTTATGCAAGGAATATATCATCAGAGGCTGCTGTATCTACAATCATCAGTGATATCCGCCAGAGCAATGAGCGTACGATGGATACCAAGACGTATGATGATTATATGGAGGCGCTGAAAGACCTGTATATCATTGAGGATATGGAGGCTTGGAATCCGAATATTCGGTCAAAGACTTCGATAAGGAGTACACCGACGAGACATTTTGTGGATACCTCTATTGCTTGTAGAAGCTTGGGTGTGAGTCCTGGTGATTTGATGAATGACTTAGAGAGTTTTGGACTGTTCTTTGAGGATTTTGCCGTGAGAGACCTGAGGGTTTATGCTGACAGGCTGGGCGGAGTGGTAAAACACTACAGGGACAATGCCGGTCTGGAGTGTGACGCAGTGGTGCATCTGGAAGATGGCCGCTGGGGTGGTATTGAGATTAAGCTGGGCGGCGATGACCTGATAAATGATGGTGCAGAGTCGCTGAAGAAACTGCGAGACAAGATAGTGGAGAAGAGTGACGAGAAGGCTCCGTCGTTCCTACTGGTGCTGACTGCCGTGGGTGGTGCATACAAGCGAGAGGACGGGGTGTTTGTGGCTCCGATTAATTTGTTGAGGCCGTAAGGATTATTAGCTATTAATGATGAACAAAGAGAAACCGATTGCAATTAATAATTATATACTGAAGTTTCTGAAGTTAAAGTGGAAGTAAAAATGGAAGTAAAAGAGGAAGTTAAAATGGACAATGGTAAATGCGTTTACAGCATCCTTTACTATCGTCCAGCATGCAGAGCTTTACTTCCAGCCAGCAATGCTGGCTTAACTCCCTATTTAACTTCATTTTATAACTCCCGAAACTTAAAGTATTCATAATATGTTATCCTTAAAACCGCTGCAAAGATACAACATTTATTTAGATAAATTGGAATTTACCTTATTACAATATTATTCTTTGGTACCGGTTTTGCGAGTTTCATTGCATATTTGGTGCCGAAAGTTCTTCTGATGATCGTCTCTACATATTTAGTGACGAGTGTTTCATCATTAATATGGGTGA
>JAILRU010000010.1 GCA_024697945.1 Bacteroidaceae bacterium
TTGGAGCATATTATAGTTGAAATGCATGATGCGGGTGGGGAAATACTTGTTTTGGTACGTTTTGGTGTACAGTTCCTTGACACGTGGGTTCTCTGGGTCAACAATCCATAGACGGGTAGCCAGATATTCGAGGTCTTCTGGGCAGATATCTTCTGGCATCAGTTCTATGGCACGGGGGATGTTGTCTCCCCGCTTGGCAGCCTCATCGGTAGTCAGGCAGAAACGCCCTTTGCAGAGATTCAGCACAAAGCTGTCGGGCAGTGTGGCTTCCATCTTACGGAGAACATCAGCTGTTTTGGATTCATCCTGAAGCACTCCCCACCCATTGGTAAACTGGTCGTGATAATAGGTAGCTCGGAACAGGTTGCGCCAGGCCCATTGATCCTGCGGGTTGGCATCCACCTTCTTTTGCCAAGCCTCAGCCTGAGCTGCGTACCACTCCGTTTCGTATTTGTTGGCTACAAAGGATTCGATGGTTTCCGCCTTCTGTGCGTAAATGAACATATTGCCCATCAGGGCCAACATGATAATGATTGTTCTCATTTTGCTTATTCTTTAACTTTTAAACTTCTTATCATTCTGAGGCGCTCTCATAAAGATATACACCGCAAAACGAGAACCGTTCAAAAATTTTTACGCTTTAATCAGTCCTGACGCATTTAGATTATACTGTCATTTCTGTATTTGAGGGAACGATGCAAATAATTCTAGGGCTTGCGTAGTTTCCTCTATAAGTTTGGTTTTGATAAAGGTTTTGGTTCGAGTGTTATCAACAACCTCACCCAATCCCTGCATCAGTAGCTTTGGACTGGCTTTGCGAACTCGTTCAGCACACCAACTGGCATACTCCGCTATCGTCTTGCCTGTCCTTTCCATGATAATCGTTTCGTTGATATTGGCATGTAGTTGCTGCAAGAAATACCAAACATCGAACACATCGCGCGGAGACAGTCTTTCACCCATAGCACATAACTTATGGGCAAACATATCCGGGATTGTCAGCACACGGATATCTGTGCCTGCCAATGTGCGCATCTCATAATGATTGTCAAATTGTCGCGTAGAAATTCCCACCTTCAGCATCCGTTCTCCCTTGCCGTAGTTAAGAACAAGAATCGGCCCAAACTGTTTCTTGGCTTCATCATCAATGATACCAAAACGAAGAAGAATCTTTCGTACTCTGGCATAAACGACATCCAACTTGTCTGTATCCAACAGGTTAAAATCTAAATCAGTAGAGAAACGTGGTAGGTTATGGAAGAACATAAGTGCCGTACCTCCCTTGAAGCCCAGGATATTGCACAGATCCTTATCTTTGAAGATGGAACTCAGTATCTGAGCCATATACAATTTATGCTTTTGCTTGTCCATCTTGTTTCAAAGTTTAACATTTAATAATGTCGCCACGCGCTCGTTCAGTTTCTGAGAACGATATAGAGGCAGCAAGGTACGTACTTGCTTTATAGACAGCGGACGAAGGTTGTCGAAATAGCAGTTGCCCGCACTCAAGTACACCATATCGAGAAAAGCACGCTCAGGGGTTGCAATGGCCACATTATCCTGTTGCTCTATACCTTCCATACCTATCCACAATTCGGGAGAGATCTTTCGGTACTGGTATTGCTTGTCGTCAACCGCGACCGAACGACTCAGATAACTCACACAGGTAACGTTTTCGTCCCATTGAAAGATAACACCTGCACGCTGCAATACATAATCGAGGGAGATATACGACGGACGGAATAAACTGCAAGCCATCTCCCGTACGTCATATTTCAACTTTGTATAAACACCTCTTCTCGGATTTAGTATTCGACCTTCATTGGCATAATAGTGGAGCGATTTAGTCAACCGCCCGCTATCATTACAGCCCGTCTGCATCATCAACGACTGTACGGTAAATACCGTCCTCGGGCTCTCCAATATCGATTGCAATACACTAATCTGTGAACTCATAATCGCATATATTCGTATTTTCAGTTCACAAAAGTATGTATATTTAATGAGACGACCAAATAATCCTTAATTTATTTTAGCATTATGGGCATTTTATCATAAAATAATCATGAAAGCTCCCACGTTTCACAACGCAGGAGCTGTATGGTGCACCCAAAACATTTAAATTGTTAATAACTAAAACCTGTTTATTGCTGTACGAATTCGTAGTTCGTCACGTTGCACTCACGCATGATGCTCTTGATGCGGTCGATGTGCTTTTGCGAGGTGCCCTTGCAGACGTTGATGCGGACGCGGTGGTCCTTGCGGTTGACTACTTCATTGAGGTGGATGCGGACGTTCTCCCATTGGCCTGTCCATGATGTGTAGATGTAGTCGTGCCAGTCGTAGCTGTCCTTGATGCCTGCGCTCTGCCAGATGGTTACGGGCTGATAGGCTCCCTTGGGCACGATGCCCGTCAGCAGGATGGTTAGTTCGGGATTGACGTTGCCCTTCACGTCGGCTGGTATCTGCACGGGCTTTGTGATGAGGTTGATGGTCTTTGTGCTGACATCCAACTCTACCTTCTTCACGATGGAAGCTGGTGTGTCGAGCAGTTCGTGGATATCACGCTCTATGCCGTCTATCTTTATCTTGGCGTAATTGGGATGCATGAAAGGTGAATGGCGGACGAGATGTTCCTCTTTATAGGAGCTTCCGTCGGCATGCACTACCCATGTGCCTCGCGGCCAAGCCACGAGAAACACTTCCCCATCCTTCGATATTCTGATGAGCTTCTCTTTGGCTATTGCCAGACTGTCTGCTATTTCTTCTGGTGTCTTCTTTGAAGCGATGGCATGATAGGCGGCGTAGGACAGTCCGCAAAGGAAGGCGGCGGCGATGAAGATGGCGGCGACGCGCATCCACCAGTGCTGCGAGGGTTGTCTCTGGGTGTAGTGCTTCTGCTCAAAGCGCTGCCAAGCGGCGTCAACGTCTGTAGGCAGCGTCTGCTTGTGGCGGTAACCTTGCTTGGCTGCCACCATGAGGCGATATGCTTCGCGTGTCTCATCATCGTGGTTGATGATATTCTGGATTTCCTGCTCGCTGTATGCACTGGGATTGTCGAGCATCTCCAATAATCGGCTGATATTCTCGTTTATCGTTTCCATAGCTTTGTGTGTTTAGGTTCTGAAATGTTTTTGAATGTTCTCTATTGATTGGCTCAGATACTTGAAGACTGTCTTGAGGTTCATATCGAGGCGGCTGGCAATGTCTTTCAGTTTCAAGTCTTCTTCAAAGCGCAGTCGGAAGATGGTGAGGTGCGGCTCTCCGAGATGGCTCTCGGCATAGTCGCTGATGGCTTCGAGCATTTCCAAACGCTGCTCAGTATGTTGCCAGTCAGATTCGGCATCAGGCGAATAGAGTTCGCGAAACTGCTCGGTTCGTGTCTTCTGCCTTATACGGTTTATGCAGCCATTGCGCACGGCCGTCATCAGATAGGCACTCAACTTGTCTTCGGATGGCAGAATGTCGCTCTGCATGAGTCGCACGAACACGTCCTGCACCGCGTCCTCGGCTTCTGCGTCGTCGTACAGGAGCGTCCTGGCCAGGTGAATCATCTCGCTGTAGTGACGGCAGAAGAGTCCATGTAGTATCGTCTTGTCAATCATAATGTGTTTCTTAGACAGCCTTCTTAGAGCTGTTTCTACACTAAAGACAATTCAGGACACCATTTTTCTACGGAAACACCAACTTTTTTTCATTATCTTGGCGACAGATAGGGCGTATTGGTCAGGCCGCCGTAGCTCTTGGCGGCGGTTTCAAGAGCCTCCTCGGTAGTGTATTGCTGATACAGAGTACAGCGGGTCACGATGCCCTGTGGCGAACAACGGTCGTCAATCACACGTACCAGCGCCCAACCCTTCATATCATCGGCAAACTCCTCGCCCACGAGCGCAATGCAACTGTTCACCATGGTTATGTCGTGCCATGACACTTCGCGCTTGCTAAACCTTACGCGCGGTATAACCCCACTATCAATGTCCTGCCTGGCTGTATAGAGCCATAACTTTTCGCCATAGCCACGCTCGTCGTTCGTCAGATTGGTTATCAAGGCAGGCGTACCGTTCACCTCACCCAGTTGAAGTTGCACCGTCGGTAGCGTACCGTCACTCATAGGTATGCCGGGCATCAGGAATGATGCCTGGTCCATGTGTACTCGCTCCACATACACCGCAGGCAGCCGATTCGCCAACGACGCGAAATTGCGATATGCAGTCGGTCGTTGTGTAAACATCATTTCCTTGCAGCCGTATTTCATCATCTTCCATAGGGCGATGGTATGCCGCATCTTCTGTCGGGCTATAAACTGCGAACGTGTATTGCTACGCTTCTGATACGAGTACGAGACGCGCGTAATCAACTGTCCCTGCTTCATGTAGGTGGTGATACCTGCCTTGCGTAGGCTGCCAACCAGCATCAACCCCTTACCAACATTGTTCTTTTTCATTGTCTGTCTCCTTTCTTATTTTCTTTTTAGTTTATACTTACATATACCTTACCCTTACTTTACCTATACCTTTCCCATATCTTTCCTTCGCTGTACCCTCTACTTACCTTCAGTTGCCATACAGATGGAGTTCTGTTCTTCTGCACTTGATGTACAGTCTTTTACTGTACAACAACTGTACAACAAGTGTACATCAACTGAACAACAACTGCACATAAGTCGAGACTACTCCCTTAGTACTCCTTGGGTATGTGCTCGTTAATCCTTTGGTGCGTTGATGCTGTTATATGATTATTCTTCCTTCACCTCTTCGACTGTATATCCCTCGCGTTCATTCTGCTTTACCTTCTTGAAGAGGCCGGCCTCCTTAAGGATGGGATAGACGTGTTCGGGTTTCAGTCGCTTTGCGGCATCACTCTCAGATAGGTATTCTTTGTAGAATTTGGAGTTGCTTCCAACAATCTTAGCCATTTCCGTATCGTCTATCATAGTAATGTTATAGAGTCCACGGCTGTCCGCATCGGTATTCGCCGCCATCCTCCGTCAATATGCCGGCCAATATGCCCTTGCGATATATTTCAGCTTGTCTCATGAGCGTTTCGTGGCTGTCAATTCATAGTTAAACAGGTCGAGGAGTTGGTTCACTTTGTCCATCCTCAATGAAAGCTTGCCCTGCTCCAGATTGCGCACGAAGCACAATCCAACCCCCGACTTCATCGCCAAGTCCTCTTGCGTGAGACTGTTTTCCTTGCGCAAAGCCTTCACCACCATCGATAATTTTGTCTTTTCCATACGAAATTATATCATTTCGAATGCAAAAGTACATAATTATTTCTAATTTATATGCTTTCTCATATAAAACATGCGAAGTTTTAACATTTTATATGAATATTAATATAGTTTTTCAGATTATAAGAAGCCTATCGGGACGAAATGAGGCAGATTATAGGTCTATTTCTTCAAGTCCTCCGCTACCCACAGAACCCACTCGTCGATGTTGTCGGTGAGTTTTCTCGAGAAAGGCAAGGGGATGATGACGTCGGGCGGGATGCCAAGTCCTTCAGTAGAGAAGTCTTTCTCGTAGAAGCCTGACTCAATGGACGTGGCATATAAGACTTTGAACTTGCTGTTGGGCAATGATTCTATTAGGCAATTGCCTGTCAGGTCACAGCCATTGGTGTTGCATATACCATAGACTTTGCATCGGTCGCTGTGCTTCTTGACGAATTTAACAATGCTCTCCGCCGAGCTTCCGGTCATGAAGTCAATCAAGACAGCAGCCCGTTTGACGCGTGATGTCGGTTGACGATTGTTATCGCTCTCACCAAGTTTCACGAACTTCTTTTTAGAAGTCTCACACGTTTCAATCAGTTGCAGGTTCCAAGGAGATGATGGCTGCAGTTTCAGAACATCCTTCCAGTAGAGAAGGTTCTTGGGCGTATTGCGATGCCATGAGATTTCCGGCTTGCCAGGGTGGTCGTAAAGCAAATCATAATACTTCTTCCATACATTATCGGATCCGCCGCCATTTTCTCGTATGTCGATAATGAGATTTTCGCAGTCCGATGCCACAAATTGCTCCAGGGCTTTTACCGTGCCGTCGTAGAAATCGGGTGCGCACGACGGGACGCGGATGAGCCATGTCAGGGAGTCCACTTTGCAGGATGCTGGTTTCGGCTCATATTCGAAGTTCTCCTCGGAATCGGTGAGCAGCGTGCTGTCGGCCTTCGTCATAGTCTCGAAATTTATATTAGCCACAGCCCTTTGGAAGGCTTTTTCCCCAAGATATATGTGCGTATCGAACTGACTATAGAACCATATGACATAATCCGTAGCGGCTCGTTCCAAATCGGCCTCTCCTTTGCATAGTTGCTTGCGGAGTCGCTTCTTGAGGGCTTTGTATTCCCGCTTGTAGCCTTTCTGC
>JAILRU010000039.1 GCA_024697945.1 Bacteroidaceae bacterium
ATGTAGATTTTTACTTTCATAACTTAAAATTTAAGATTAATAATGTGGTTAATAATACCTTTTCGCTTACAAAAATAATAAAATTTTGTTTTACTTATACATCCGTTGTGTTAAAAAAAACAAAAAATATCACTTTTTTGCTAGCTGTCCAATAAAATAACATGAAAGAAAGTGGAAAAAGATATCTCACTTGTGTTTTTTTGATGACAGATGCGAGACAATGGGATCATTGGGGGAAATGTAGATTTTAAAGAAAAAGGGGAGGTGAAACAGATTTACGCGAATGCATATATAGCTGTCATACAAAGAATTATTAAAGAAAGAAATATAAAAGAGCTTTTACTGCAAGCTCCAGTTTTGAAGGCTGAATAGCTTCCTGGCTATATAGAAGAAAATCACAACTGTTCTTCGTGAAGTTTCTATCCGCTAATTCCAACAATGCACAATGTGGTTGAAAATGACAAAACAGACACCAAACAATGAGAGTTTCACGCATTTCTTTGTATAATTGAAAGATTGTTTATACCTTTGCAGCGATGCACCTTGGGAAAGTACCGTGAAACTTTGATACTGGGGGATGTACAATTCAGAAAACATAATTATTGCTCATGACAAATGGCATCTTTAATCGAACTGAACTTCTGCTCGGCCAAAACATGATGGAACGAATACGCAGCAAGCGTGTCATTATCTTTGGCGTAGGAGGCGTTGGCAGTTGGTGTGCCGAATGCATTATTCGTGAAGGCATAGAGCATCTCACAATCGTTGACAGCGACATCGTCTGCATCACCAATTGCAATCGTCAACTGATGGCGACCACGAAAACAATCGGCGAATCGAAGGTTGAAGCTTTAAAGAAACGGTTGCTTGAAATAAATCCAGAAGCTCACATCATTGCACTGCAGAAAAACTTTAATGATGAAACTGCAAACGAATTCAACCTAGATGCCTTCGATTACATCATCGATGCCATCGACTCTCTAAAAGACAAGACTAGTTTAGTTTTAAAAGCAACTGGCAACTCTGTCCTTTTCTCAAGCATGGGTGCAGCTTTACGGATTGACCCCACAAAAGTTCGAGTATCAGAATTCTGGAAAGTGAAGGGCGACCCATTGGCAGCCGCAATGCGTGCTACTATGCGAAAGAAAAAACTCTTCCCCGCTCGTAAGTTCTATTGTGTTCATAGCGAGGAGCCCCCCCTACCCAACCGCGGCACGGCCATTCAGGACGACAGTCAGGTCTTCAACAAAGCACAGACAAACGGTTCCCTAGCCCACATCACAGCAATCTTTGGCATGACTCTTGCCGGTCTCGTTATACAAGACATCTGCAAGAAAAACACTTTTTCATGAAAACGAAACTGATAATCTTCGACTTTGACGGAACATTAGGAGACACCCAAGAGAATATTGTCACAACAATGCAGATGACCATTGATGAACTTGGACTTCCGAAGAGAGCAAACAAAGAATGCATTTCCACAATCGGCCTTCCCTTAGCAAGATGTTTCGAAACACTTTTTCCAGACCTACAGAAGGAGGTAATTGCCTGTTGTACTGATATATATCGACGAATATTCAAAGACAACCTGCAGACCATCAAGCCAAAGACTTTTCCGCATGTCGTAGAAACGCTTTCCAAATTGAGGGAGCAAGGATTCATACTCACTATCGCTTCGTCTCGTTCTCATGCCTCTTTAGTAGAACTTACCAAAACCATTGGAATATCAGATATCATATCCCATCTAATTGGTGCTGATGATGTAGAGAAAGGAAAGCCCAATCCAGAATCTGTACTGAAAACACTTGTAAAAATGAAATGCTCTTCTGATGAGACATTGGTCGTAGGTGACATGGCTGTTGATATTCTGATGGGTAACAACGCCGGTACCAAGACATGTGGCGTAACATGGGGCAACGGAAACAACGAAGAACTGAAGCAAGCAGGTGCACACTATATCATAAACAGGATGGATGATCTGTATGAAATAGCAAACGATTCTAAATAGGAAACGAATAAACTGCAAAATTTCATTTATCTTTGTTAACACATAGGAAAAACTTCGGTAACACATTAGGGCACATTTACTTCCTTCGGTCTCATCTCTAACCTTAAAGACTTGAAATATCAAAGGGCACCCGAATGAATGCCCTTTGATATTGAATTGGGGAAATGGGTCATTCCTCTGCGGAATCATCGCTCCAGATGTCCCAGTCGTTTTCCTTTACCAAGGCGTTGCCGCCATCCACTGTGTCATCGACTATGGGCAGACTCACTGCCATCATCTCGATGGCCTCGCCGGAAGCTACTTCCAGCCAAGGCGATACATATGTCTTCTTCATGTTACTTCAATATTTTCTTTCCGTTCACAATATAGATTCCCTTCTGCACCTTCTCCACACGGCGACCACTGAGGTCGTAGATGGTGGCATTGGCATCATTGGCATTCTTGACATCGGCAATTCCTGTGGCACTATCACCGAAGAGGAATGCCTTCACTGGTGCGCTGCTGTACTCAATGTATGCCTTTCCGGCTGGTATGGTGCCTGTGGCCTGATAGAAGCCTACCACACCGTCCTTCTCGGCCAGCACGTACTGTGTGCCTGTGGCTTCAAGAGGCTCGGCTGTGCCCTTCAGGTCGTTCTCGGCCAAAGCCTCTGCGCCTGTGGTGGGCGTGATGCTGTAGTATCCGCTGCCCTTCAGCACTACAGCCGTAGCTGCGGGCACTGTCTGGAGAGCATCCTTCAGCTGGAGCACGTTGCCGGTTATGATGCCCGCATAAGCTTCGACACCTGCCGAAAGTGCAACATCGTTAGCCGGGACATAGAGGGTAGCGTAGCCTGTCTCGTTCATCTGCTTCACGATGCCATGGGTTGTGTCGAACAAAGGATAGGTGTCCTCGCCAATATTCTGATAATAGATAAGTTCACCAGCTCCTTGGTTCAATGCATAGCACAAAGCACCGCTCTGAGCCTTGGCAACTATGTCAGGATCCTGGTCATAACTATAGCAGTTGGTGATTTTCACTCTATCGCCAAGTCCA
>JAILRU010000062.1 GCA_024697945.1 Bacteroidaceae bacterium
TCGTTTCCATTCATGGAAGAACTCCCACTTCGAGTCGATAGTGCCCACGCGAGCCTCCAGTCCGTTGCTGAACATGATAAAGGCATTGTGGTAGAACAGTTGGGGTATGGTGTCGAGATAGTCGCGATAGTTCTGGTTGAAGGCATCGACGACCTCTACGTCGTGGTTCTTCAGTTCCATGAAGAGCAGGGGGATACCGTTGACATAGCCCACGATGTCAGCCCGTCGATGATAGAGCGAACCGTACACCCACATTTCCCTGACACAAAGGAACTCGTTCTTCCCTGGCGAATCGAAGTCGATAACCTTGGCCTTTACCTCCTCTGTCTCACCATTGGGCTTCGTGCGTTTCACTGGGATACCGTCGCGTATCAGCTTATATTTCTGCTCGTTAATCTGCATCAGCGTCTGACTACTGATATGCTCTGTCATACTGTCGATGCATTCCTGCAGCTGTTTCTCTGTCAGCCACGGATTGAAGTTTTTCAGGGCTTGGCGCAGATGGCGAGTCAGCAGCACCTCATGGTAGCTGTTGCGTCCCAATGTGCCATTTGGCCCCAACTTCTCCTGGTCAAAGGCATAGATGCTCTTCCAACCCAACTCCTTTTCCATGAAGTCGTCAGTACTCTTCTGTATCAGTTGATCTTCGCTATAGTCGTTTGCCATATTCGTCTTAGGTTTTCGTTACTATGCTCATTGCTATGAGTCCGTAGGCTTCGGACTGCCAGTTTGTTCTTTACGGACTCCGAGTCCGCTGGTTACGGACTGAGCCGTTTCTACGCTTATCTCTCCGCTCATCAGTTTGGGGAGCAAACGGTCACGGGCTTCAGTGAGAAGGCGAACTTGGGATTGGAGGTGCCTTTGTCTCTTGAACATTGGCATCACTTTTCCAGAAAACGTATCTTGTAAACTTTTAGGAGGCTCCATAACAGTAATGCTCGAAAGCGTATTCCTGTTAAGCGAAGGTATAGCACCGCCACTGTTCAGAGTTGTGAAATCTACTGTTTTAAGCAGGCAATAGATATAGAATACATTATGTCCTTTAAAGTCACTTATATAAAGCGTTGTGTTATGTGGCCAAAAATTGTCCCAAATAAGTTGGTACACACCTAAACTCCCAGACCTGCCCGTTACAACGCCTGGTCCTTCTATCTTGTATTTGTTGTGATTACCAATTATTGAAGTAGAGCCAACGACAGGATAAGGGCCATCAACAAACTCCTTATGGGTTAAGTCATACCCTCTATGGAAAGAGAGAATGTTGTTGACGTTTGTCTTCTCCCATCCCTCAGGCACACCATCTACAATCTTAGTGTTTTCGTGTCCAGGGAAGCGAAGGTCAACAAACCATTCCTTATAAAGCCGTTGTGCTGCTTCCTCCAACAACTTTATCTGTTTCTGATAGTTCTCTATCAAGGAGTCGTAGCGGGAGAGGATAATACCTATGTAATGCTGCGTCAGAATATCTGGCAATTCCAACTTTAAATTCCTTATTGTTGGCAAATTGACGTGAGCAACCGTTGCACCATTAGCAGTACTTAGCAAATTGTATTGTTGTTTAGGCGCTAAAAGGAAATATGTTAAAAATGAAGGATTAACGTATTTTTTATTGGGTCTTATTAATACTGTCCGTTGTCCCAAGCAGACTTTTTCACCCTTTTGAACAAGGGCAACGTTCCCTGCTGTAGCTTCTCGGGCAAATATTAAATCATCCTCTTGGGGCACTGCACGTTGATTTCTCTGATTGTAGACCTCTTCAGAGACACGGTGCATCCCGCTATAGATAAGCCTTCCCTTACCTATATTGGGCGTGCGGACTAATGGATAGCCTTTTCCTTCATCAATTGCCGTCGAATGAGGACAGTCTACTATAAGTTCGCAAACTTCGCTTAATGTAACCTCGCTCATTCCCCGTCCTCCTTCTTCTGCTTTTTCTTTAGTTCCAATTCAGCCACAGTGCGGTCAACCACCTCTTGCAATTGATATGTGGCTACGCCTAACGGCTTGTTGATGTCTTTCAGCGACCACTCCACCACTGTCTTGTCTTTCGACTTGCAGATAATCAAGCCAACAGAGGGACTATCGCCCTCACCTCGTAGCAGTTCGTCTGCCGCTGTGACATAGAAGTTGAGTTTGCCTGCAAACTCTGGAATGTACTTCACGGCTTTCAACTCAATAATTATGTATCTATGTTGGGGTATGAAATAGAACACCAAATCAGGGAAGAAAGTCTGTCCACCAGGCATCTGCAACTCCATTTGTCGGCCAACATATGAGAACCCCTTGCCTAACTCCAACAGAAACTGTGTGACATTGGCAACAAGTGCTTCCTCTAACTCGTGCTCATCATACTTAGCTTTCATCGTGAGGAAACTGAGGTCATACGGATCCTTCAGTATCTCCTGTACGAGTTTGCTTTGAGGTGATGGCAGGGTACTCTCGAAATTTGTAATGGCAGAACCCTGCGTCTGGTAGAGGTCTTCATCTATCTGATGCTCCAGATAAACACGACTCCATCCTTCTGATGCAACCTTATTTATATAGAATAGCGCTTCATCAAACGACTGGCTCTTGGTGAAAATATACACATGATGTTTCCACGGGACAGTACCAAATATAACCGGCATTTCAAATTCGTCACCAACCTGGTGACAAATTTCTTCACCAGCTTGGTGAACAATTTCGTCAACGCGTCGTTGACGATTTGCCGCTTCTATTTCCTCAACAGGCAGTTGGCCAATTTCTTCACCAACTTGGTGAAGATTTAGAAGCCCTTGATAATAAAACTCAAACCAGCGTTTCATATAGCGCAGATTTGCTGAAGAAAAACCTCTTTCATCTGGGAACATTGCCCTCATGTCAAGACTTAGCTGATTAAAGAATCCGCTACCCCATTTACTTTCTGCTTTCTTCTGGATGATGTCACGCCCCAGGCTCCAATAAAATTCCAACATGGCGGTATTAACCTTGACTGCCGCTTTTGCCTGACATTGTCTGTAACGTGCTTTCAAATCTTTCAACCACTGCACATAGTCGTTGTCTGCCAACATCCCATCTCGATATATAAATTTAGGTTCGTTCATTTCAGTTCCTCCCATGCTTTTTGTATTTCATCCATCAGTGTGTTAGCCTCCTTGTTTAGTTTCGCCAACTCCGCATGAATCTCGTTCATGCGCTCATGGAAATCCACTCCGTCATCTTCCTGTTCAGCCACACCAACATAGGCACCAGGAGTCAGCGAGTAGTTCTTTTCCTCTATCTCCTGAATGGTGGCAATCTTACAAAGCCCCAAGATGTCTTGGTACTTTCCTTCTTCGCCAAACTTCGACACAAGCCATTCACGTTGACGTGCTGTTTCGAGTACATCCTCCAGCTCTGCCGTGAGTGCATTCTGTTCAGCCTCTATGCGCTTCTTGTCCTTTCGTGTCGCCTCGGCTATGAGTTGCCTGGCTTTCGCCTGCTGTTTCTGTAGGGCTTCTTCAGCAGAGGCTACGGTCTGACCGTTCAATGCCTTGTCATAGTCTGCAAGGAGAGAACGATACTTTTCCATCTCACCACGATACAAATGGACGATGGCCTGCAGGTTGCGTAGTTGCCATTCCGTCCACTCATTCAGAGTACGGTCAACGACGGTGTAGTAGTTACGGGCATCGATGAAGAGCACCTTGTCACGGATGTCTGCATTCTTGTTTCTGTCGAAGAACCACAGTGAACAGGGCAATGAGAGGGTATAGAAGAAATTGTTGCCCACACTGACCATTACATCTACATCGCCAGTTCGGACTAATTTCTCACGGATGTCCCTGTCCTTATTGGCACTGTCTGTTGCCGAACTCGCCATTACGAAGCCAGCACGTCCGTGGTCGTTCAGATAGGCATAGAAATAACTTATCCAAAGATAGTTGGCATTGCCGACTTCTTTTGTCTTGGCATTGACACCAGGGAGTCCGAAAGGCAAACGTCCGGCTGCAGAAGCAGAATCGGCTTTCACCTTATCCACATTGAAAGGTGGATTGGCCATCACATAGTCGCACTTGCCAGCGAGGTTGTGGGCATCGTGATAGAAGGAGTTGGCTTCGTCGCCAGAGATAATGCGTCCGTTCAGTCCATGAACAGCCATATTCATCAGACAGAGTTGGGCGTTATACTCCACCTTCTCCTGCCCGTAGAAGGTCATCGTGGTATTGGCATTAAGCCCTGCCTGATTCACGAAATCACCAGTCTGCACAAACATACCACCACTGCCACAGGCTGGATCGAGCATTACGCCCTGCTTGGGTTCCAATACGTTCACCAGCATTTTCACTAACGACTTTGGCGTGAAGAACACACCGTCGTCACTGGCTACTGCCTTGGCAAACTTGGATAGGAAATACTCATAGATACGTCCGATGACATCGCCACCCACCTCGTCGATGGTCTTGTTGTTGAAGATACGGAGCAGTTCACGCAGCAGGTCATCAGCGAAACTGGTGTAGGTCTTAGGCAGTACACCAGTAAGTTGTTCGCTCTGGTCTTCCACTAACTGCATGGCATTGTTGACAGCCTCGCCCAATGAATTGATGTCGTTGCCGTCCTTGGTTTTCAGTCCTGCCGAAATGATATTGTCGGGCAGGTTCACCAGATAGTCAAACTGTGCTTCCTTTGGCAGATAGAGCGCACTCTTTGCCGCAAAGTCACTTGGCTCTACGGGCATCACACGCCCTCCACGCATCGGACGGCTCTGTAGTATCTCTGCCTCTACCATCTTAAAGCGGCTATAGGCATAACGCAGGAAAAGCAGGGCCAGCACAGGCATACAGTATTGGCTGCTTGTCAGTTTACTGCCCTGACGCAGCAAGTCTGCCGACTCCCATAGTTCTGCCTCCAATTTTCTTATGTTAATCATTGCTCTCAGTCTTACTGGTTAATAACGTACGGGTATCACAATCCAGCAGGTCGGCAATCTTGTCAAGCGTCTGGAGATCGGGCTGTGCAGAGTTGGTACACCACTTGCTCACAGTCGAGGTGTTCTTACCCAACTGCTCTGCCAGCCATCTACTTGTCCTCTTCTTCTCAACCAGGACAACTTTTAAGCGATTTAAATCCCTCATATAATCAAACATGTTTGGTTTGAACGCAAATTTAGTGTTTTTTGTCCAAAATACCAAATATTAGGTACAGGATTTAATGTTTTTAAAGAAAATAGAAGGAGATTACAGGGTATTGCCCATTCTTTTTGCTGTCCTATGCTCGTTTGTTTTCAAGACCTTCTCTATATCAGATTCTTTATAGACACACTTGCCCTTCATCTCAATATAAGGCAGAATACCGTCATTGCGGTACTCTTGCAAGGTTCTTCGGCTAACCTTTAGAAAGTCTGCTACCTCAGTATCAGTCAAAAGCCGTTCGCCACCAAGAAGAGGACGGTAGTCATTACAAAGTTTCTCTGCCTTTTGGCTTGCCTTCCGCATGGTTGCTATTGCCCTGCTGATAACCTCATCTTGCAGGGTCAGTACGTTTTTGTATCTTTCTTGTTCCATTTTCGTTTTCTTTGAGGGTTACACATCATTTATATATGTACCAGACTGTCTCAGCACCAACTCAACTTCTTCAGGGCGGTAATAAAACTTGCGGCCTATCTGTGCATAGCTGATTCTATGCTTGTAGCGCAGTTCCTGCAAGGAGCGCGGGCTGATGCGCAGCAGTTCGCAAACCTCTTCATTGGTTATCCACTTAGACAGTTTCCTGTCCTGACATCTACGCGAAAGTGTCTCAACCCTCGCCGTGAGCAGTTGAATCTCTTGCAGCAACTGTTCGAATGCCCTCCTTTCGATTGTTATTACTTCTGTCATTCTATGTTTTATTTGAAATCGAAGGCAAAGGTAGGAAGATACACCATGAAACATGAGTATTCGCGGTTTGGTGGCTCCTTTTGGCATTCAAAAGGGTGCCAGGAGTGCCAATTTCAAAATTTATTTTCTTCACATTGTACACGGTTGAACCTCCATGTTTTTCTGTGGGTCTTCGGCATATCTGCGAGCCACTGCCCGGCGAGAGGCGAAATAGACGCCAATGCCACCCCAACTGCTCTGACTGGCCGTAAACGTGCCGTCCGTCCATCGGCAACCAGCCTTTCCCGTGATGGCCTGGCCTGCCACGAGGTCGGTACCATGATACAGGGTGACGGCAGGGATGATGGTATCGATGACCGTCCACACGGCGCCTTCTATCAATACCTGTCCTCCGTGATAGACGGGATATTTGATGATCCGGACGGGCAACATATAGAGCCACTTCCACCAGTTGCCATAGCCCTCGTCCCACTTGCTGGGTTGCAGCACCTCGAAGAAGAGGTCGTATAGCTCTGTCACGCCATAGATC
>JAILRU010000015.1 GCA_024697945.1 Bacteroidaceae bacterium
CGTCAGAAACAACAACACCTTGGGAGCAGTATAAGGATAACATCGCCGAGGTATCGTTGTCCGACGAGATTACGCACGTCGGCAATTTTGCCTTCTGCAGAATGTGGGGCGTCTCTTGGTTGAATCTGCCTGGCGGGTTGACGAGTGTGGGAGCGTATGCCTTCTACAACTGCACGTTCCCCAGAGAACTGCATCTGCCGGAAGGGCTGTACCACGTGGGCAGCTTTGGTCTATGTGCCTTTAATGGAGTGAAGGATCTCTATGTACCGAAGAGCCTGGGAGTCGTCGAAGATTCAGGTCTTACGGACTTCATGGGCCTGGAGAACTTCCATGTGGATCCTGCAAGCCCCTACTTCACCGACAAGGGTAACAGCATCATCGAGAAGGCCACCAATATGATGATTTCCGGCTGCAAGAACACCGTCATCCCCGAAGGTGTGAAGGTTATCGGCCCTCGTGCCTTCGAAGACGTAAGAATGGAGAGCATAAAGTTCCCGAAGAGCCTGATTACGATAGATGCTAATGCGTTTACCTGCAGCAGTCTGAAGGAAGTGAATATACCTGACAACGTGCAGGCTATCGAAACATCTGCATTCAGCCAGTGTGGCCAGATGACCAAGGCCACCATTGGTCGGGGTGTGACCTCTATTGGGCAGACTCCCTTCTACGGCTGCACGAACCTCTTCGACGTCTATTGCCACGCCGACCCCAAAGTGTTGAACTGGAAATCAACTACCTATGAGGACAAGTCGTTTATGCCAGACACGGTGACGGTGATGCACGTGAAGTCCGAGGACGTGGCCCTGTGGGAATCGAAGTTCAACTTCCTTAACCTCCGCTTCAAGGGCGACCTGAACGGCCACGTAGAGACCATCCTCGATGAGACTAAGGTGGAAGTAAGCGACCTGAAGGGTGCCGACCTCACGGACAACACGGTAGGCAACGTCTATTATAACCTTAGCGATGCCACTGGCAGCGGCTACAAGGACGGAGGTTATCTGGTCATCGGAAAGACCACCGACATATCGCAGATTGGTACCGGTGAGCCAGGCAGTGCCGATGTACGCGACAACTTCACGGGTATCATCCTGAAGGTAGGTCCAGGCAAGGGCACCATTACCATCGATGCTCGCGTAGTTGACAAGGGCTGGAAGACTCAGCTGGCCGTGCGCATCGGCAACGGCACACCGACTTATGCTGCCAGGGATTCGCGCTGGGATGTCATCGTCGGCTACAACGTTGATGTGGAGACTTACGTCTATATCTATGCTGTCGGCAATGGTGCGCTTGTACGCAGCTTCGGCAATATGGCACCCGAGGATGATGATGAAGAGGGACTGTACATCTATGGCATCACCGTAACGCCTGATGACGAGACTGGTATCAATGCTGTCAATAGTGATAAAATACAGGGTTCTGACGTTTGGTATGACCTGAACGGTCGCATGATGTTGCGCAAGCCTACAGAAAAAGGCATATACATCAGGAACGGCAAGAAGATTCTTGTAAAGTAATCTCTGACTTATTTTATTGATTATATCTGGGATGTGCCAAAATGAGTTGGTACATCCCTTTTTCTGTGTTGTTTTGGAAAAAGTATGGGAAGGTCTTGGCTAAATCATGGAAAAGATGTATTTTTGCAGTCGAAGAAATAATACGATGAATAAACTGATTGAAATACGCCGTCCAATAGAGGCGGAAATGCAGGCATACAGAACATTGTTCGAGGAAACTCTGCAGACCGATAACCCATTGCTGAACATTGCATTGCAACATGTGCTGAAGCGTCAGGGAAAGGCTATGCGTCCCATCCTGGTGATGTTGGCAGCACGATATGTGGGCGAGGTTAACGAGCATGTCTTGCACGCCGCCGTAGCTTTGGAATTACTGCATACAGCTTCGTTGGTTCATGATGATGTGGTTGACGAGAGCGACCGCCGGAGAGGGCAGAAATCTGTAAATGCCCTGCTTGACAATAAGGCGGCTGTACTGGTGGGTGACTTCCTGCTTTCCAAGGCTTTGTACCACTCGGCTCAGACTGGAAGCCAAAGGGTGGTGACTTGGGTTGCCGAACTTGGGCATACGTTGTCGGATGGGGAACTTCTGCAACTCGTAAATATTGACAAAAAGGAAATATCAGAAGAGGATTATTTTGAAGTAATCAGGAAGAAGACAGCATCGTTGTTTGAGACATGTGCACGAGTTGGAGCATTGCTTGCCGGTGGTGAAGA
>JAILRU010000045.1 GCA_024697945.1 Bacteroidaceae bacterium
GACACTGCTCGACCAGAAGACCGACATCGGTCAGGATCAGCTGCCCGCTGCTAACTATGAACCTGTATTCTTCAACTTCAGCGAAGAATGGCCCAAGAGCTACAAGTTCTTCAAGATTGAAGTTGAGGCAGCTTACGACGGTGGCTCTATCCAGATGTCCGAGTTCAAGATGCTGTCTGATGAAGAATATGCAGTTGTTCGCCAGGAATATGTCGATTCTCTGACAAAGGTTGCTATGGGTCTTACTGCCCTTGGAGAGGGACTTCCTTCCGCTGTGGTTGAACCATTGATGGCACAAGTTCAACCCGCAGTTGAGGCCAAGATAGGTGCTGTAGCTACCGCCGAGGCAAACAATCTGTATCCTCTGTTTGCAGACGCACTGAATTTCATCAAGGTTGAAGTGCCCGCAATGGTTGCTGAGGCTGTTCCTGCTCAAGTAGAGGGTGTATATCAGATTGCCAATGTCAAGCACCTTACAACCTTTGCTGCAATAGCAAATGGTGGTGATAATGAAGCTAAGGCAGTCCTCACAGCTGATATTGACCTTGCTGGTACAACATGGGCTCCCATCGGTACTCCCGATGTTCCCTTCAAGGGTACATTCGACGGACAAGGCAAGGCAATCACCAACTTCGCAGGAGAAACAGATGCAGCAGTTGGTAAGTATGGCCTCTTTGGAAACATCGAAGGTGCTACCGTCGGGAACTTCAGCATTGCTGGTACCTTGACAGTGCCCGATGGCGCAGCAAATGGCTCTGGCGTAGTAGGTTGGGCTGTAAGCAGTACCATTTCCAATATCTACTCTACTCTGGTTATTGAAGCTGGAGACAACGGTGCAAAGCATGTAGGTGGCATTGTAGGTTCTGCTCAGAGCGGTGCTAACACCATCACGAACTGTACATTTGCAGGTTCTCTGACTGTAGGTACTGGTACTCACGACTGCTTCGGTGGCATTGCAGGTTACATCTCAAGCGACGCTGTTACAAATTGTATTAACTTAGGTACCATTGACTACTATACTGAAAATTGCTATGCAGGCGGTATCGTGGGTTACATCAACAATGCTAATCCAACAGTTGCTAACTGCTTAGGCATAGGTGCAGTTACTTATAAGGGCGAAGGTACAGCATCTTATGGTGGCGCTATCATTGGCAGACACAGAAAGGATGCTGCAAAGGTCGAGAACAACTACTGGCTTACTGGCAGTGCTAAGGCTGCAAGTAGTGATAAGGTGCTGACAGCTCCTGCTGCTACAGAAGTTACAGCTGAACAACTCGCAAGCGGTGAGATTGCTTATAAGCTGAATGGTGACCAGTCGGAAATTGCATTCTATCAGACCATTGGAACGGATGAATATCCCACACTCAGCAGTGAGAGCAAGCAGGTTTATGTAGAGGCTTCCTTCTATTGCGACGGTGTTACTCCTAAGGGCGAGACAACTTACAGCAATAACAGTGAAGCTACAGTAACAATTGACTCTCACGACTTCGTTGACGGCTTCTGCACTAACTGCGGAAATATTGACGAGACCTATATGGTTGCTAATGCAGAAGGCTACTTCGAGATTGGTACTCCCGAACAGCTCGTATGGTTCGCTTCTTATGTTAATAATGTAAATATGGCTGCCAATGCCGTGCTTACAGCTGACATTACTCTTGTTGACGACTGGACAACACCTGCCGGCAACTGGGTGAACAGCGCAGCCTATAAGGGTCACTTCGATGGCCAGGGCCACGTTATTAAGGGCTTCACAGGTACTTCTACTCAGAACTACTTTGGTATCTTCGGTGTCATCTCAACAGGTGCACTCATTGAGAACTTCACCATTTACGGTGATATTAACTCAACATATCAATGTGTTGGTGCTGTTGCAGGTTATGCTCGTGATGCAACTCCCACTATCCGCAATATCCACAGCTTTGTTAACATCAATAACACATACGCCGGTGGCAGACAAGGTGGTATCTTGGGTAGTTCTAACAATGGTACAGTAGTTGTTGACCGTTGCTGGTACTCTGGTACTCTGGATGGTAACGACGCAGGTGGTAGTGGTAACTATGGTGGTCTTGTAGGCTATCTCAACAACAACACTGCAGCTATTCTTACCGTAAGCAACTGTCTGTTCGACGGTAAGGTTGTCAACAATAATGCTACTCCTGGCAACTGCACCTTCGGTGGTGTTATCGGATACAACAATGGTGGTAAGGCAACTATCAAGAACTGCTTGTCTATCGGTACTGTGACATCAACTGTCACTGGTCAGTTCTTCGGCAAGCTCAATGGCAACAACTCTACATTTGCCAACAACTACTATATGGGTGAGTTCGTAAACGGCACCGGTAGCGCTGGTGCTGCAAGCGGTGATGAGCCTGTATTGGTTGATGAGGGTCAGCTCGAAAGCGACGAGATTGTTCTGAAGCTTGGTATTGCCTTCCGTCAGAACCTCGGCAAGGATGATTATCCCGTACTGGATGCTACTCACAATGTTGTTACAGAGATTACCGATGCTGGCTATGCAACTCTGTTTGTTGACAATGCCGACCTCACAGTTCCAGCAGGCGTTACCGCATACGTCGCTGAGGTTGAGAAAACATGGTTGAAACTGAGTGATATAGGTGGTACTATTCCTGCATCGACTCCTGTTATCCTGAAGGGTACTCCTGCTGTTTACGAGTTTGTTCCCGGCACCGAGCCGACAGTACCTGATGGCGCTCTTGGAGTTAGTGAAACTGAGGTGGACGCCAGCCAAGCTCTTGTCAAGGAAGAAGGTCTGGATGCTTCTTTCGAGAATGTCCTGAAGGGTGCTGCTGACGATATCGACGCTGCTGGCAAGTACGTTCTGGCTCAGCCCGGAAGCGAACCAATTGGCTTCTATCAGGCAGAAACAGGTACTATCAAGGCAGGCAAGGCTTACCTTGAGCTTACTTCTGACGTTAAGGCATTCTACTTCTTGTTCCCGGACGAAGACCCAACTGGCATTGCTAACGTAGAGAATGTTCAGAACGAAAACGGTGCTATCTACAACCTCGCTGGTCAGCGCATCCAGAAGATGCAGAAGGGTGTGAACATCGTGAACGGAAGGAAGATCCTTAAGTAAAAGTGCTACTCCCAATCCCTCACTTCAAGGAGGGGTTGAGAATTAGAAAAGAATTATAAACCAATAAAATCTCTCAAAAAGCCTCCCTTTTGATAGAGGGGAGGCTTGGAAGGAGTCTCCTATTATGAAGTACATAGCACCATCAATTAAGATTGAAGAGGCTCAGGCAGCACAGATGCTGGCAGAGAGCCTGCCAATTAACGGTAACATCACTGTTGACGGTGGTGATGCACTCACCAAAGAAAGTGACGATTGGAATATCTGGGGCGACGAATAAACTCCAACCCCTAATAATAAGCAATCCCCGAGGCTGTTGTCTTGGGGATTGCTATTTTCTCTCTATCCGAATGCCGATTTCTGTGATGCCGGAAATCACTTCGGGTGTCATAAGGTGATGGATGCGTACAATGCCGCCTTGTCCTTTCTTCATGCTGATGGGCAGGTGTTGCGTTTCGTATTGGTGATTATTAATACCAGCAGCCAAGGCATCTCCTTCTGAATCTGTCAAGGGGTAACGAATTGTATCGCAGCGGCATACCCCTGTTGCTTCGCCAGATTGTTCTACAGCCAGCACTATGTCCTGCATTCCAACATACGCTATCGTACGAAGTCCGATGGTCAGTGTGCCGTTGAAATCCTCAACGGCTTTCGGCAAATCAAAGCATACCGTATCGCACCTCTCCCATCCTTCTGCCGATAATGTTTTGTAGCTGTGCAGCACGGTGCCTTCGGTGCAAGCAGCAAATAACAAACTTGTCACCGGCACAAGCCATATTAATTTTGAATTTTGAATGTTGAAGCTTGGATTATTAGTCGTTTCTTTCGGAACGGCTTGGTTTATTCTTGTGTTTCTTCTTACGCTTTTTCTTGTCGAAGCGGTTGAGGTCTTCCTGTGTTGCCAAGTCGAGAGGACGCTCCGGTTCCTTTCGGCCGCCTTCTTCGAGGGAAACAGGTTTCTCGCCACGTTGGTTCATCTCGATGATAGCATTTGCCCGCTCCGCACTGATGGTAGCAAGATTGGCGGCATTACGTTTGTCGGTGGAGTATGTGACGAGCTGCGCCAGGATGTCGAATTTGAAGAGATAGTATTCAGCATCCTGCGTATAGAGTATCGTGTCGCGAGGAGGAAGTTTGCGGAAGGATTCTACATATTGGTCCACCTCATAATTAATGCAGCACTTGAGCTTGGCACATTGTCCTGCCAGTTTCTGCGGATTGAGACTCAGGTCTTGGAAACGTGCGGCACCCGTACCAACGCTCTGGAAGTTTTTAAGCCATCCGGCACAGCATAGTTCGCGTCCGCAGGGACCAAAGCCACCAATGCGTCCAGCCTCCTGACGTGCGCCAATCTGCTTCATCTCGATACGTACATGGAAAGTGTCGGCCAGCACCTTGATGAGCTGACGGAAATCTACTCGCCCGTCGGCAATATAATAGAAGATGGCCTTATTGCCGTCACCCTGATACTCCACATCGCCTATTTTCATCTCGAGGCCCAAGTCTTTGGCTATTTGGCGACTCTGTATCATAGTGTCATGTTCGCGAGCCTTAGCCTCTGCATAGCGTTCCATATCGCCTGGTCGAGCCAGGCGGTATATCTTGCGTATCTCCTCGTTCGATTTCAGGTTGGCGTGTTTCATTTGCAGCGGTACGAGTTTGCCAGTTAGTGAAACCACACCGATATCGTGCCCAGGGTTAGACTCCACAGCCACAATGTCGCCCTTCTTCAAGGGCAGGTTCTCGCAGTTGTGGAAGTAGCCTTTTCGGGTATTCTTGAACTGCACCTCCACCAGGTCTGTGACCTCGTTATTGCCTGGCACGTCGGCCAGATAGTCGTAGGTGTTGAGTTGGGCGTAGTGCCCTGTATTGGCACTTTGGGCTGAGAAACCATGCCCGCGTTCACCGCTTATATATTCTTTATCCATTCTTTAATAATACTATCATTTTCAGTGCGAGGTCGAAGAAGACCATTCTGGCACTGACATTCTGTGAAATATCACGCTGCGCATCGCTCAGCTCTGCCATAATGCCAACGACGTTATGCTGATTGATGAACGGCGCAAAGCGTGTGCTGAAGTTCTCCTCTTCGCGACCGAGGAAGTTTATCTGTGGTTTGTGAAAATTATAGATGAAGTTCTCACGCAGCTGTTGCTGGAAGTACTCGAGCATGCGTTTCTGACGTTCGCGACCAAGTTCCGACACCACAAGCGACCATTGATGTATATCCTTGATGCGACGTGCGTAGCTGTGACGCATCAGCTGAACGAAGAGGTCGAAGAACTGCTGTTGCTCCGAGTCGTTTTGCATGCGCTTCAATGCTTCGGTGTAGCTACCTTGAGCGATGTGTGCCAATAGGTTTGCATCTTCTTCGGGCATAGAGTGTCGTTCCTGCAGTGCCTTGCTGATGTCCTCCTCCGGCAGGGCAGGTACATTGATGCGTTGCACGCGGCTTTGTATGGTGCCGAGCACCATGTCTGGCTCCTGACTGACGAGCAGGAAGTGTGTACCAACAGGGGGCTCCTCGATGAGTTTGAGAAGTTTGTTGCCTGTCTGCTCGTTCATACGTTCCGGCAACCAGATGACGACGACCTTGCGTCCGCCCTGACTCGATTTAAGGGCAAGCTTCTTCTGCAAGTTGTCGCTCTCCTGCACATAAATGACAATCTGCTGGTTCTCGGCTCCTATGTCTTCAAGCCATTCCTCTGTGTCAAAATAGGGGCAACGGCTGATCTGTTCGCGCCACTGAGGAAGGAAGTCTTCCGATACAGGGTGGTCAGTGCTCTTACCCTTGAAAACAGGGAAAGAGAAGTGCAGGTCCGGGTGTGCCCAAAGGGATGTCATCTGACAATCGGAGCAACTGCCGCAAGCACCATCGTCTGTAGGATGTTGGCAGAGAAGCGTCTGCGCGAAGGCAAGAGCCAACGGTAACTTGCCGGCGCCTCTTGGTCCGCAAAGCATGATGGCATGCGGCAACTTGTTCTCCATGAGAAGCCGCATCAGGTGTTGCTTCACCTCTTCCTGTCCTATGATATCAGCAAAACTCACCTTTTATTTACCATTTAATCATTTACCATTTGCCATTTGTTTGCAAAGGTACGAAGTTTTTTTGGATTAAAGATTAAAGATTAGGGATTATTTCGTATCTTTGCACAGAAAATGATAGTTAAATGGTAGATAGTAAATGGTAAATGATTAAATAGTTAATGATACAATGAGAGACTTCAGTGAACTTAAAATTGCAGTAGCTGGCACAGGTTACGTAGGTCTGTCCATTGCTACGCTGCTCAGCCAGCACCATCAGGTGACGGCTGTAGATGTCATCCCCGAAAAGGTGGAGAAGATAAACAACCGTATCTCGCCCATCCAGGATGAATATATCGAGAAATATCTGGCAGAAAAGAAGTTGCAGCTGCATGCTACGCTCGACGGAACCAGTGCCTATCGCGATGCTGATTTTGTGGTTATTGCAGCTCCCACCAACTATGACCCTGTCAAGAATTTCTTCGACACGCACCATATAGAGGACGTCATTGATCTGGTCATCAGTGTCAATCCCGATGCTGTAATGGTTATCAAGAGCACAATCCCTGTGGGCTATTGCCGCAGCCTTTATGCCAAGTATGCGCTGAAGTTCCTCTACAAACCGGAATTGAAGGGCAAGAAGTTCAACCTGCTGTTCTCGCCCGAGTTCCTTCGCGAGAGCAAGGCATTGTATGACAACCTCTATCCTTCTCGTATCATCGTGGGCTATCCCAAAACCATTGAGATTAGCGACAACAACTTCACCGAAGAGAATGCTGCCATTGCTGCCATCGGTAATCCCGATGCCAAGAAGTATGCCGAGATATTCGCCAAACTCCTTAAGGAAGGTGCAGAGAAAGAAAACATCGACACTCTGTTCATGGGTATGAAGGAAGCAGAGGCTGTGAAACTCTTTGCCAACACTTATTTGGCTTTGCGCGTCAGCTACTTCAACGAACTTGACACCTACGCTGAGGTTAAAGGCCTCGATCCGAAGGCCATCATACGCGGTGTCGGACTTGATCCACGTATTGGTACGCATTACAACAATCCTTCGTTTGGCTACGGCGGATATTGCCTTCCCAAGGACACCAAGCAGTTGCTGGCCAACTATCAGGACGTGCCCCAGCAGATGATGACAGCTATAGTGGAGAGCAACCGTACCCGCAAGGATTACATTGCCGATGCTGTGCTCCGCATGGCAGGCTATTACAGCGAGAATGCGCAGTGGAACAGCCAGAGCGAACAGCACTGTGTCATCGGAGTCTTCCGTCTGACGATGAAGTCTGGCAGTGACAATTTCCGCCAGTCAGCCATTCAGGGTATCATGAAGCGCATCAAGGCCAAGGGTGCGGAGGTGATCATCTACGAACCTACACTTCAGGACGGTGAGAGCTTCTTTGGTTCGCGTGTCGTGAATGACCTGGAGACTTTCAAGCGTCAGTCGCAGGCCATTGTTGCCAACCGCTACGAACCTGTCCTCGATGATGTTCGCGACAAAGTTTATACTCGCGACATCTTCGGCTGCGATTAATAAGCAATCTTTTGTGCATCAGTGGTGGGGCCTTCGACTGTGAGGGTCCCATCTTCGTTTATGATGAGCTTATCTATCAGGACAACACGCTCGTCGGGATTGTCCTTCATACGGCCATGATAAACGCAGTAGCGGTTGCCGTCGGGCATCGTCAGCACCATGTTATGGCCTGTGCCCATAACGAATCCACCACGACTCACATTCTCCTGCAATACAGGGTTGTTCTCGGCCTTGGTGAAGGGACCAAGAGGATTTGTGGCCGTCGCATATCCCACAGCATAGTACTGCCCGCCATAGTGGTTCGCACTATACATTATATAATATGTGTCCCCCTCGCGGAAGAGGAAGCTGCCCTCTGTCCAGCGTCGGTTCACCTCGCCGTGTGTGGCACTGCGGCTTTCCCATTCGCTCTGACGGTCGGCAAGGGCAGTCGGGGGACAAAGCAGTAGCTGAGGTTCGCCAATGACACCGCTGAAGTCGGGCTTCAGCTCTACACCGTACACCCAGCTCTCCTCAATCTCCTGGAAGCTGCCGGCCTCTTTCAGGCTATCGGCAATCTCGCTTTCCACGCTATGTTTGTGGCAGCAACGGCTGAAGTAGAGATAGCATTTGCCGTTTTCGTCGTCGAAATAGACATTAGCATCGATGATGGGATACTCAGGGTTGAAGATGGGGCGATTGTAGAGGTCGGTGAAGGGACCTGCCGGAGAGTCACTGACGGCAACACCAATCTTGAAGTTCTCACCCTCGTTAGTCGGGTTCTCGCGGTAGTTGGCGCTGAAGAAGAGGTAGTACTTGCCATCGCGTTCATAGACCTCGGGAGCCCAGAAGCAGTCAAGATTCCACTGTGCGGTGTCTCCGCCCTTGTAGATTTGTCCGCAGGAATCCCATTGAACCAGGTCATCGCTGACGAAAGCCTCGAAGCCATCACCCAGCGAAGTGCCGTACATGTAGTAGCGCCCGTCGCTTGCATGAAGCAGGAAGGGATCGCCCAGCTTGAGGGGAATAGGGTTCGTCACGGTGCTTGTCTTTGTTTCAACCTCTTTGCTGGTGTTGCAAGCCATGAGGCAAAGGCACAGGAGTGCCAAAGGGAACAGGTGTTTCATTATTGTAGAATGATTAATAACTATGAACTATGGACTATGAACTATGAACTGACAAGTAGTCTTCGCTTGTTGTCACAATCTGCGTATTATTGGGGTCGCTGTCAGCTTCGCGGAACCAGTCGCTGTATTCGATGTAGTGACGGGCAAAGGTCTTGTTCAGAGCCTGAGCCTGTTCGGGGTCAACCTTCTTGATGAACTTCGCAGGCACTCCGCCCCATAGTTCACCATCGCCAATCTGCGTGTTACTTAGCACCAATGCTCCTGCAGCCACGATGGCACCTTTCCCTACTACGGCATGGTCGAGCACCGTTGCGCCCATCCCAACCAGTGCACCGTCCTTGATTTCACAGCCGTGCAATGTGACACAATGACCGATTGTCACGTCGTCGCCCAGGATGCAAGGCGCTTTCCCGTTGAGCGTATGGATGCAGGAGTTGTCCTGCACGTTCGTGCGATTGCCTATCTTGACGAAATGTACGTCGCCTCGGATGACGGCATTGAACCAAACAGTGCAGTCGTCACCCATTTCTACGTCGCCCACTATGACTGCACCTTCGCTGAAGTAGCAGTGCTTGCCGAATCGGGGAGCAGGCATCCCCTTGAGAGTCTTTATTAATGCCATCTATGTTATTTACTATTTGACGATTTACTATTTTATTATCCTATCCTTTGAAGGGGCTGGGGGAGACTTCCCTTTTCTTCTTCTGTTAGGTATGGCGAGAGCTCGTCATATACTTTCTTATGATAGGCATTGAGGTATGCCACTTCTTCGGGTGTCATCATTTCCCGGATGACAGGAGTGAGGTCGATGGGACAGAGGGTAAGGGGCTCGAGACGAAGGAACTTGCCGAACTCTGTTTCACCGTCCTCAACGAAGAGCATTGTGTTCTCGATGCGGACACCATGCTTGCCTGCCCGATAGATGCCAGGCTCGTTTGTGACGGTCATGCCGGCATGAAGCGGTGCTGGCTTCCAGGTGTGCCGGATCTGATGCGGTCCTTCATGAACGCACAGATAGGAGCCGACACCGTGTCCTGTGCCGTGTCCGTAGTCAATGCCATGCTGCCACATCGCATAGCGTGCCAAAGCATCAATCCGTGTGCCGCTGATGCCGTCTGGGAAACGTGTCAGTGCCAGGCGGATGTGTCCCTTGAGCACCAAGGTGTAGTCGAGACGTTCCTCGTCGGTAAGTGGACCAAGGGCGATGGTACGTGTGATGTCGGTCGTGCCGTCCTGATACTGCGCACCGCTGTCAAGCAGCAGAAGTCCGTGTTGTTCAAGCGGGGCATCTGTTTCGGGAGTCGCCTCATAGTGGACAATAGCACCATGAGGGCCGTAGGCTGCAATGGTGTCGAACGACAGCCCGCGATAGAGTGGCTGTTCAGCTCGCAGGGCGGTGAGTTTGCGGTCGATGCTCATCTCTGTCTCTCCACCTGCTTCGACAGCAGGCTTGAGCCAATGCAGGAACTTCACCATCGCTATGCCGTCGCGAAGCATCGCCCTTCTGAAGCCCTCTATCTCTGCATCGTTCTTGACAGCCTTCATCGCAGGAATGGGAGAAGGGGCGAAGTTTTGAACTTTGAATTTTGAATTTTGAATTTTGAATTGACTGTAAGTCTTCACCTTCACCCCAATGCCTTTGAGGTAGCTCTCCACATTTTCATCGAGCTTTTCGCTGTCAATGAAGAGCGTCACCTTGTCGGGCGTGAGGAGGACATAGCTGACGAAGACGGGATTGCAATGCACATCCGAGCCGCGTAGGTTGAGCAGCCAAGCTATTTCATCGAGCTGGGAGATGAGGATGCCTTCATTTGAATTATCAATATTTAGTTTTGAATTGTCTCTAAGGACTTGTCTTACACGCTCTATCTTGCTTTCGGCCGACTCTCCGGCAAACTCCAAAGGCTGAATCTCCACCTTGTTCTTGGGAATAGGTGGGCGGTCAGTCCACAGTGTTTCAGCAGGGTCTAAGTCTGTGCGAAGCTTGATGCCAGCCTTACCCAACGCCGCTTCCATCTCCTCAATTTCAGCAGCAGTAAAGACCTCGCCATCAATGCCCACGACAGGTTCATTGACCTTTTCATCGCCTGCCTCACTATGAATTATGAATCGTGAATTATGAATTGTATCACAGAGCCACTCCGTGATGCTCGGTGTCTCAGGCAATCCGTCCTTCATCAGATGAAACGGAGTACCCTTGAGTTGTTCTTCGGCAGCAATGAAATAACGGCTGTCCGTCCAAAGTGCAGCATCAGAAAGTGTAACGACTGCTGTTCCGGCACTCCCGTCGAAGCCACTTATCCACTTTCGTGTCATCCAATGTTCAGGAACATACTCACCCTGATGCGGGTCAGTACTGGGGAAAACAAAGGCACAAAGCCCGTTCTTCCGCATGTAATCGCGCAGAGCTTCAACCCTCTCGACTATACTATTTACCATATATCTAACCTATTTTGGGACAAAGGTACAACAAATAAGTGATAATTAATAATTAAGAGTTAATAATTAAGAGTTATTTAACTTTTCGAGCATAAGCAAACCATTAGGGACGAGTTGAATTAAACCGAATTTAGCACGCCTTGGATGCTTTAGCACTGTGTCACACATGTCACACATTGTTTTCCTATTCTCATTGCCTATTTCTTATTTTTCTTTTTATATACCCAATTTTTCCTTTTTAAAGTGTGACAAGTATGTCATAGTAATAAAATATAATATAAATCACTGAAATACATAATCTTGTTCATGTCACACTTCTGTCACACTTCTGTCACACATTGTTTTTGGGGCTCAATGTGTGACACAATTCCAGTCCTTTCGCAGCGATTTTTACTACTACGCACAGGAAAACTTTTTCCTCCGAAGAGAAAAAAATATTTTCTACGCACAGGAAAAATACGGTGGCACGAAAGGATTATATCCCTTCTGGGGGAGCGAGCCGTCGCTTCAGGCTGAGCGTCCTATCCCTTCGGCCGGAGCGATAGTAATCCTATGAAGGAAGGAATAGTAATCCTATGGCGGAAGGAATAGTAATCCTTCGATGGAAGGAATAGTAATCCTCCGAAGGTAGGGATAGGACGTTAACGATGAAGCGACCTTATCTGTTCATTGACGTTAAGGTTTCTGGGTAGAAAAGGTTAAGGTTTCTGGGTAAGAAAGGTATAGATTTTATGGTCAGAATACTTAAGTAAAATGGAAGAAAATACTTAAGTAAAGTGGAGGGGAATGCTTAAGGAGTTGAATCGTAATAAAACAAGAGGGTGTGTCAAAATAGGCACATCCTCCTTTTAGTCTCTTAATTGTCAGTTTGTTCGCCCCAACAATTCTTCACTGCTGATTTTCTTTTTTCATCTCTAAATTTACTTATATTGGGTTGAATGACCTCATACAGCCCC
>JAILRU010000046.1 GCA_024697945.1 Bacteroidaceae bacterium
GGGGCTGTATGAGGTCATTCAACCCAATATAAGTAAATTTAGAGATGAAAAAAGAAAATCAGCAGTGAAGAATTGTTGGGGCGAACAAACTGACAATTAAGAGACTAAAAGGAGGATGTGCCTATTTTGACACACCCTCAATTCTTGTTCATCTTATGATGCTTATCCCTCAACTGCTGCCTGGGCGGCGGCTAATATTTAGGCTATTTTTTGCTGATTATTAGTTATTTACGTCTGGACTGGTCAACATTTGAACTACATTTTTCGTGTATTCTTCACGTTCTGCACGGCGGCCATTACGCTAAAGGCTCTGGAGATGGCCATTGGACAGTGTACCTTTTCATAGCTGGTTTAATAATCTCGTGCAACAAAAGTATGAAAAATATTACTATTATGACATACTATCAGTAGTATTTTTATTACTACTTGCAAGAAAACGAAATAAAAAGCACGTATAATTATTCTTTTGCGACTATCGGCGCGATAAGAATCGCCCAAGAAAACCGAAGGCTTGTAGATCTTACGCGAGTGCGTAGGAAAACTTTTTTCTCTGCGTAGAAAAAATTATTTCTACACAGAGAAAAAAATGGACGATTTCAACCGAGAGCCAAAGGCATAAAAAAGCCCTCCCTCTGGTGAGGGAAGGCTTAAAAGGTAAGCAAGTTCTGCTTTATACTCACTTAATCACGACCTTCTTGCCGTTGATGATGTTTATGCCCTTGCGGGTAGCATTGAGGCGCTGGCCTGCAAGGTTATAAATCTCATTATCCATTGTACATTGTCCATTGTACATCTCCACGATGCCCGTGCCAGAAAGCTCTTGCCATACGATGTTGGACTCCTTGCGCTCGCCTGCTCCGTAGTATATGCTCTGGATGCCAACCTTCGTCCAATCGCCGAATACCGAGGCGTCATCGTAGAAGTAGATACTGTGAGAACCGTCCCACGTGCTGTAGTTAGTGGCGTATGAAACTTCCGTTGCATCCTCGTCGAAAGCATAGTACATTTCGGCGGTGAAGGTGTAAGGTGTCTGTTCGCCGTTCTTCTCAACCCAGACAGTGTAGAACAGCTTGCCAGGATTCAGCGTCTCGCCTTCTGTGCCGACGGTGGGGATGGTACAGTTGATGCCGTGTGACCATTCGCCGAAGTCAACATTGTTGAACACAGGGTCGGCAGGTGTTGCAGCCATTTCGTTGAACTTCGTGATGACGACATTGGTGAAAGTCTGCTGAGGTATCAGCTCGGTCAGCGCAGCATTGATGACCAGAGCCTGGGCCGAGGTGAACTGACCCTTCTCAGCGTCGAAGTCGAGGACGGCGTCAACCATCTTGCCGTTTGCATTGACTGCTGTGAAATAGTAGTCCATACTGGACATCCAGAAGGTTACGTTGCCCATGTACTGGTTGGCAGGGATGACGTACTGGCCCGCCTCGTTCTTGGTGGCCTTCACCCACAGTTGGTCGGCACTGCTGTTAAGGTCGGCAGCCAGGCCCTGGATGTAGAGGTCGTCGCCGTCGAAGCCTGCCTTCACCCAAAGCGTGAGATCGGCGGGGTCGTAGTAGGGCTTCTCGGATTTAGCAGAGAAGATATAGGTGTCGGTTGCCAAATCGGCAGGTGCATCAACAGCGGTGGGCACGTACTCGGAAGGATAGACTACGATGCTGTTCAGCTGAGTGTTGCCGGCGATGGTTACAACCACCTTCTTGGCCTCGCCCGTCCATACATTGCCTTCGAACTGGCCAGAGTCGGCACTGTTGCCTTCGTCCCACTTGCCATTGTTGAACACCAGCTTTGTAATGACCTTGCCAATGGGAGCCTCGAAAGTCAGCGTACCGCTATAGATGCGCAGCTGTGGACCCTTGCTGGTGCTCCAGAAGCGGTTGGGAGTCGTTGCCTCCTCTGCCTTCGGCGATACGGTCAGTGTCATGTTGTTTGCCGTAAGTACACGGTTTTCGGTGATGTCGCCGTCGTTGCTGACGCTGGATGAGCAAGGCTCGTCGGTCATGGCATTGAAGTCGAAGATTGTCATCTCGTAGGGCTTGATGTCGAACCAGAAGATTTCGGACTTGTTCTCCTCGCCGCCACCGGTGTAGGTGACCTGAAGGCCAATCTTGTTCCACTTGCCGTAGTCTGCCTGATTGAGGTACATGTAGTTATAGAAGAGGAAGTTGTCGTCCGTAAAGCCATAGGGGAAGACAGTCATTGCCTCCGTCAGAGCGGGATAGTCTGCAGGCTCGAAAACAACGGGGCTTACTTCCTGCTCAATGTCCTTGAAGAACTGGAAGCTGACCTTGGAAGACAGCATGGCGTCGCCGTTGACATCGGTTGCAGGAATTGTGAACATGACAACGGGAGCGGTCGTAGCATCGTAGATCTGAGAGATGTTGGGCGTAGCAGGTATGGCTGCCTTCTCAACGACCTTGGTGATGACAGGGTCGTTATAGACGTCGCCTTTGTATTGCCGGATAGCCTCGCTGACGTATAACTCGCCCTGGCCAGTCATCTTACCGGCTTCGGCATCATAGGTAAGTTCAAAGCCGTCCTGCATCAGGTAGAACTCGTAGTGAGTATAGGAGTCAGCATCGTAGGGACCAAAATACTGGTTGCCAGGAAAGGTGATGGTCTTGCCGTCTTCGCTCAGTGTACCCTTGAGCCAAGTATCTGGCAGATAGTGGGTAAAGCCCTTGAGATAGACATCATTGCCATCGAATCCTATATAGAAATAGGTCGAAACGGGAACGCCGTAGTTATCCTTAGCACTGACGGCCCATTCATCGGCCACCAAGCCCTCGGGAGCAACCACTGGCTCGGGACCCTTGGGTTTTTCCCTGGTGAAAGTGGGCACCTGCCAGTAAGCATAGATGGAGAAACTTTCTGTCGAACCGCTCTCGAGGACGAGAGGCGTGACTGCTTCCAGGATTCCCTTTTCGGCATCGTAGTTAAAGACAATGGACTCAGCAAACACCTGTCCGTCATTGCTGCCACAGATGTACTCGGTTCCATATTCGTCCTGACCTACAACCTGACCACCCTCAAAGGTAGCAGTGTTGCCACTGACCGTACCTTTAATCCATCCGTCTTTGAAATAGTAGGACAAGCCCTGAACATAGATGTCTGAGCCATCGATGGCAATGTTGATGGTTGACATCATGGCGGTGTAGTCCTCCCAGCCGTATCGGCCATAGACTTGGAATTTACCGTCTGCGGTGTACCAAGTTTCCGCCGTAGCTGTGGCGGGCGGTGTCACTTGTGCGAACGTCGTCACGCTGAAAAGCGCAACCAGCATAGCGAGAAGAGTAATTCTTTTCACACGCATTTTTATGTTAAATGTCAGTAATAAAAAGGAGGTAAACACAAGCATTTCCATGGTGTTTACCTCCTATTAGTTCTTTTTATTTTATATTATCTTAGAAGAAGATGTAGCGATTGTCAGTGACGTTGGCATTCTTGAAGAGTTCGCCTTGGAAATTGCTGATGCTGCGGGAAATGGTCTGCTGCAGCTTCTGCTCTTCTTCCTTCTTGTCAAATTTGACGTCATTCTTCTTCTGGTCGAGTACCTGGTAGGCATAGACTGCTGCCTTACCCTTGATGCCAGCCTTGAAGTCGCCCTTCTTAGCCTTGCTTACGGAACCGCTCAGCGCAGGCTCGCCAGAGCCGACCTTCGATACGAAAGCATTGCCGGTGAAGGTGATGTGCTTGATGGTATCGGTGACTGCACCGTCTATCTTGGCTGCATCGGCTACGCTCTTCACGTCCTTCATCTTCTCCAACAGGAGGGCAGCTTTCTTGTCCTTCGTAACTTCACCAGTCAGATAGGTGCGAATCTGCTCGTCGTCCCAAGCCATATAGCCCTTCTTGTGGACGCCGGTAAGCATAAGCACGAGCAGGTGGTCGTTGTCGCCACACTCATAGAGGGGAGAAACGTCGCCAACCTTTGTGTCCTCGTTGAAAATCCAACGCAAGGCGTCGCGCGTGCTACGAACATTAACTACATTGTGTTCTGTATTGCTTACGTTGTTGCGGGTCTGCACGGTATAGCCAGCCTGAACGGCATTGGCTTCGATATCCTCGACCTTGGAGTTGCCAGCCAGGAAACTGCTGAAGTCGTTGAATGCCTTGTTGTAAGTGTCCTTGCTGAAGTCAATAGAGCGCTTGATGACTGCGACATTGTATTTGGGGACAATGTTACGGCGGTCGGTAACCTGAGCAATGATGACACCCTGGCCGTCGAGCACAATCTTGTTGTTAACACCCACAGAAGCGGTGGTGATGGTGTTTATGAACTTACGGTTGTTCTCGTCGATGGCCTGACCCTCATACTGACTGCTGGTGATCCAGGTCTTTGTGGCGGGCTGGTCGTACTTCTTGGCAATGGTGTCGAAGTTGGCACCTGCTGCCAAAGCATTCATAATACTGTCGGCAGTCTTCTCGATGGCAGCCATATCGTTGCCGGGAGCGGCAATCTGACGAACCTCAACAGAGTCGGGCAAGTTAACCTTGTCAATGAGACGCACGATGTTGATGGTATTGTCGTGGTCGTGTACGAAGGGACCTACCTGAGAGCCGACGCTCAGAGAATCGAGCTGCTCTGCAATGTCGTGTGGCAGGGCCTTGGCGCTGACGGGCAGGACGCTGAAGGGCACCTGGCTTGCTGCCTCGCGGACAGTCTTAGCAGGGTCTGCACCTTCTGCAAGAGCCCGAGCATAGCCTTCCATTTCTTTCTGAAGGTTTGCCTTGTCTTCGTCGCTGGCAGTAACCTTAATGTCGATGTACTTGATGTCGCGTGTTTCCTCGTTGGTACGGAACATTTCCTTCAACTCCTCGTACTTGGCTTTGAGTTCGCTGTCCTCCACCTTGACATCGTCGTCCTTGATGCTGGAGAAAGGCAGAGCTGCCATGTAGATGTCAGCCTCGCTGGTACGGCCGTCGAAGTTGGTCTGTGCAGCTACGGGGTTGCTAACCATCAAGCCAGTGAGGAGTGTCTGATACTTCTCGCTCAGCTTCTGACGACGAATGGTCTTCTCGATGAACTTCCAATAGTTGTTCATCTGTGTGTACTGCTCCTTGACCTCGCTGCTCAGCTGGGGATTGTTCATGACTTCGTTGTACTGATTCAGGAACTGCTTCAGCGCGTTCACGTCGAAAGTGCCCTGACCTGTGCGGAATGGAGTCTGTGCAAGCATTGGGTTGCGGCCATTGTTGATAATGTCCTGCATTTCAGCATCGGTGACAGTGATACCGAGCTTCTCGCACTCATGCTGCATGATTTTGTCGTTCACGAGGGTCTGCCATACCTGGTCACGAATCATTGAGAGCTGGTCATCGGCCAATGAGTTGATGCCCTGAGTAAACTTCACAACGTCGGCATATTCCTCGACCATTGCGTTAAAATCCTGTACGTTGATTTTCTCACCATAGATTTTGCCGACGCGCTGGCGGCTCTCTGTCTGTGTATAGGTGAGAGAACGCACAAACTCCTCGGCGATAAAGGCAAACAGAGCAAGACCGACTGTAGCAATAAGGATCTTTCCTCTGTTGCGAATTTTTTGTAATGTTGCCATTGTTTTTTTATGTTTTTATTTAGTATTTTTCGTTAAAAGCGCACAAAGGTACGTATTTTTTTTCATATAACAGACATTTACATGAAGAAAAAAGTAAATTCACGTGCCTTTTTTGCCTTGAAGGCATAACAACAGAGCCTGCAGGCCCTGTATTTAGTCCTCCAAAAGCTGCTTAAGGAAGGCATCGAGGTCTTCTTCAAGTCCGTCGAGCAACGAATTGTCGAGCATTATTGTCTCTTCGCTGTCGATGATGACCAAATCCTGCAACGTCTCATGGTCTTCGTCGATGAGGACAAAGCTGAAGGGTTGCAAAATGCTCATCTTCTCTATGCTCGGGCGGAGGTTCTCGATACAACCGCGCAGGATGGGCACAATGTCCTCATAGAACTGCTCATCGGAACTCTTTATCCACTCCTCAACGACACAACGGTCGAGTTCTTCGTCATCGTCGTTGTAAGTGCGTATTTCGCCCGTGTAGTTGCTCACCAGAAGATGAAGGTCCGTCATAACGGGCTCAGCCTCAGGAGGGAACTTGGCGATAACCTTGCGCAGCGTGCGCTCAATCTGCGGAATTGTCTGTTTGCTTGCTTCCATAACGCTATTTACCATTTAACCATTTACCATTTACCATCTTTCATTACCATTGACTCCCCTACTCTTCGGGGGAGGGGGCTACAGGTTCCTTCCGTGACACTGCTTGAACTTCTTGCCACTGCCACAGGGACAGGGGTCGTTTCGGCCAGGAAGGTTCTCACGCCGGATAGGCTGTACTGGCTGACGGTCGCGGGTGTCGCGTGCTGCTGCCTGCTGCTGTCCGGCATCGGTCAGCTCTCCGCGCGACTCTTGCAAGCGAGGTCGCTCGCGACGGGGTGCTTCCTGCTGTGGCGGTGCCTCCTGAATCTGCAGCTCTGGTATCATGGCACGCATGATGATGGACACGGTTCGGTCATTAATCTGATTTATCATATCATCGAAGAGCTTGGCACTCTCCAACTTGAAGATGAGCAAGGGATCTTTTTGTTCGTAGCTGGCGTTGTGTACGCTATGCTTCAACTCATCGAGCAGACGCAGGTTCTCTTTCCACGCATCGTCGATGATATGCAGGATGATAGCCTTGTGGAATGCCGTTACGACGCTACGCGACTCACTCTCATAGGCTTCCTTGAGGTTTGAGGGGATGTTGTACTGACGGTTGCCTGCAATGACGGGTACCATGAGATTCTCGTACATACTGCCCTGCGGACTCTCGTAGATGTGCGTCACGACCTTGTGGGCATTGTGCATCATGATTTCCGTCTTCTGATGGAAGCGCTCCAGCACCTTTTGGTAGGCCAGTTCTGCCACATCGTCAAGCTTCATGGTCTCCAACTGCTCGGCTGTGAAGGGCACTTCCATTGCCATAATCTCGAGGAAGCGCAGACGGCAACCCTCGTAGTCATTGTTCTCCAGAATGTTGCAGACGCGGTCCCAAATCATGTTGCTGATGTCCATGCCGAGACGTTCACCGATGAGGGCGTGGCGACGCTTCTCATAGATGACCGTACGCTGCTTGTTCATCACGTCATCATACTCCAACAGGTTCTTACGTATGCCGAAGTGGTTCTCTTCCACCTTCTTCTGTGCGTTCTCGATACTGCGGGTAATCATGCTGTGCTCAATCATCTCGCCGTCCTTGAAGCCGAGGCTGTCCATCACTCGGGCAATACGCTCGCTGGCGAAGAGACGCATCAGCTTGTCCTCAATAGAGACGAAGAAGACGCTGCTCCCTGGGTCGCCCTGACGTCCGGAACGTCCACGCAACTGTCTATCTACACGGCGGCTCTCATGGCGCTCTGTGCCGACAATGGCCAGACCACCAGCGGCCTTCACCTCGGGCGAGAGCTTGATATCCGTACCACGACCTGCCATATTGGTGGCGATGGTTACCGTACCCAACATACGCTCTTCGGTCTTTAAAAGTTCAGCCGCATCACGAGGTTCACGCTTTTCTTTCTTGGCAACTTCTGCCTCAATGCGTGTCTGGTAGCTTACGGCTGCGCTCTTCTCGTTGAAGGCTCGGCCGTCGGTAGCCACATAGACTGTGCCAGGAGCACTCTGACCGGCCAGAGCCACGATGTCAGCCTCCTTCTGATGGAGCTTGGCGTTCAGCACCTGATGAGGTATCTTGCGCATTTGCAGCATCTTGCTCAACATCTCAGAAATCTCCACGCTCGTTGTACCTACCAGTACGGGACGACCGCTGGTGCGCATGAGTTCTACCTCCTCAATGACCGCCTTGTACTTCTCACGCTGAGTGCGATATACGCGGTCGTTCATATCCTTGCGGATGACGGTACGGTTTGTAGGAACCTCTACCACATCAAGTTTGTAGATATCCCAGAACTCACCGGCTTCTGTGACTGCAGTACCCGTCATACCCGCCAGTTTGTGGTACATACGGAAGTAGTTCTGCAGGGTAATGGTAGCGTATGTCTGTGTAGCGGCCTGAACCTTAACATGTTCCTTAGCCTCGACAGCCTGGTGGAGTCCGTCGCTCCAGCGGCGACCTTCCATGATACGGCCCGTCTGTTCATCGACGATTTTGACCTCACCATTCTGGATGACGTACTCGTCGTTGAGGTTGAACATGGTGTAAGCCTTCAGCAGTTGCTGGATGGTATGTACGCGTTCGCTCTTGGTGGCGTAGTCATTGAAGATGCGGTCCTTCTCCTCAATCTTCTCTTCGTCGGTCTTGTTCGAGGCATCGATTTGCGATAGGACGGTGGTGATGTCGGGCAGGATGAAAAGCTCGGGGTCATTGACCTGTGAAGCCAGCCATTCGTTACCTTTATCGGTCAGTTCCACGCTGTTCAACTTCTCATCGACCACAAAGTAGAGCGGATTGGTGGCTTCGGGCATACGGCGGTTGTTGTTCTCCATGTAAATTTCTTCTGTGGAGAGCATACCTGCCTTGATGCCTGGTTCGGAGAGGAACTTGATGAGGGGCTTGTTCTTCGGCAGAGCCTTATGGCTACGGAAGAGGGCAAGGAAGCCTTCTGCAGTCTTCTGCTTGTCATTGGCTTCGGTACCTTCCGTAATCTGCTTCTTGGCATCAGCCAGATATTGCGTAGCCAACTGACGCTGCACGCCTACAAGGCGTTCCACTAAAGGCTGGTACTGCTCGAACTGCTGGTCGTCGCCCTTCGGTATGGGACCTGAGATGATGAGTGGCGTACGGGCATCGTCGATAAGGACAGAGTCCACCTCATCGACAATGGCGTAGTTGTGGGAACGCTGCACGAGGTCCTTGGGGTCTTGTGCCATATTGTCGCGCAGATAGTCAAAGCCGAACTCATTGTTCGTGCCGAAAGTAATGTCGGCCAAATATGCCTTGCGGCGAGCCTCGCTGTTGGGTTGATGCTTGTCAATGCAATCCACACTCAGACCGTGGAACATGTAGATAGGTCCCATCCACTCGGAGTCACGCTTGGCCAGGTAGTCGTTCACGGTAACCACATGCACGCCGTTGCCTGTCAATGCATTCAGGAAGACAGGGAGCGTTGCGGTAAGTGTCTTACCCTCACCCGTGAACATCTCAGCAATCTTGCCCTGATGCAGCACGGTACCGCCAAAAAGCTGCACATCGAAGTGTACCATATCCCATTTCAGGTCATTGCCGCCTGCCACCCAGTGGTTGTAATAGATGGCCTTGTCGCCATCGATATCTACAAAGTCGTGCGAAGCTGCAAGGTCGCGGTCGAAATCGTTAGCGGTGACCTCTACCGTCTCGTTGTTTGCGAAACGCTCTGCAGTACTCTTCACTATGGCGAACACCTCAGCACGCTCCTTATCAAGAGCCTTCTCGAAGGTTTCCAGAACGTCCTTCTCCAGTTTGTCAATCTGCGAGAAGATGGGTGCACGATCTTGAATGTCTGTATTGGGAATTTTGTCCTTCAGCGTCTGTATCTGCTGACGCAAATCTGCGACAGAGTCTTGCACGCGCTGCCTGATGGCTTTTGAGCGGGCACGAAGCTCGTCGTTCGATAGTGCCTGAATCTCGGGATAGACCTTAAGCACATCCTCCACCATAGGGCGGTAGGCTTTCAGGTCGCGGCTTTTCTTGTCACCGAATATCTTTACCAAAAACTTGGAAATGTCCATATATTATATAATGTATTAGTCGTTTGGGAAATTGGTCGTATGGTCGTTTAGTTCTCTTCCCTCTCTTGGAGAGGGGTCGGGGGTGAGGCTCCTTAGTAGTTCAACGGAGCCTGCGGACAGGCGTTCGGAGCCCGGATGCGCAAGGTCTGCGCAATGGTGGGTGCCACCTGGTCGATGGTGACGGGTATGCGAACCTTCTCCGGCACAATGCCTGCGCCCATGAAAAAGAGCGGGAAACTCAGGTAGGACTCGCGGCTGAGTGACTGCTCGTGCGTGTCTTCGTTATTCAGAAGCCAGCCGGGTGATACTTGTATGAGTATGTCGCCCGAACATTTCGGGTTATATGCGTTGCGAAGTTTGCTGATGCCGGGTGTCCAAGCACCCAGGGCAAGTCGCTGACTGGTATAGACATCCTTCACGCCGTTCAGCTGAATCAGAAACGCACTGCAACGGTCGAGTACCTCTGCAAGGTTGAGGTTACGGTTCTCTATCAGTTTGAGATTGAGGTAAATCTGGTTGTCAATGGCAGTCTCAACATAGTTTCCAGGACCATAAACGGCAATGAGATACATATTGAGCAGCAGCTGAGCCTTGGTGATGGAGAAAATACCAGTGGGAATACGGTACTTGCTCAGGTCCATCAACTCTTCGGAGTCGAAATAGCCTGTGCTGGTGACGACGAACAGCGTCTTGTCCATACCCACCTTCTCCCCCACATAGTCGAAGAGGTCTTCCAACTGTCGGTCCAAACGGGCGTAGGTGTCCTGCATCTCCATACCGTATTGCATTGCAGACTGGTGATCGTAGGCACCTGCGTAATAGGTCAGCGTCAGCATATCGGTCACAGCGTCTGTGCCAAGTCCTGCCTTCTCAATGGCTTCTTTGGCAAAGAGGTTGATTTCGTCATTGACGCAGGCTGTAGCCTTGAACTCACGGAACTTACGGTTGCTATTGAATTTGTGGTTGAAAGCCTTACCTTTGCTTTCGGCTGAGGAAACGAAATATTGGAAGTTCGTCACCTCATCGTTGAGTGGCTTCCACTGAATATCGGCTATACGGCTTTCGAGTGATGACCGCACATCATATTCCGTAGCCCAATCGGGATAATCATCATAGTAGCAGGATGCTGCCCATTTGCCTGTCCAGTCGTCGAGCCAGAAAGCCTCGTTCGCTGCGTGTCCTGCGCCGAAGATGGCTGCTTCGCGTGTCGGAGCAATAGAGTAAACAATACTCTTCCCCTCGGAAGATATTTTCAGTTCGTCGGTAATAGTAGAGACAGCCAGATGCTTGGGCGAAGACTTCTCGCTTGTATGGATGCCTGGGAAGGTATCGTCATCAACGCAGAAAACGGGCAGCAGCGTCTGGCGGTCAAGCCAATGCGTACCGACAATGCCGTTGACGTAAGGACTCGTGCCCGTCATCAGGCAAGCCATTGCTGAAGCTTGGTCGGGCGAGTTGAACGGATATTCTGCCTGCGAATAGAAACGTCCCTGCTCCTTGAGTCGCTGGAAGCCTCCCTGACCATAGAGCGGCGTGAAGGCATCCAGATAGTCGCTACGCAACTGGTCAATGACAATGTTCACGACCAGCGACGGCACCTGTGGGGCATCCTGAGCAAAGGAGTGAAGAGTGAAGAGTGAAGAATGAAGAATAAGAGTTACCACCCCAGGCATGAGGCGGCATACAAAAGACCGGTTGTTATTATGAATGTACGTCTTATTCACAGTGTTTCGTGTTGTTGTTACTTACTTTTATTCTTCACTCTTCGTTCTTCACTCTTCACTCTCACCAGGTAGTAGCTGATGGGTCTTGTCAGCAAACATAGCGCCAAAGGTACGGTTATTTTCGCAAATACCTGCGGAATCCACGGAGAAAATAACAAAAATAGTGCCAAAACCGCAAACTGGAATGCATACCAGAGGGTTGGTTTGTGCTGGATGGCAGATTTTATGACAAGGGGAATGCCTATCAGGGCAATGGGATTCAACACCCAAATCTGCCAGTTGGAGTCAACAGCTGGATGGTCCGAAAAAAAGAACATGAAGGTAAGCAACACACCTGCCGCACCTTGCGCAAGCAGGAGCAGCACATCCCACAACCAGAAAATGCGCTTTGTCCAGACCTCAAGCAACACAATAAGGAGGCAGAGGCCTCCGAACGAGAAGATAAAAGTGAATGGTGAAAAATGTTGTATGAAGAATGAAAAATCAAAGGAACTATTGTCCGCAGATTGGTTGCTATTATTCTTCGCTCTACTTCCGCGACTACAATCGCGCCTTGGTGCTAAAGCATCCAAGAACTCTAGACTCTTCACTCTTAACTCTTCACTCTTAATCCTTAACTCTTTGCTCTTCACCAGCGGCCTCATATCTCCACGTGTGGTTATGATGAAGGCGCCGTCATAGGCACGCATCAGGTTCTCTGGCACAAACATAGCGGCGTGTTCCGACAGGATGGTATCCACCTCGGCACCAAGCAGCAAGTCGTTGCCCTCCTGTGCCCAGGGATGTTCCGGAGTATAGTGGTGCAGGACCTCACGATAGGTTTGGTGCGGCAGTGTGTCTGGGTACTGGATGCTACCGTCTATGACACCCTCCACCATATCGCGCACCATCGTCGTGCAGTTCTTGTATAGAAAATTATATCGATACTGGCAGTTCTCTGGAAGGCAGTTCTCCAAGAGTCTGCTTAATAACCGTCTGGCCTCCGATGGTGTCAAGTTCAGCTCCTGTTCCGTGATGCTGGAACCGCGCTCATCGTATTCCCTGACAAAGAATTCCCATGGAACAGGCTGCACCATGTAGTCCGTCTGCCCAAGCACGAAATGCCAAGCAAAATACGGCTTCGACATATCGAAGACACCATAGTTGAAGACAATGTCGGTCCTTTCTTCCCCTAAAGGTGGCTTGGGGGTCTGACACCTGATGGCAGTATGCCCATACAACTCATAGATTTCCGGCCCTGGCGAACACGTGAGCAGCGTCACACGAATGCTGTCCTGTTGAGCTAACGCAATTGACAATTGACAATTGATAATCGACAATTGGAAAAGGCATAAAATTATGACGATTTTCTTAAACACGGGCGCAAAGGTACAACATTAAATTCAAAACACAAAAATTATGAATTATGAATTATGCAATATGAATTATTTTTCGTACCTTTGTGCTCGTGAAATAGAAACAACAACTAAACCTTATAATCAAAAAATAGTTATGAGAAAGACATTATTACGAAATTTACTTTATGCACTACTATTCCTGCTGTGCATACCTGCGCAGGCAGAACTCGTGTGGAAGAAAGATGTGGCGCTGCTGACCAACGGCTCGCAAATCACGTCGAACAACACGGAGAACGGCTTCCCGCCCAGCAATCTGTTGCGGCCCGAGAGCGACGGCGTAGGCACCAACCAATACATCTGGCACTCGTCCTGGAACAATCCAGGTCCCCTGCCTGCTGGTACCGACACCTATTTGCAGGTCCAGTTGAACCAACCCGAGCAGCACATCATCTTCACGATGATTGGCTCTACATGGTCCTCCACCTACGACACACCCACGGAGGTGGTCATCCAGGCTGCCGACGAGCCAAACGGAGAGTGGACGGAGGTGGAGCACCTGACGAAAATGAACGAGGACTTCACAGGCTTCCAACCCGACCGCTACGAGTCGCCACACATTGACTTAGGGGCCGACCACACTTACATCCGCTTCGTGGTGAAGAAGACCGTCAATGCAGGCAACAGCAGCCGCTATGACAGGAACGGCAACCCCTTCGTCTCGCTGGGACGCTTCCAGGTCTATCGTGCCGTAGAGGGTGAGCCCGACCCCATCGACCCGAAGGCCAACATCAACCTGCTCTTCATCGGCAACAGCATCACGGCTGGAGCCACTCTGAGCAATGCCTCGACGCAGGCACCGCCCATCGTGTGCCGCGCCCTGGTGGAGGATGCTACGGGCGTGACGACGAATGTCTATAACGGAGGTCATTCCGGCATCACCACGTTCGGCTACCTGCCAGGCAGGGACGACTTCACCCGCATTGTCAGCAACGCCAAGGCCCTCAAGAAGAACAACGGTGGCCTCACCTACATCTCCATCATGCTGGGCACCAACGACAGTGCCTGCTCAGGAACGGAAGGTGCCCCTGTGAATCCCGACGTCTATGGAGACAACATCAAGACCATCATTGACAAACTCATAAAAGAAGTGCCCGACTGCAGGATTCTGTTGAACTATCCCATCTGGTACAGTCCCAGCACCTACAACGGCGCCAAGTACCTGCAAGAGGGACTGGACCGCCTGCACAGCTACTATCCCGTGCTGGACGCCATCGTGGCTCAGTATGAGCAGGTCTATGCCGGCTACCGTGGCGTCTGGGATTACTTCGAGAACAACTTTGCGCTCTTCACCCGCGAGAGCGGCAACGCCGGCTACTTCTACCTGCACCCCAACGCAAACGGTGCCAAGCGCCTGGCCGAGATATGGGCTAACAGCCTGCTGGAGCTCATCAGGGCCGATGGCATAGAGGTGAAGAACCCGCTGCCCGAATGGAATGTCTTCAAGCCCCAGAACGACAAGAAGTACAGCATGAAGACCACTCGTGGCGATATGGGCGTGAAGGATGGCAAGCTCACGAGTACCGTCAAGACGGGCATCGGTGCCACAAAGGGCGAGTTCGCTTTCATCACCCACGAGGGAAAAACCTATCTGTACAGCGTGGCAGACAAGTCGTTCATGTATCGCGACCCTATCTCGTACAGCAGCGACTGGAGTAACATCATCTGTTCCAACGAATACCTGCAGCCCATCAAGGTGAACTATACAGGTACGCCCGATGCCTATCCCTATTACCTGACGATGGACGGCTATGTGTTCAACAGCGCCAACAGTACAGAGACGGGTATCTGCGCCAATACCTATACGCCGCATGATGGAGGCAACCAGACAGCCATCAAGGAGGAGGGCGACTTCGACCCCACCGAGGCGTTGGAAATCATCAGCAACTATGTGGCCAAGCAACCTGTTGTCTTCGAGGCTCAACTGCCGACAGGAGCTTCGCTGACCATCTATCGTGCTGAGGAGGAGAACAACAACGGCAAGTCGGTCATTATCATCCCTGGTGGCGGCTACTCGTACGTCGCAGGCAGCTATGAGGGTTCCGACTGGGCCCCTTTTTATCGTAACCTGGGTTTCACTGCCGCCGTGCTCAGGTATAACCTGCCAGGCGGCAACCCCGAGATTCCCCTAAACGACGGCAAGGCCGCCCTGCAATATCTGCGCGACAATGCCGAGGAACTGCAGATAGACTCCAATCTGGTGGGCTTGATGGGCTTCAGTGCAGGCGGCCACCTGGCAAGCACCATCGCCACACACCTCACAGGCGAGGAACTGCCCGCCTTCCAGGTGCTGTTCTATCCTGTCATCACGATGGACAGCCGCTACACCCATGCCGGCTCGCGCCAGAACCTGCTTGGCGACAACCCCAGCCAAGAGCTCGTCAACCTCTACAGCAACGAGTTGCAAGTGACCTCCGAGACGCCTGCGGCCTATCTCTGCTGGGCCAGCGACGACTCCACCGTCAAGCCCACCAACAGCCTAAAATACCGGACCGCACTCTCGAAAGCAGGCGTACCCGTCACCGCCAAGACATTCCAGTCGGGCGGTCACGGCTTTGGCTTCAATACCAGCTTCGCCTACCACAGCCAGATGCTCAAGTCCCTCACGCAATGGCTGCAAGGACTCGACGGCATCATAACAGGAATCGATGAAATCCCAAATCCAAAATCCATAATACAAAATGGAGAAACGATAAATGGTGAATGTTACAATCTTGCCGGCCAACGCCTCAGCCATCCCATACCAGGCATTAACATCATCAGAGGCAAGAAGATTGTCGTGAAATGAACTTTCGGAAGTTATAAGGAAGTTAAAAGGAAGTTAAAAAGGAAGTTAAAAGGATAAAGAATATGAAAAGTAAAAAGAATCTGTTGACTCTTGTCTGCTGTCTGTTTTCCGTTGTCTCTCATGCTCAGACGTTGCAGTACGACAAACCTGCCGAGTTCTTCGAGGAGACGCTGGTCATCGGCAACGGCACCATGGGCGGTATCGTCTATGGCGGTACGGAGCAAGACAAAATCTCGCTCAACGACATCACGCTCTGGACGGGCGAACCCTGCAACATGAAGATTTATTCGCCTGATGCCCACAAGAGCATTCCTGCCATCCGCGAAGCCCTGCGCGACGGCGACTATCCCAAGGCCGACCAGCTCCAGCACGATGTCCAGGGACATTTCTCGCAGAACTACCAGCCCCTTGGTCAGCTTACCATCGACTACCTCGACACCGAAACGGCTGCCACAGGCTATCGCCGCTGGCTCGACATCGGAAACGCCACGGCTCATACCGCCTACCAGCGAGGGGCCTACAGGTACAACACCGAGTACTTTGCCACCCATCCCGACTCCGGCATCGTCATCCGCATCAACACGGACAATCCCAAGGGTATCTGCGCCCGTATAGGAATCACTTGCCAGCTTCAGAGCCATCTTCGCACAGAAGAGGGCAAGACCCTGGTCAACGAAGGCTACGTTGCCTACACATCAATGCCCAACTATTGGGGAGGCAAGGATTCTTTTACCTACGACCCTAACCGAGGTATGCGTTTCTGCACCAAGATTCAGGTCGAGGGCGACAACGTCAGGACCGACAGCAATGCCGTGGTGGTGAACGGCTCCACCGAGGTCGTCATTCGTCTGGTCAATGCCACCTCGTTCAACGGGTACGATAAAGATCCCGTCACCCAGGGCCGTCCCTATCAACAGCTGGCCGATGCCAGGCTGAAACACCTCTCCGCCTCGTCCTACGATGTACTCAGGGAACGTCATATCGCAGACTACAAGGCCATCTTCGACCGCGTGAAGCTCTCGCTTGGGGAAACCAAGCCCGACACACGCTCCACGGATGTGGCACTTCGCGAATACATCGACGAGGACGTCTTCAACCCCGATTTCGAGGCGCTCTACTTCCAATACTGCCGCTATCTGCTCATCTCCTGCTCGCGCACCCCCAATGTCCCTGCCAACCTGCAAGGACTTTGGAACGAGAGCATCCTGCCGCCCTGGTCGAGCAACTACACCGCCAACATCAACGTGGAGGAAAACTACTGGCCTGCAGAGACTGCGGCAATGCCCGAGATGCACTTCTCCCTGCTCACCTTCATGAAGGAACTGCAGGGCTCAGGCCAGCTCACCGCCAAGGCATACTATGGCGTTGACAGAGGCTGGTGCATGGCACACAATACCGACATCTGGGCAATGACCTGCCCAGTCGGACTGCACGGAGGCGACCCACAGTGGGCCAACTGGAACATGGGTGGTGCCTGGGTCAGCACTCACATCTGGGAGCACTACACTTTCTCGCTCGACAAAGACTTCCTGCGCGAGTACTATCCCGTTCTCAAGGGAGCCGCTGAGTTCTGCCTTGGCTGGCTCGTCCCCCTCTCAACCTTCAACCCTCAACTCCAAACTCCAAACTCTCAACCATCAACTCTAAACTCTCAACCATCAACTCTAAACTCTCAACTAGATTACCTAGTCACCGGTCCCTGCACATCGCCCGAGAACGACTACGTCACGCCCGATGGCTATCACGGACGCAGCTTCTACGGCGGTTCGGCAGACCTCTCCATGATACGCGAATGTCTCACCGACGCCCGCAATGCCGCTCTCGTGCTGGGCTTGGATGCCGACTTCATAGCCGAGGTGGGTGATGCCATCGCCCGCCTGCAACCCTATAAGATAGGTAAGAAGGGCAACCTGCAGGAGTGGTTTTACGACTGGGACGACGAAGACCCGCACCACCGCCATCAGAGCCACCTCTTCGGTGTCTATCCGGGCCACAGTCTCCCCGACGGTGTGAACAGCGTGGAGGACATCCACCGCGCCGCCCACAAGTCGTTGGAGATACGCGGCGACCGCACAACAGGCTGGAGCACCGGCTGGCGCGTCAACCTCTATGCCCGCCTCCACGATGCCCGCAGCGCCTATCACATGTTCCGCAAGCTGCTCTCCTACGTCAGTCCCGACCACTATCGCGGACCTGATGCACGCAGAGGCGGCGGCACCTATCCCAACCTGCTCGACGCCCATTCCCCCTTCCAGATAGACGGCAACTTCGGCGGCTGCGCCGGCGTCATAGAGATGCTCATGCAGAGCGAATACTCTCTTGCACCTCAAACCTCAGACCTCAAACCTCAGACCTCAGACCTCAAACCTCAGACCTCAATAGAACTCCTCCCCGCTTTGCCCGAGAACTGGAAGAACGGCTCCGTCAGCGGCATCCGTGCCCGTGGCGGCATTGCGGTCAGCATGGAGTGGCGCGACAGCAAGGTCACCGCCCTTACTCTCACCGCCCAGCAACCCTGCCGCATCACCCTCCACGTGAACGGCCAGAAAAAGCAACTGAAACTGAAGAAAGGAGACAACAAAGTTAAAATGTGAAGATGCTGAAAAGAATCCTTATCTGCTGCCTGCTGTCTTTTACCAGCATGAGTGCTTTGCAGGCACAAGAGGCAAAGGGCGGGGAACTGAAGGAACACTTAAACAATCACTTCAAGCTTTACGGTTTTGTGCGTAACTACTTCTCCGTCGATACACGCGAGAATGTGGCTGGCACGGGTGACCTCTTCAATTATCTGCCCAAGGACAACAATTGGAACCTGACAGAGGCCGAGGCTGCCGCATCCGGAATAAAACGCGAGGACCTGAATGCAGAGACCACCATGCGTTTCCTGTCGCTGACAACACGTGTGGGCGTGGACATCAAGGACTACCGCTGGGGAAAGACCAGTTTCGGTGGCAAGATAGAGACTGACTTCTATGCAGGTCTGACGGGCAGCACTGGAACTGCCCAGCTGCGCCTGAGGCAAGCCTATATGACCCTCACATGGGACAGCCTGCGCCTGAATGCGAACGCCCTGGCACGCATCAACCTGCAACTGGGTCAGGCCTGGCACCCCCTGGCAGCCGATATGCCCGACGTTATCTCCCTCAACGTAGGAGCACCCTTCAACCCCTTCAGCAGAACTCCGCAGATAAAGATGGATGCCGGTTTGGGTCAGTACTTCACCCTGACGGCTTCGGCTCTCTGGCAGATGCAGTACACATCAGCCGGTCCGGAAGGCTCAACAGCCAACTACCTGAAGTATGCCTGCACGCCCGAAGGCTATGTGGGGCTTTCCTACCATCCCGACACCAACGTGTTGTTACGGGCAGGTGTGGATATGCTGAGCATCTCGCCCAGACATACAGGAACCGTGCTGAACGCCCAGGGACAAGAGGTGAAGGTGAAAGTGAGCGACCGCATTACCACCTTTTCTCCCTTCCTGTATCTGCAATACAAACACAAGGATTTCAGCCTGAAGGCAAAGACGGTATTTGCCCAGGCAGGAGAGCATATGAACCTGAACGGCGGCTATGGCGTGAAGCGCATCAATGACGATGGTTCCTGGGAATACACTCCCACCCGCAACTCGTCTTCATGGCTGTCACTGACCTACGGCAAGCAGGTGAAGGGCATCCTGTTCGCAGGCTACGTCCGTAACTTCGGCACCAAGGATGCGTTGCTCGCCAATGCTGCGGGCGATATCTACGGCTTCTACTTCAGCAAGAACAGTTTTGCCAATATGAACCGTCTGTGGCGTCTCTCGCCCACCGTTCTGTTCACATGGGGCAAGTTCCAGCTGGGTGTCGAATACGAGATAACATCGGCACAGTACGGAACAGACCAAAAGGCTACCAACGGACTGGCAGAGACAGACTTGCACTGGGTAACAAACCACAAAGTGCAGATAATGACAAAATTTAATTTATAATTCAAAAATTTCAACTCAAGGTGCAAAACTATCGTCCTTTCACTTCCCCTCTTTTCACTTTTTTACTTTTTCACCTTTTCATTCTTTTGTCTTTTGTCGCTCATGCTCAGACATCAACCGTCACGGACGAACGCGGTCACGACATAGAACCGCGAACCCTCTACTCTCCACTCTCAATATATCTTCATGGCTGACATCTGGCGTCCGCGACATCCCATCGACGCACGCTACATCTGGCTCCCAATCGAGTTCGAGGACGGAAAGCCAGTCATCCAATGGCGAGACGAGTGGAGGTGATTTGTATCTTCCCCTTTTCATTTTTCACTTTTCACTTCGTCGAGACTGCTTTCATTGACTACGTCGACCTCGAACGCGACTCGGCCTAATTGATGCGAGCATCATTCGGCTCTCGCTGCTCTCTCGGTTCGGCAATGCTTAAGCAGCTTAAGCAAGCTTATCATTGCTCTCGCTTAATCGCAGCCTTCATTTAGGGCATAGCCCGTCATATTCCTTGCTGGCATCGAAGCAGGGGCAGTCCTTGTGGACGCCGGGGAGGTCGCGGTGGCCGAGGATGCGGGCATCGGGATGCGCTTCCTTCAGGCGGTGAAGCAGTTTCAGCAGGGCGATTTTCTGTTTGGGGGTACGGGTGTCTGCGGACTTGCCGTGCTCGTCGAGGCCGCCTTCGTAGCAGACGCCGAGGCTGTGCTGGTTGTAGCCTGCGGCGTGGGCGCCGATGAGCTGCTCGTGGCGCGTCTGGTAGGTCCTGCCGTCGCGGGTAATGTAGTAGTGATAACCCGTGAATCCGAACTTTTCCGCGTGACAGCGGATGAGTGCTGTCACGGGAAAGTTCTGGTTCGAGCGCGTGGCTGAACAGTGAATCACAATCAGATCAATGTAACGCATGACTGTACGAAGAATGAGCTGATTATCGCAGTGAGTACGGTGATAATGAACTGGATGATGGTCTTCCAGCGTTTCATGTCTTTGAATATTTTCATAGTCTTTCTTTTTTAATCTGTTAGGTTTTTCAATTATCAATTGTCAATTATTAAAAGAGGCCCCAAAGGGCACTCTTTTAATCAGCATCACCGCCCGGGTTGCCGCCACCGCCGCCGTTATTGTCACCTCCACCGCCGTTGTTGTCACCGCCGGTCGTACCACCTCCTGTTGGAGTCGTACCGCTGCCGCTGCCAGTAGGATTCGTTGTGGTGCTGGCCTTCCTGAGCGTAGCTTCCAGGTTCAGGCTCTTGGTGATCAGTTCGCCGGTGGCACGGGCACGGAGTTTCACACCCTTGACGTGCTTCGCGACGGAGAAATCATCAACCGTGGAGGCACCGCCTTTGGAGTTCTTGATGCCCAACGAGAAGATGGCGAGGTCGGAGATCTTCACGTTCTTACCCTCCAGCAGCAGCTCCTTGATGCACGACACCATGTCGGTGAGCATCCCCTTGATAGCACCCTTCGAGAAGGGCGTGTTGTGGCTCGCCAGATGTTCGGCCAAGCCGTCGAGGGTGACGGTCTCCTTGATGACAGGATAGGCGAAGTACTTGCCATAGGAAGCCGACTTCGAGTTCTTGTTCTGTTTCAATGCATAAAAAATCATAGTCACAAAATTTAATAATTAAGAATGAAGAGTGAAGAATATGCTACCGCGCGACTTGCATTTTCAACAACTCTATCAGAGATTTTCTCTGACAGTGCAAAGGTACAACATCCGGGAACCGCGTTTTCCGCTCCGTGCAGACTCGTACAGATAGCGCAGAATAACGCACAATATTTAACTTCCCTTCTCTCAACTTGCAAAAGTTGAGTTATATATCGATGCAGAACCTCTCTGCAATCCATTTCACGATGTGCGGCGGCAGTACCCTCATGCCGGGCTTCAGTCCCATTCGCGCCAGTTCCTTGTGGTAGGGCTTGCACCAGTTGAACAGCGTCCGCACCGTTACGCCCGCACACTGGGCCAGTTGTTGTTTCGACATTGCTTTCATAAGTATATTGTTTTAATCGTCCATATAACATGTTTTCATTGGCTAAGTGCCATATTTACGGTTGGTATATATTATATTTCAGGAAGCAGTATGGGACAGTAGGACAGTAGATATTGGTATTTTTCAACTTTCTCTCGCGCGTACGCAGGAACTTTTGGTTTTGATTTTGGAGAGTTCCTGCGTACGCGCGAGGCGTTTCCAGAAACTACTGTTCCGTACTGTCCTACTGTCCCATGTCCTCCTCTATGGCCTGTGCCGCCATCGCGCGCTGGATCGCCAAGATCTCCTCCGCCGTGCGCTGCACGACGATATACCCGCGCTGACCGCCACATTTCACGCTGCGGAACCCCAGCTCGGAGAAAGCACGGCCCATATATACGGACGACAGCTTCTGCGCCACGTTGCTGCTGACAATCTGCAGTGCGCGTCCCACGCTCATGAACATGCCGCCCTCCTTCTCCCCTGGCTTTCGGAAGTACAGCTGCACCAGTTCGAGTTCCAGCCGCGGCGTCTCATACTCGCGGTTGTGTTCCGACAGCTGCAGGATTTCCTCACGCGAGAACCAGTACTGGAACCCCGAGCGATAGAGCCGGTACGCCTGGCTGTAGATGCCCTCATAGTTGAGCGGATGCTCACGGGGCGACTGTATGTCTTCAATCTCGAATGGCAGCCAGCGGCGGTTGCCCGTAGGGTCAGAGAGGAACTGCACGTTGTTGCCCGTCCCGCACAGCGACGCGATGTGTTTCCGGTGTTCATGGAAATGGGCGTATGCCGCCCGCTCGTCGATGCTCCGCATGGTGACAGCCGCCTTCAGCTGGTTCAGCTCGGCGGGGCGCATCGTGTCCAGCTCCTCGCAGCACACCAACCCATACAGCGCCAGCGTCAGCAGGTCGTCACGTCCCATCCTGTTGGCGTTCGTTTTCGTGTAGAAGTAGGCAGACAGTTCCGGCGGCAGCAGATAGTTGAACCATGTCGTCTTGTACGACCCCTGTTCGCCAATCAGAACCAGGACCACATTGTTCACCACCGTGTCGTCCACCCATCCCGCCACCATGCCCACGAGCCATTTCCTCAGGTACCGGCAGAACAGCTCCTGTTTGTCCGTCCCGCCCTTCACCCTGACCGTGCCTGCCAGTTCGCCGATGTGGTCTGTTTGGGTTGTAGGCGGGGAAAGGGAATCCAGATACGCCTTGAACGGATGGAATTCCTCCACGAAATCCGATTCTATCACCCTGTAGATATCCTGCACGTTCACCCGTCCCGCCTTCGACATCTCCGCCCACAGCGAATTCACCACACGGTCACTGATAGGCTGCCAGTCTGGAGCATGCTCCACTCTCCCCGTAATCACATTATGCCTCAGTTGGATATGCCCTCGCAGGAACTCCTGTATCTCCGCCACGCTGGCATATCGGCCTGCCGTAGGGTCCTGTCCGCGACAATATATCTGTCCGCCACGGCTGCCGTGCTCTTCCTCCTTCTGATAGCACGACGCGATGACAGCCGCCGTGAGCTCATAGTCCGCGAACTCCCTGACAGCCCACTCCGTAGCCGCTGCCTGTGAGAACCCGAACTGGTTCAGCCGGTAGCCCACGCGCATCACGTAGTCGTTGTGCGAGCCGGCGGCATAAACCGCGCCCTCGCTCTCCACCTCCGGGCGGATAGTCCGTTCATACACCCTGCCGATACGGGCCAGTTCCCGTTTCCGCTTCCTGTCCTCCTTCTGCAGTCCCTGCACCTTCGCCCATTCCGCTTCTATCCATTCAGCCGGAAACGCCTCCGCATCGGGATTGTAGTACACCGTCTCGTCGTGTGCCAACCCCGACAGCCGCGTCACGTTCTTGCACTTCTCGTCCGCCTTCGCACCCGTCAGATTCTCGTAGTAGGCATTGCCCGCCGCAAACGCCTTGCTGTAGTACTGTATCTGCTGTTTCAGGTCGTACTGATTGTCCAGTTCGTAGCGGTACAGCACCCGCAGCCCCTCCCCGCTGATGGTGGTATAGCACATCAGCGTATGCGGATCAGCAATAATCTTCAATTTTCCATTTTCAATTGTCAATTGATCGGCATGATCAAAGTCCACCATCGAAATCCCTGTCAGCCTCACCACATGTTTCTGTGCTTTGCCGCCCTCGAACACACACGGCACGGCAAACATCATACTCTCGTCCTTCAGCGAGCCCAGATGATACAGCCGGTACCCCTCTGTCAGTTCCCGTGTACGCACATCCGTACGGATGGCCTCCACCATCGCCTCCAGTGTACTGCTGACAGGCACCTTGTCCCAAAAATTACGAAATATAGATACTTCCATAGTCATTGATAATAGAGTTTTTCTGGCTGCGAAGTTACGAAAAGCAAACGACTCCGACAAAAATTGTCGGAGCCTTCGGAGTGTTTTCCGAACATTCAGAAGCATTTTCCGAATGTTCAGAATCGTTTTCAGAACCGCTATTGTTCGTCTTTCTCCATTTCTTCTAATAGAGCCTTGCCCAGTTTCACCATCTGTTCATGTGCTCCCTGACTGCCCCAACTGTTGGGCATCCCGTCGAGTTTACCGCTCGTTACGGGCTTCTGGATGGCATCGAATTTGCACTCAAAGGGTAGTTTTACCGTAAACGGCCACGTGCTGACATCCCTCACAAATTGGCTGAAGCCCTTCTTGTAGCCCTTGATTTGGCACACGCGATAGACCACCGCCCACGATGTACTGGCAAACCACAGCCCATTGCTCACCGTCTTCTCTATCGCCCTGACCACGGTTTCAGGAGCCGGACGCTGCGTATTCTCCGTTGGCGCATGATACGAGGTCTTGAACCATTTGTCGGACGAGAAGTTCTGAGTGGTCACGCTGTCTATGCGCTGCCCCACGGAGTTGTAATAGTTGATGGTGATATTGCCGTTTTTGTTGGGATGGTCGTGCAGCAGTTCACCAAGTTTATCCACCATCTGACTGATGATCTCAGAAGGCGACGGCTCACGGCTGAGACCTTCCTGATTTCCAGGGTTGTCTTCTTTTAAACTCATAACAATTAATTTTTGGATGTAAATAAATATAGTAATACAACTTTCTAATAAAAAGGATGCGGGACAATAACGGCAAGAACATCTCGTCTTCAGGTATCGCCAAACACCTCGCACACAGATGGATACCGCTAAAGCCCACACCCATATTCGAGTGTGAGCTAACAGCAGTCTTCCCGTGTCTCATCTTTTGTGGTAATTTCGTGAGAAGTACAGAAAGCTGTCGCTCTATCTACTATATTTCAAGGTGCAAAGATAGTGCAAATCGAGTAAAATACCAAAGAAATAACTTTTTTTCTTTGTTTTTTCGAGATGCAGCCTATCTTCGAGACGAGTCTCAAAGATAATGGCAATCTTTCACGCATCCAAATATATGGCAGTTTCT
>JAILRU010000057.1 GCA_024697945.1 Bacteroidaceae bacterium
GTAAAAAGTTCCCGAATTATTTAGAATCCTGCTAAATTTTGAGTATAATTAAAAAAAACATATTATTATGCCTGAAACGGATAATTATAGGGAACATACTCCTAGAACAAGAGAAGAAAGATTAGAAGACCTTATGAATGAAACAAGGCGAATCTATCTTAAGGCCGCAGTTAAACAATTTAATCAAATCAAATACAATTGGCAAGAGCAGCTGATTTTGTACCGAGGAAAGGCCGTGTATGAGTGTTTAATGCTTATGCATGATGACATTTGGAAAGTTGATTTGTCGGGTTGTGATAGTGGAGATGTTATCTGTTTTGCTCAATACACATATATATACGCATTGCAGCAATTCGTTCGCTTTTTAAAAACCGTTACTCCCAATGATGATTTGTACCGTTCTATTTCTATTTTTGGTGGTCATGAAAAGATAATTGATGATATTGATAGTATAGGTTCACTTCTGAAGGAATTGAGAGGGTTGGCGAATTTGGATTTGAAATACCATTTTGGCAACATGGATGAATTTGGTCCAGAATTTCTTGAGCAATTAAGAAAACATTATTCATACCCGAATTTGGGTTTGGGGCATGCGTTGGACTATTCTATTACCCAACTCAATTCCTTTCCTCGAGAAGAAGAAACAGGTATAAACGCAGCATTTGATGGTGCTCAAAAATAAAAATATACAAACCCCATAGTGTTATTAAAGAACGATTTACCTATGACATTTTCCATGAGCAACAAAGACAAACAGGAAAGGGAACAGCGTATTAGGGATATTTTTGCACGTGTTGCCAATATAGACCCATTTGTGCACTACCTAGAAGATGTCCTGTTATTCGAAGGTGACCGTCTGTATATCCGCGACAGATTCGACCCACGAGGGCCTATAGAAATCGGAGTGCTGAACAGGGATGCAAACATTGATGACCCTACATTATGGAAAACGGAATTTGGCCCATATACACCCAAACTGGATATGGACGATGAGACGATTAAACAATTCATGGACGTTCTCTATGATTTCTACGATGAGTATTAACACTAGGCGCGTGACTGCGTGACTGTGTGACATTTACATTTTTAGAAATGAAAGAATGAAATAATGAAAGAATGAAAATAGCGGAGACTGCATTGTGACTGATGCGGCCTCCGCTTGTGCGTATCTACTGCCGCCGACGCAGGGTGCGGGGGTGTGCGCGGCGGCATCTGATGATTTTATTGGCTTTTAAATTATATCATATTATCAAAACCTGCTTTTGTGCAGGCATGATAATATAATGAAATCAACGCAATGCAAACATCTACAAAAATCTGCAAATATCAGGTGACAACAGCCCTCAAAATGAGTATCGGATATTTGCAGATTTTTAGGGTCACTTCTAACGAAATTCGCCACAAAATGTGCTAATTTTTATTTGCAGATTTTTGCAAATAGCTGATAATTAGATAGTTATTTTGTTTGTTAAAATACTCTAATAAAGTATTGTAATTACCTAATAATCAATGTGCTATAATCTATTTTCCCACGCAGAAGTTGGAGAAGATGTTGTGAAGGACATCTTCGGAAGTGATTTCGCTACCGGTGATTTCTGCGAGGTGATGTAGGCATCCCCGAAGGTCTTCTGCGACAAGGTCAGTTGGCATCTGGTCCGCAAATGCCTGTTTTGCGCGGCGAATTGCTTCGAGGGCCTGCTGCAGGGCATGATAGTGTCGTACATTTGAAACTGCAGAATGACTTGCATCCAAATTGGTCGGCATGGATGCTGCATGTACGAATGCACGGCGGAGAAGTTCGATGCCATCACCTTTGGCAGCAGAGATGTGGAACAGGTCGCCTGTGGGCTGACGATGATAGAGGTATGAACTGCTTGGCAGAGTCTGGTCGCACTTGTTGATGACTTGCAATACAACCTGGTCATCTCTGAAGCGTAACTCAGGGAACGATACATCGTTTTCCGTCACAAGCAGAACAATCTTAGCCTTTTCTGCGGCTTGGATGGAGCGTTCAATGCCCATCTGTTCCAATTGGTTGTGTGTCTTACGTATGCCTGCTGTATCAATGAAACGGAATGTGATTCCATCGATTTGTGTGGTGTCCTCGATGAGGTCGCGCGTAGTGCCCTGAATGTTTGAGACGAGAGCTCTTTCTTCGCCAACAAGGGCATTGAGCAGAGTGGATTTTCCCACGTTCGGTGCACCGATAATGGCTACGGGAATGCCGTTCTTGATGGCATTGCCTGTTTGGAACGAATCTGCCAGCTGGCTGATGTGCTGTTCCACATTATCCATAAGTTCAGAGAGTTGCTGCCGACCCGCAAACTCAACATCCTGGTCGTTGAAGTCGAGTTCCAACTCCAACAAAGACGTCAAATGCAGAAGTTGCTGTTGTAGGTCTGCCAGTTCCTTACTAAACTGCCCACGCAACTGGCTCATTGCCATCTGGTGGGTTGCTTGGGTGGAGGAAGAGATGAGGTCGGCTACAGCTTCTGCCTGGCTCAAATCCAGCTTGCCATTCATGAAAGCTCTCATCGTGTATTCGCCAGGTTTAGCCTGCCTGGCGCCACTCCAGATAAGAGACTCTAACAAATTCTGTACAATATATGGACTGCCGTGACAACTTATCTCTGCACTGTCCTCGCCCGTATATGAATGAGGTGCACGAAAAACAGATACTAGGACTTCGTCGAGTAACTTGCCATCCATATCCATGATTTGACCAAGATGAACGCTAAAACCCTTTGCTTCCTTAATGGGCTTGGAAAAGATATCATCGGTGATGGCGATTGCATTAGGGCCGCTGACGCGAACAATAGCAATAGCTCCGCCTGGAGGGGTGGCAAGGGCGCAAATGGTATCTTGTGTGTTCATCCTTTTAGCATTTAGATGCGGTCAAGTACTAGCTTGATGAGGGTGTCAATGCTGTTCTTGTATTCGGTGTTCATTTCCTTTGCATATCGGTTGGCGATGACCATGCAGCAGGTCATGGCACGATGGCCGAGCAGGGCAGAGAGGCCAGCAAGTGCAGAAGACTCCATCTCGAAGTTGCATATCTTCAGCTCGCCTTCAGGTGTTTGATAGCGGAAAGATTCAACCTTCTTGTTCTGTTCTGGGTCTTGAATCTTGAGGCGAGTCTGACGGCCTTGAGGACCATAGAATCCGCCACAGGCAACAGTAATACCACGCAGCATTTCCTTGCCTGCAACCTGTTCGATGAGAGATTTGTTGGCAGTCGCTACGTAAGGTGCGCCCTTCTGAGGACACCAATTCATGTGTTGGACGAAGGCTTTTTCCAGCTCGAGGTCGCAGACATCGTTGCGTCCGGCATAGTAGTTAAGCAGGCCGTCGAAGCCAATACTCTTGACACTGGCAATGAAAGTCCCCAAGGGAGCCTCGGACTGCAATCCGCCACAGGTGCCTATACGGACAATCGTTAGCGTACGGTGCTCAGGCTTGTCCTGTCGTTCCTTAAAGTCGATGTTGGCAAGAGCATCCAACTCGTTCATTACGATGTCGATATTGTCGCAACCAATGCCCGTGCTTAGAACTGTGATGCGCTTGCCCTTGTAGGTGCCGGTAATGGTATGGAACTCCCGGCTCTGCAAGTTGCATTCCTTCGTCTCAAAGTGGCTTGCCACGGTATCGACTCGCCCAGGGTCGCCAACGAGGATTATCTTGTCAGCCAGCTGTTCAGGTTTGATGTGAAGATGGAAAATGCTACCATCCTCATTGATAATGAGTTCGGAGGATTCGTATTTGTTCATAGTCTTAATTATTTAGTTCCAGGTGGCGGATTTCTTTCTCAAAAGCCAACTTGTCTGTGGCAAGGCGCTCGTAAGCAGATTCAATGAGGCGTATTTGTGCTGCTATCTGGGCGCGCTGTACTTCATTCATTGTGGCATACTTAGAGCGAAGTGAGCTCAATTCCTTGCCCTTAGCATCATATTCTTTCTGTGTCTCAAGCCAAACCTTAGCTTTCTGCTGTGCTTGCAGATTCTTGAAACTGGCTAAGGAATAATAGGTTTTGCTGTCGTTGACAACGAATGTAAAGTCGCGGTGTTCCTTGCTCCCTGAGCACTGTTCCTCGTTCCTTGCCTCTTCGAGACGCTTCTTGGCGGCATCAACGGCAGCCCTGTCTGTCCAAGTATCCATGATGGATGCAATGCGAGCCAGTGATGCAAGTCTTTTTTCCCCGATTTCATCTTCATTGTAGATACGGCGTGTTTCTGTGGGGATGAACGTATAGAGACACACCATATCGGCATTTTGGTTGCGGTCGGTCACGAACCAGCCTAACTGCTGAAACTCATCGATGACCATAAGATAGTCATTTGCCGGTGAATTGAAAGGCATGCCGATGTTTTCAGGTGACAGGAACTGCTGGCTGTCAGCATCGTAGCGCGTCATGAAGATGTCATAGCCGCCAATGCTTTCCTCGCACTCCGCTGCATAGTACATCGTGATGCCATCGCTGAGCATGAAGGGGAAGTTGAGGTTGTCATTTTCCTCCTCATCGAATCCCGTTAGCTGATGCTCCATCGACCATTCTCCACCAATGAGTGACTTCTCCTTCAGGCGAAGTCGCCCCATCTTGTTTGCCTCGGAATAGACAATCCGATTGCCAAGTTCGTTACGGAAGAGCATACAGTCATTGTTCTTGCTAGTCTTGAAGAAATCGGCATAACTCATTATTGAGCCGCATTCCTCAGAGAGCTTAATCTGTTGCAACACTTGGTTTTTAGGCAAAACAATGCTGTCGATGAACGTCACCTGTTCTGTGGAGTTCAGTCTAATCTGTGACTTGCGTACTGTTTCGAGCAATCCCTCCTCGTAATCGGTTGGCAGCTTCTTTTTCTTCAAGTCTGCAATCTGATATTCCAAGATTTCCTCAGCAAGAGAGAAGTCATAGGCAGCCATTGCCTCTTGCGGCGTGACGGTATATACTGGTGCCTTTCCACGCTTTTGTGCTGTAATGGAAAGCGAGAAACACATAGCAACGATTATGACAATCGATTTCTTCATATATTGACAGTTATTTGAATACGAAATATACGGCGAGAACCAGACAGATGAGTGCTGCGAAGTGATTCCAGTGGAGTTGTTGTCCCTGGAAGAGGAGATTGGCAATGATGCAGAAGACGACAAGCGAGACGACCTCCTGAATGACTTTCAACTGCATCAGCGAGAATGGCCCGCCATTGCCGACAAAGCCTATCCTGTTGGCTGGTACCTGACAGCAGTACTCGAAGAAGGCGATGGTCCACGAGAAAAGAATGACACCGAACAGTGGCCAGTTGGATGACACTCCTGTCTCGTTGAGCTTCAGATGTCCGTACCATGCAAGTGTCATAAAGACATTGCTGGTAATCAATAATAATATTGTATAAAGAGCACTCACAGTCTTAATACATTATTTTGAAAGGTATTCGTGCATTGCAGCAGCAGCACGGCGTCCATCACCCATTGCAAGAATTACCGTTGCACCACCACGAACGATGTCGCCTCCGGCAAAGATGGTGGGGATATTGGTCTGCATACCTTCGTTGACCACAATAGTATTCTTGCGACCTAATTCGAGGCCATGTATCGATGTCGGAACAATGGGATTGGGACTGACGCCGACAGCAACGATTGCCTGGTCGATGGTAATTGTCTCGGTTGCTCCGGGCATGGGAACAGGAGAACGGCGTCCGCTGGCATCAGGCTCGCCAAGCTCCATCTTCTGGAGCACCACCTCAGTGACATTGCCTTTCTCGTCAGCATGATACTCGATGGGATTATGCAAGGTGAGGAACTCAATGCCTTCCTCCTTAGCGTGCTTCACTTCCTCGAGACGGGCTGGCATTTCCTCTTCGCTACGACGATAGGCGATGAATACACGCTCAGCACCCAAACGCTTAGCGGTTCGGCAACTGTCCATTGCGGTGTTTCCGCCACCTACGACCATAACGTTCTTAGCTTTCTTGATGGGCGTTGCGAATTCGGGATTGCTAGCATCCATCAAATTGACACGGGTCAGGTATTCGTTGGATGACATGATACCGTTGGAGTTCTCACCAGGAATGTTCATGAAGTTAGGCAGACCTGCGCCAGAACCTACGAAGATGCCTTTAAAGCCTTCTGCTTCCAACTCTGCCACAGAAATGGTCTTACCTATGATACAATCCTTGACGAACTTTACGCCAATCTTCTCCAGATTCTGTATTTCAACATCAACGATGGCGTTCGGAAGACGGAATTCGGGAATGCCGTACTTCAGCACGCCACCAATCTCGTGCAGAGCCTCAAAGACGGTCACATCATAACCTGCTTTTGCCATATCGCCTGCAAAGCTCAAACCTGAAGGGCCAGAGCCGATGACTGCAATCTTCTTGCCGTTCTTCTCTGCAACTTCTAGCAGACTGGTCTTTCCTGACTCGCGTTCAAAGTCCGCAGCAAAACGTTCCAGGTTACCTATGGCAACAGCAGGCTCCTTCATCTTCAAATGGATGCATTGTGCCTCACATTGTTTCTCTTGGGGACAAACGCGACCGCAGACAGCGGGTAGGGCAGAGGTGTTCTTCAGGACTCTGGCAGCATTGAGGAACTCCCCGCGCTCGATATTCTTGATGAACGAAGGAATATTGATACCTACGGGGCATCCTTGCATACAGGTCGGATTAGCGCAGTCGAGACAGCGCTTTGCCTCTGTCATAGCCTGTTCTACTGTGAGGCCTTGGTTTACTTCCTCCAAACGAGTGGTAGCACGATAAACAGGATCCAGTTCTGGCATCTTGCAACGCTCGATACCTGTACGCTCCTTAGCCTTCATAGACTTGCGAATCTCCTCACGCCAAGCTGCATTGCGGTCGGTAAGTTCTGCCAAAGGTGTCGTGGTGTCCATGTCGTCAGCATTTGCCGCATTGGTCTTCGAACACTTCTTTTGCTCCTTGCATGTTGTTCCTTGCTCAGCACTCTTGCCTTCCAAAGCGGCTTGGTAAGCGGCCATTGCTTCCATCTCTTCTGCTTTGAAGGCTCCACCTCGTTGCATCATCTCGTTGAAGTCAACTTGATGGCCGTCGAACTCGGGGCCGTCAACGCAAACGAACTTAGTCTTGCCTCCGACACTTACACGGCAAGCGCCGCACATTCCTGTGCCATCGACCATGATGGTGTTAAGACTGACATCGGTGGGGATATCATATTTCTTGGTCAGCAGGCAGCAGAACTTCATCATGATGGCGGGACCAATGGCAAAGCACTTATCGACTTTTTCGCGCTGGATGACTTCTTCCATACCTACGGTCACCACGCCTTGCTTGCCGTATGAACCGTCATCGGTCATGATGATGACTTCGTCACTGGCAGCACGGACCTCTTCTTCAAGGATGATGAGTTCCTTGCTACGGCCGGCAATGACGCTGATAACACGGTTGCCGGCAGCCTTGAGTGCCTGAATAATAGGAAGCATTGGAGCGGTGCCAACGCCACCTCCAGCACAAAGGACAGTTCCATAGTTCTCGATATGTGTGGCACGACCCAGAGGACCGACTACGTCTGCTATATAATCACCTTCGTTCAGGGCACAGAGCTGGCTGGTACTTGCGCCTACCGTTTGGATAACCAGCGTGATGGTTCCCTTCTCTTTGTCACTTCCAGCTATGGTGAGAGGCACGCGTTCGCCCTTTTCATCAACGCGAACAATAACGAAGTGTCCGGCTTTGCGTGCCTTTGCAATCAATGGTGCTTCGACGTCCAGACGGAAAACCTTCTCGCTGAACTGAACTTTCTTAACAATCTTATACATACCTTTTTATTATAATTGTTCTTTACCTTGTTATAATGGTTCCTTACCTTGATACTATCGGGCTTGCCAACTGCGATACTATCGGGCTTACTAACTGCGATACTATCGGGCTTGCCAACTGCGATACTATCGGTGTTTTGGACCATTTATTAGTCATATTTTATTCAATTGTCTCACGCCCCATGTAAGGTACGAGAACCTTTGGTACGCGGATACCTTCTGGGGTTTGGTTGTTCTCCAGAATAGCTGCCACGATACGTGGTAGGGCAAGGGCAGAGCCGTTGAGCGTGTGGCAGAGCTCGGTCTTGCCCGTTGCAGTACGGCGGAAACGGCACTTCAGACGATTTGCCTGATAGGTGTCAAAGTTCGAGACAGAGCTGACTTCGAGCCAACGCTGTTGTGCCTCGCTATAGACCTCGAAGTCGTAACAGATAGCACTCGTGAAGCTTTGGTCGCCACCGCAAAGACGAAGGATGCGATAAGGGAGTTCGAGCTTCTGCAGGAGTCCTTCAACGTGTTGAAGCATCTCTTTGTGACTCTCAGCACTATGTTCTGGCGTATCAATACGTACAATCTCTATCTTGCTGAATTCATGCAGACGGTTCAGTCCGCGAACATCCTTGCCGTAGCTGCCTGCTTCACGACGGAAGCACTGGGTATAGGCACAGTTCTTGATGGGCAGGTCCTTCTCGTCGAGAATCACATCGCGATAAATGTTCGTGACGGGTACTTCGGCTGTAGGGATGAGATATAGGTCATCCACTTCGCAATGATACATCTGTCCTTCCTTATCAGGCAGCTGACCAGTGCCGTAACCAGATGCGGCATTGACAACGGTTGGAGGCATAATCTCTTCATAGCCAGACTTCTGTGCCTCGTCCAAGAAGAAATCGATTAAGGCACGTTGCAGCCTTGCACCCTTGCCACGATAGACAGGGAAACCTGCTCCTGTTATCTTCACACCGAGGTCGAAGTCAATGAGATTGTACTTCTTAGCCAGTTCCCAATGGGGGAGTTTTGCAGTTTCCACAACAGGATTTGCATCCCAGTTGCCAACGGTGTCTTGTCCCAAGATACATTCCTTGAGATTGGATTTAACGACCCAGTTGCATTCGGCACACGTTCCTTCAGGCACTTCGTTGTATGGGATATTGGGAATCTGACAAAGCAGACGGGTGAGCTCTTGTTCAGCAGTTTCTTTCTTGTTCTCCAACTCTTTGTTGGTTTCCTTCAGGGCAGCAACTTGTGCTTTAACGTTCTCTGCTTCTTCGCGCTTTCCCTGTTTCATGAGCATACCAATTTCTGCTGCAAGTTTCTTTGCAGTCGAGAGGTTCTGGTCAAGCTCTGTCTGAGCATTACGGCGGCATTTATCTACGGCAATGACTTCTTCTATTGCCTGACGCGCACAGGTGAAGTGCTTCTTCTCCAATCCTGCAATGACGCGTTCGGTTTCTTCTGTGATAAGTTTTAGTGTTAACATCTCTGATATTTACGATTTGACTATTTACAATTTACGATTTAGAAGGGGAACCATACAAAGGCTGCGGCATCCCATAGTGCGTGGCTGATGATGATTGCTCTCAGTTGGTTTGGCATCAGCCAGTAGAGTCCGCCCCAAACAATGCCGCACACAAGGGCTGCCATAATGAGCATGAAGTTGCCCGATGGCAGATGAACCAGCGTGTAACATGTCGTTGTCAGCAAGAAAGCGACAAATGGCGAACGGTATTTGGAAAGTGTTCTTTGCACGTAGCCTCGCCAGAATATCTCCTCTGCAGGTCCAATGATGAAGAGCAGAAGCAAGGCAAGCAGGATGGGCGATACATCGCCTTTAATGTTATATATAAGGTTCACCTGTGCGCGCGAAAAAGAAAAAAGGAGTTGCGAGAGCTTGTCTCCAATCCAGAAGACTCCCCATAGCGATGCAGCAATGAGAATGCCCATGAGGACGGCCGTGGTCTTGGCACCAGGTAAGTCGCTGTTTGTGCCAATACTATCTTTCCCTCCAAAAGTAAAGGCATAGCACATAAGCACGATTGCCGAAGCAGTCATACAAACCCAAAAGTTTATGTGGGGCGACGTCAATGGCGAGAACATGACAAACCACAGCAAAGCCGCCACAAGCAGGCTCAGAACGAGTCGGCTCTTGTCGCGCCACTTGAGCGGATTGTGCGTGTATGGAATTTCAACTTTCAATTTTCAACTGATGAGAGCTTTAATAATCAATCCAATGACAAGTGTCAAGCTGAAGGCAAGTTGCAACTTTGCTGTTGCTTCGTCTAAACCTGCAATTGCCTCCAAACCATCTTTGTGGTAGGAAAACATCTTCTTGCAGTTGGCAAGTGCAATAGGAAGGGTAATGAATGTAAGCAAGGTCCAAGGGCTAACCAGTCCTAAAAGGGTTATTGCTGCGAGCCAAAGGTATGGCAGAATAATCTCGAAGACGTACATGCCAATTGCAAAACGTCGGCCCGTCAACATTGCGAAGGTGCGAATCTTCGCACGTCCGTCCGTCTCTATGTCGCGTGTGTTGTTGGCATGAAGGATGGCAACGGTGATGCTTCCCACAGGAACGGCAAGCCAAAGAACTTCGGACACGATATTGCCAGAACAGATGAATGTGGTGCCGAGCATGGGCAGTAGGGCATAGCATGCCATGATGACTAAGTCGCCCATAGCTGCATACTTCAAAGGCGGATAGAGCAAAGACAAAGCTATACCTGCCAAACCGAACCAAAGCAAAGTGATACCTGTAAGCCAAACCATCTGCAAGCCCATCGCAACGGCAAGAACCTGAAGCGTTATGGAAAGAGCCAGCACTTCCTTTGGCGTGAACTGCTTGTCTGTAAGGATGCGAACACCATAAGTGTCTGCAGCATCTACACCTTTGCGATAGTCAAAATAATCACTCCAGACATTGCCTGCTGCATGTACAAGCACGATATTCACCAATGCCATGAGGCCAAGCCACCATGATACTTCAAGGCCTTGGCTCCATAGGAACATTATTGTCACGAGTACAGGCATTGTTGAGGCAGGGAAAGACCACGGTCTTGTTGCCAATAGCCATTCTTTTATGGTATGTCCACTATTCATTGTGCTCTTAAAAAACATAGTCCCCTCACTGCTGAAAGCATGAGGGGACCTTAATTTGAGTTGTGATTGTCTGTTTCAAATGAGCGCATGCCCTTATGCCTCAGCAGCAACGGGAACCACACTTACAGTACTGCGGTCGAGACGACCTTTCCTGAACTGTACGGTACCATCTACGAGAGCATAGAGGGTGTTGTCCTTACCCATAGCAACATTAGTGCCGGGATAATGGCGAGTACCGCGCTGGCGAACGATGATGTTGCCTGCAACACACTTTTCTCCGCCGAAAATCTTGACGCCCAATCGTTGAGCGTGTGACTCACGTCCGTTCTTAGAACTACCTACACCTTTTTTATGTGCCATTTTTGTTCAGTCTTTAGCGTTAAACATTAAGCGTTGATACCCTTGATAGTCAGTTCGGTGAACTGCTGGCGATGACCGTTGAGCTTACGATAGCCCTTGCGACGCTTCTTGTGGAAGACGAGCACCTTGTCGCCTTTTACCAGGGGTGAAACAACTTCGGCCGTTACCTTTGCGCCTTCAATGGTGGGAGTACCCACGGTGATGGAGCCGTTATCGACCAACAACACATTCTCAAATTCAACAGTATTGCCTGCTTCAGCATCGGCAATGTGATGAACGAAGAGCTTCTGACCCTCTTCAACACGGAACTGCTGACCGTTAATCTCTACGATTGCGTACATTATTATTAAATTATTATAACGGGTTTGACCGCGGGGCGGAGCCATCTCGTGACCCACTTTTTCGAGCCTCTACGGCATAAATCGGCTGCAAAGGTACACTTTTTCTTTCTATCTGCCAAATTTTTTGGCAAGAAAATGTTATTCTACGTAACTTTCAAGTAGTTTGGCGCCTTCATCGGGTACGATGGTTAGTTCATTCATGCAGGCAGGAACGACGAGCGACTCACCTTGATGCAGGAAGATGCCCTGTCCGCTGGGACTGATGAAGCAGCATTGTCCATTCAGGCACATATAGACGCGGAAGCTATCTATGCCTGTATAGTCGCGCTTGAAGGGTTGCGTGAGTTTCAGTTCGTTTGTGGTGAAGAAGGGACACTCCACAAGGCTGACGATTGAGTCACGGCTTTCTGTATAGCTTACTTTCGGGTCGGTTGTGATGTCTAAGAAGTTGATGGCCTCGAGTGCAAGTTCCGTATGTAGCTCACGCAGGTTCCCATCGCGGTCACGACGCAGATAGTCATAGATACGATAGGTTACATCACTTGTCTGCTGAATCTCTGCAATCACCATGCCGGCACCGATACCATGCACACGACCTGCAGGGATATAGAAGCAATCCCCTTCACTGACATTGACCTTATTCAGGTCGTCCTCAATACTGCCGTCAGCCACCTTTTGGGCATAGTCGCTGGTCTCAATCTTCTGACGGAAACCGGCAATCAGTTGACTACCGCGGTCGGCATCGACCACATACCACATTTCGTTCTTTCCCATTTTGCCGTGGCGCTTAGCGCTGAGTGCATCATCGGGATGAACCTGGATAGAGAGGTCTTGACGCGCATCGATGAATTTTATGAGCAAAGGGAAATCCATACCAAACTTCTCTGTATTCTTCTTTCCAAGAAAGCCTGCACCATAACGTGCAACTATTTCAGGCAATGTCAGACCCTTGTCAATTCCGTTTGTGGCAATGGATTCCGAACCTTTTACAGCAGAGACGACCCACGTCTCAGAGCCCCATAGGGTAGGCTTGAAAATAGGACAAAACTTAAGTATTTGCATAACTTCCAATTTTATTCATCCGAAAGACAATTCTTGCAAGGCGGAGTTCTTCTTCCTTATATGTGTCACCATATTCCCTCATGGCCTCCACCATGTTGTCGGTCTTGGCATTTTCGAAGTAATCCAACAGTTCGTTCATACAGTCGGCACCAAGCACCTCGTCCGTGAAGTATGTGATGTCCAAATGCCTTTTCTGTTCTGCAAGCATCTCCAGGTCTTCCAGCACCTCGTCAAGTCCAAGACCTTCGCTCTCGGCAAAGTCTTCAAGGGCTATGTGGCGGTCAACAGCGGTTATGAGTTTGATTTGTTGCTTGGCAAGGGGTGATACGGAATGGCCTATAATTGCACGGTCCCTTTGAGCCTGCTCCAGGATGGAGTCTATTTCGGGTACATCCGATTCGCTCTCATTGATTGATTCATCATCGGGAATCTGAACCGAAGAGGGCTTCTTGGCAAACTTCTTGCCTGCTGAAGTGGGAGTCAGGGCATTGTTCTTCGTGACCATTTGTTTGAGGAATCCGCCTTCGTAGGCAGCATCGATAATCATTGACCAGAAGTCTTCATCGTGTGTTTCGCCGATGCCAAAGGACTCTTTCTCAGACAATCCGTATTCTTCTATTTGTCGACTTCTTCTGCCCATCATGTAATCTATGAGCAGTTGTCGCTGTAAGGGTATATCTATTTCCAGTAGCGCCTTTATGAGCTTGACTATTGGTTCTTTCGCTTCCATAATTTATTAATACATAATAGATAACGAATGATAAAAAATACGTGTCGTTTAGGTTTGTACTTTATCTATTTGTTTATTGTCTATTGTATATTGTTCATCATTTATTCTATTCGCGGTGCAAATATAGAACATTTATCTATTGCTGCAAAGAAAAATCAGTTTTTTTTTCAATTATTCACAATTTGGGCTTAAGTTCATCGGGAGAGTCTTTTGTAAACATGCTGACCTTTGGTGCTTGCTTCGTGTAGAAGTTGCGGATTGTTTGAACATCCAACACCAGCGACGGATTGAAGTCACTACTCTGTATATAGTCAAGGATTGCTTTGCGCATCTGGCGAGACACGATGCGATGTTCCAGGTCGTTGCTGATGTCCATTGTGGTCATCAGTAGTTTTCCTTTCATCACACGGGCTTCGACCATCATTCCTAGCTTCCTGCTCACATGCCAGGTGTCAATGGGCTGGATGGGAGATTGATAGTCCTTAGGCAATTCTGTCAGATTCATCACCTGTGCCCTGTTCAGCAGTTCCCACCAGTTCAGGTTACTCCAGTCATCCGTAGGGAAGCCGTACCTAAACAGCGGATGTTCCTTGTTGATATATGCACCCGTTGTATGTGGCGGACGCATCTTAAACCACGACGTGTTCCAGAATACGGGAAGATAGTGTTGCACTACGTCGCTGCCCAGCGTCACCTTGCCTGCTGCTGTAAGCAGCACGATTCCGCCTTTCTTCAGAGTCTTCAGCGCCTGGTCATCAAGAGAATCTGCGATATAAACCGACTTTTTCTGATTGTTCTGATTACTCAGACTCTTTGGATAAACCCAGAAATCCCAATGGTTTTGTGTCTGGTCATCCAGACGGGCACGTAGCGTCATCTTGGATGGCTTTTTGATTTGGTCAAGGTCCAGGCTGACAATCCCCATATCATAATTCTTACCCAAGGCAATGGTACCTATCTGTACGGAATCACATGCAACAAGACGTGAGTCATCCTGCCACACCTCATAAATCATGCTCTTAATTTTTACCTCATTGTTGCTGGCGTTCATACATTCGATAGGTACCCGTAGTTCCTCGTCGTTTGTATAGACGAACTTAGGAAAACGAGCCAACAGCACCAGGGGATTGCAGAACTCTTTCCATTCTTTGGCTGTGACATAGCCTTTCTCGCCCCAATGTACATTCAGCGGCCCAACGAGGGCTGTACCCTGTCCACTATAGTCATTAAGTGCCAGCAGCTGAAATCCGGCATAATCCTTCGTTCGCAGGTTACGTTCAATCTCATATTTATAACAGAGCGTCTGCAATTTCCCACTCGCCATCAGGAACTTTTCTGCCATTTGCTCCATGCCGTTGTCGCGTAACAGGTCGCGGAAAATTTCGAAGTTGCGGGCTTTGTAAACTCCTGTATATTGTGGTATCTCCTTGAAATCGGGGAAAGCACACCATTGTCCTTGTTCATGGGCGATGATGGGCGACTGATTATCCGTCTCACCCTTATAGTTACGTGGACGCATGATACCGTTATAGTAGTCATCTTCCGACTGAGGTGCTTTTTTGTCCCAATCCAATCCGCGGGCACCGGCCTTTACATGGTACTCTGAGGCACTATCCCATGCCCATCCGCCTCCTACGCTGGCTCCGCAATAGACCTTTGTGGCATCGTATTCGTGCATTTGCCTTACCCAGTCATTACAATAGGGCACCCAGTCACCAGCAGGTTCGTTGCCTGCTGCCATCATTACAAACGACGGATGGTGTCCATAGGTATCGATGATGCGCTTCGATTCTTCCAGCAGATACGCATCAATCCTCTGACCGCTGCGCAGTTTCACACCATGATTAGGCCACGATGGGCCCTCTGGTTGCAGGTAGATACCCACCTTGTCGGCTGCAGCAAAGGTTGCTTCTGGCGGACAGAAGCTGTGGAAGCGTACGTGATTCAGTCCATATTCCTTACATTTGCGGAACACTCGCAGCCACTCCGTTTCGTCCATTGGTGCAAAGCCTGTCTCAGGGAAGCAGCAGTTCTCCACCGTACCTCGCAGAAACATCGGATGTCCGTTGATGTAGAACTGTCGTCTCTCAATCGTTACCTCTCGCAGTCCGAAGGTCACAGGTATCTTCATGCCCTGATAATCTACCGAGCGGGTATAAAGTTGCGGATGAAACTCATCCCACGGCTCGGCATCATCGCCTAATTCCAAGTGATAGGTCTGTTCATTGATGATGATGTCCACCTTCTTCTCCTTCAGATGAGGTATGACTCTTTTTCGCCAGATGATGGGTTGCGCCTGCAGCTCTATGCGACCCACAATGCCGTTCCAATTACCTTGGGTCTGGTCTGTCACGCTGTGAGAGTCCTGTCCCACGCACACGTTCTCTATACCATTATATATTTTAATAGCAATCACGTTTTGTTCGCCATACTTCACGTATTCCGTCACGTCATAGTTGTGAGGTGTCGAAAGCGACATCTGGTGTCCTACTTCCTTACCGTTCACAAAGACAGTTGTCTCAATATGCGGACGTTCCAGGAAGAGTGTCACCTTCCAGTTGTTCCAGTCTTTCGGCACATCGACTGTTCGCTTATACCACGCATTCCCCACGTAGTGCTTCTTAGGTGTCAAGAAGAATGGAAACTTCATCTGGCCTTTCTGTCTATAGGGCTTCATATAGGGATTGTAGTAGTAGCTGGAGTCATAGAGCGAGCTTGTCCACTGCGTGTGTATATCCACGTCTTCGCCTTTGTCGTTGGTTAGCATGGACCCTGGCAACTGCACCTGGTCATCGTAGTGCTCGGCATCGCCCGTACCAAACTGCCACAAACCCTTCAGGTCAATAACCCGCTGGGCTTGTGTGGTTATCATGCATAGTAAGACAGTTGACAGAATGGTCAGCAGTCGTTTTCTCAACAAATCACCTCTGAATATTTCCAATAGTATTTCTCTCATGATATTTTTATTTGACTTTGTTTTTGCAAAGGTACAATTTAGCAAGCAAAAACCAAAATTATTTGGGTTTTTCGAGCGTAAGTATCGGTCATATTCAATCAAAACGTCCGCTTTTTCTGTTTTGGCACTTTTTTTGTTATTTGTTTTGTGTGAACATCCTTTCGGAAAAAAGTGCAAACGAATGTGAAAAAATTCTCTTCACAATTTAACAACCGTTAATCAAGGGGTCTCACATGTTAAAGATTAGGAAAAATGAAGCCGAAAATGAACAACATATTGAGAAATGTATGTAATTTTGCAAGCGCTAAGACAATGGAACAATATAATATCAAAATAGTAAATCTTTAAATCATTTAATTAAAATAGCATTATGAATCAGACAACGAAGAATTGGTTAGGTGCAATTGCCCTTGTATTGGGCAGTAGTGCAGTTACTGGTGCAGTTGTAAGAAGTACTGCATCAAGCAGCGAACCCGTGATGAATCAATCTGCAGCAGCAACGCCTGCTTCTGTGGCAGCTCCCGTAGGACTAGTCGATTTGACTACGGCTGCAGAGAGTACGGTGGGGTCTGTCGTATATATTAAGGTAACACAGACAGGTAAGACGCAGCGAGTTCAGATACAAGACCCGTTCAGCGACTTCTTTGGTGATTTCTTTGGCTTCGGAGGTCGTGGACAGCAGCCCCAACAACGTGAATACAAACAGCCGGACCGTCATGCCGCAGGTAGTGGCGTGATTATCTCCGCAGACGGTTACATCGTGACGAACAATCATGTTGTTGGCGAGGCTGACGAGATTGAGGTGAAGCTCAACGACAATCGTGAATTCAAGGGCCGCATCATCGGTTGCGATGCTACAACAGACCTGGCGCTCATCAAGATTGATGCAAAGGATTTGCCAGCCATCAAGATTGGCAATAGCGACGACTTGAAGCTCGGTCAATGGGTTCTGGCTGTAGGTAATCCTTTCAACCTGACAAGTACTGTTACAGCCGGTATCGTCAGCGCTAAGGCTCGTTCACTCGGAGCCAACGGCATCGAGAGTTTCATCCAGACAGATGCTGCCATCAATAGTGGCAACTCCGGTGGTGCCCTTGTCAATGAGAAGGGCGAACTGGTGGGCATCAATGCGATGCTCTACAGCCAGACGGGCAGCTATAGCGGCTACGGCTTCGCTATTCCTACGAGCATCATGAACAAGGTTGTGGCTGACCTCAAGGTCTATGGTACCGTCCAGCGCGCAGTCCTTGGTGTTCAGGGGTCCGATGTCTCCAACTGGATTGACAGCGAGAAGGCAAAGGGTAACGAACCCGATCTGGATGTAGTGGAAGGTGTCTATATCAATGAGGTGACCGATGCAAGTGCTGCCGAAGAGGCAGGTCTGCAAAAGGGTGATGTCGTGACCGAATTTGACGGGAAACATGTCACCAAGATGTCAGAACTGCAGGAGGCCATCGCTCAGCATCGTCCGGGCGATAAAGTGGATATCACATACAAACGTGGCAAGAAGGAACACAAAGTCAACGTCACTTTGCGCAACACTCAAGGTACGACGAAGGTGATGGAGGAAGTTGACCTCGACCAGATGGGCGTTTCCCTCAAGCCTATCAGCGAAGAGGAGCAGAAGGCGCTTGGCATCAACTACGGCTTGGTTATCAATGCTATCCGAAACGGTAAGATGAAGACTGCTGGAGCTGGCAAGGGTACCATCATCCTGCAGGTAAACGACCAGAAGATGCAGACCGTCGAGGACTGGGAAGAAGCGGTGAAGGGTGCCAACCAGAGTACCGACCGCACGCTATGGATTAAGGCTATCACGCCAAGCGGCCGCAAGGTCAGCTATGTGATTGAGCTGGATGAAAACTAACATCTCCGACCCCTCCAGGGGGGACGATGAATGAAGAAATGACATAATGATTAAATGAAAGTTCCCTGAATCCTTTGTGGGTTCGGGGAATTTTTATATCTTTGTGCCCGAAAAATTAAATAGGATAATTAATGAGTAATTCTCTAAAGGTAATAATCTGTTTCGCTTTGCTCTGCATGGCTGCCGTTGGACCTCTTGAAGCCAAGAAGTACCATGTCAAACAGAAGCCCGTCTATATGATTGGTGTATGCATGTCGTTGGTCGATTCGGCAATCTATATGACAGACATGCATCTTGTTGACAACGTCACAATCGAGAACAAAACGCATTTTTTGAAGGACCGCCAGCTCTATTCCCTTCAGCTGAAACAATATGTGGAGTCTCACTTCAAGGGTGGTCCCTTCATTCCGGCTGTCTATTCTGGAGTGAAGCGTAAGCCAATGGAGCGCCGTTACCTCTCCCTGCACAAACGATACGTCCAGGGCAAGGAGCTGCGTCTGTTCCTGATTGACCAGAGTCAGTTCCGCTTCAAGCCTGAGGAATATATTGAAGACACCGTTATGCCCGAATCTTCTTCGGATAAAGACAAACAGAAAGACAAGCAGAAAGAGAAGAAGAAAGGGAAGAAGGAAAGATGAAGAACAACATCGTACATCGTAAATCATTCATGAAAACATATTATTACAAGGTTGGGGGACATGCCCTTGCTGTCAGTTTTGTTGATGAGGCAAACGACGACAGGCTCATCCCCTCGTTCAAGCCGTTCCGATTAGAAGAAAAGCCTGCCGAGTTGCTCTTCTCGTTGACCGTTGATGACAGTCTCGAATGGCAAGAGGACGGCGAGGAGATTGGTGTGTTTGACTGTGGAGGATGCAATCATGGCGTCTGTCGGATGGCGGACGGCGGCTATCAGTATGCTGTTCACGACATCAGGGACGTGCTTTGTAGCCGTATGCGTAGTAATGCCGATTTCTCTGTATGTCAGGTGTCGCTCTTCGGCGAGACGTGGTCGCAGCGCAACTATGGACTGAACAATGCCCTGATGATGGCATACGCCTTTGCTGCTGCCTGCATGGGGACGATGCTCATGCATGCTTCCGTGATTCGTTGCGACGGCAAAGGCTACTTGATGACAGCTCCCAGCGGGACGGGCAAGAGTACGCATACCCGACTCTGGTACGACAACATCCCTGATTGCGACCTCATGAACGACGACAATCCAGTGGTACGTATCATCGATGGTCAGGCCATTGTCTTCGGCAGTCCTTGGAGTGGTAAGACACCATGTTACCGCAACATACAGGCTCCCGTAGGTGGTATAGTCCGCATCCAACAGCGTCCCGAGAACAGCATCCGCAAGCTCAATCCTATTCAGGCTTTCTGCAACCTGCTTCCGGCAATGAGCAATATGAAGTGGGACAAGCGCGTCTATAATGGCATTTGCGACGGCATAGGCGAAATCATCCGCCTTGTCGGTATGTACGAACTGGGTTGTCTGCCTAATGCAGAAGCTGCAATATTGTGTCATGATACGGTAGCGAGATAAGAAAGTGAAAAGTGCAATAAAACTCTTGATGCGGGTATTGCTGACCCCTTGGCGCAAACGATACCAGAAGCGCAACGGCTTGGTTTCCAATCAGCCGCGGCACGAACTGCCCAATGATGCATGGTTGAGCGAGGTGTCACAGATGTTGCGCGAAGGGAAGCCCTACGCTATCTACGTCAAGGGCTACAGTATGCGTCCCTTCATAGAGCATACCCGCGACCGTGTTTTCCTCGAGAAGCGTGACACCTATGATGTTGGAGATGCTGTCCTTGCACAGATTGCTCCAGGCCACTATGTCCTGCATCGCATCATCGAGAAACAAGGCGACCATCTCACGTTGCAGGGCGATGGAAACGTCCGCGGAGTGGAATATTGCCAGATACAAGATGTGAGTGGGGTAGTGACGCAGTACATTCGTCCCAATCGCACCATTTCAGCTGACGACCCGAAGCTCATCTGCCGAATCAAGTTGTGGCGCAGGCTTAGACCCATCAGACGCTACCTGTTGTTCGTATATAAAGCGGTTGTTTAGCCTGTAAATAGTAAGTATTTAAATGTTAAATGATTAAATAGTAAATAAGAAATGAAAATAAAGAAAGGATTTGAACTTCGCCAAGTGTGTGGCGAGAACATTATCGTGGCTTATGGTAAAGAGAACATCGACTTCAACAAAGTCATCAGCCTTAACGAATCGGCAGCTTACCTCTGGAAGAACATCACAGATAAGGACTTCACAGCCGACACTCTGGCTTCCCTGTTGCAAGGGGAGTACGAAGTGGATGCCGAGACTGCCAAGCACGATGCTCAGGCGCTGCTCGACGAATGGGTAAAGGTCGGACTTGTTGAGGGTTAAAGAGTTAAAGAGTTAATGGTTAATGAGGTAATAAGTTAATGTTTTACCTTTTCAACTTTTCAATTTTTAACCTTTTGCAGGACATGGGCGACACGTTGCGTCTGCCCGTCACGTTCATCATCATTGAGTTCATAGGCACATTTGCCTTTGCTATCTCAGGTGTACGTCTGTCCAGCACCAAGCAATTCGACATTTTTGGTGCCTGGATTGTTGGTATGGCCACAGCTATCGGGGGCGGAACGATTCGAGACCTCATGCTTGGCCTCAATCCCTTTTGGATGACGAACGGCAGCTACTTCATCTGCTGCGCCTTGGCGGTCTTGGCGGTGGGTATGTTTGGCAAGTACATCATCCATCACACCTACACCTGGTTCATATTCGACACCATAGGTCTCGCGCTTTTCAATGTCATCGGCATCGAGAAGACGCTTGCCTTGGGACATCCGTTCTGGGTAGCCATCACGATGGGAACCGTTACGGGTGCTGGTGGTGGTATCATCCGTGATGTTCTTATGAACGATGTGCCGCTCATCTTCCGTGGCGAAATCTATGCCCTTGCCTGTGTGGCAGGAGGTGTGGCGTACGTCGTTTGTCTGCAGCTGGGGCTAAGCGTGGAAATCAGCGCTATGCTCAGCTCCTTCAGCGTCATCCTCATTCGCATTTTGGCTGTCAAGTTCCATTGGCAACTGCCAGTGTTGAAGGGCGAGGACAAAGCCTCCTCTGACACCACCTCCAAAGGAGAGAACAACATCCTCAGAACCATCCTTTTGCCATTGTTTGTTCTTCACTCTTCACTTTTCACTCTTCAAGCTCAGCCCCAACAAATCTTCGGAGGGAATGTGCGGACGCTGACCTTGACCGTCGATGATGACCCGACGTTGCCGCCCTATATGGCCCTCGGAGGCCGACAGCATCTCGTCATCGAATGGGACGAGATGAGCCACGACTACAAGCGCTACAGGTATCACGTTGACCATTGCGACTGGGACTGGCAACCCACCGACGGCATTTTCGAGAGTGACTTCCTCGAGGGACTCAACGACCAGCTCATAGAGGACTTCGAGAAGAGTTTCAACACGACGCAAATCTATACGCATTATCGCCTGAACGTCCCCAACAGACAGCTACGTCTCCGCTTGAGCGGCAACTATCGCCTGCGCATCTATGAAGAGGATGAAGAAGACAATCCTGTGCTCGAGGCATGCTTCTGCATCTACGAGAAGACTGCAGGCATCAACGTACAGCTCAGCAGCAACACCGACATCGACTTCAACAGCAGCCACCAGCAGATGACGCTTGGCGTTGGCTTCGGTTCGCTCCCCGTTGTTGACCCGCAACGCGAGCTCAAGGTCGCCATCATGCAGAACCGTCGCTGGGACTTTAGGGTTGAGTCTTCTCCCGATGGTGATACGCGGAGTGGGGCGCTTGTTCCCAACGTCCGTCGGCCTAACGGGATAGATTTCACGCACAATCGTCAGCTCATCTTCCCAGGCGGCAGCGAGTACCATCGCTTCGAAATCCTCGACGTGCATCGTACGGCAACAGGAGTGGACCGTATCGAGTGGTTCGAGCCTTATTACCATGCCACGCTCTTTGCAGCCCAGCCGGACAGGAGCTACACCTATACCGAGGACCAGAACGGCGTCTATGTCGTGCGTAGTGCCGACGACTACGACGATGCCACGACGGCCGAGTATGTCGTGGTGCATTTCTTCCTGAAGACCCCACGTTTGGATGGCGGCGATGTCTATGTGGGCGGCCAGTGGACGGGTCAGACCTTCAATCCCGACTGCCGCATGGAGTACGACGAAATCAATCAGGAATATCATGCCGCCATCCTGCTGAAGCAAGGCTATTACAGCTACGAATACATCCAGCAGGACGGACTTACGACGCGCGCTATGGGCAGCTTCTTCGAGACGGAGAACGAGTACCAGGTGCTGGTCTATTATCGTGGCCAAGGCGCCCGCTACGACCGTCTCGCAGCCTACAGTATCGTACATAATGCTAGGTAGAAAGCCCCCCTCTGACTTCCCCTTTATGGGGAGAAGCAATGTTCAATGATAAATGTTCAATAGTAAATGATAAATAGAACGCCTCTTTCTTGGATTCCGACGCTTTATTTGGGCGAGGCGCTGCCATACGCGGCTGTTATGCTGATGTCCCTCGTGCTCTATCAGGAGATGGGGCTGAGCGACACGCAGATAACGCTCTATACGGGGTGGCTCGGTCTGCCTTGGGTCATCAAACCCTTGTGGAGCCCGATTGTTGACGGCATCCGGACGAAGCGCTGGTGGATTCTCGCCATGCAACTGCTCATCGGAGCCGCACTTGCCTTGCTTGCTTTCACCCTGCCCACGAAGTTCTGGCTCCAATGCTCCCTGGCGCTTTTCATGCTCATCGCCTTCGGCAGCGCCACACACGACATCTGTGCCGACGGCTTCTACATCCTCGGACTCTCGAACAAAGACCAGGAGCTCTACGTAGGCCTCCGCAACACGTTCTACCGCATCGGTATGGTGCTGGGGCAGGGCGGATTGGTCATGCTGGCAGGCTATCTGCAGGAGAGTGGAGCCTCCATCCCCATCTCGTGGAGTGTGACGTTCCTGGCTGTCGCGGGCCTTATGATGATGCTCGGAGCCTACCACTGGAGGATGCTGCCCAAAGTGGAAGAAGTTAAGAGTGAAGAGCTCATTCATCAACCTTCATTCTTTCAGGACTTTGTCCTGACATTGAAAGTCTTCTTCTCCAAGCCGTACCTCATCACAGCCTTGCTCTTCATCCTGCTCTTCCGCCTGCCGGAGGGACTTTTGACGAAGATTGTACCGCTCTTCTTAAAGCGAACTGTCGAGGAGGGCGGACTGGGACTGACCGACGTACAATACGGCTTTGTCTATGGCACGCTGGGCGTCATCGGACTGCTTGGCGGCGGCATCGTGGGCGGATGGCTTGTCTCGAAGTACGGCCTGCGACGGATGCTATGGCCGCTGGTGCTGTGCATCACGTTGCCCGACATCGTCTATGTCTATCTGAGCATCTACGGCTCGGACAATCTGTCGCTCATAGCCACCTGTGTCTTTATCGAACAGCTCGGCTACGGCTTGGGCTTCACGGCCTACACCCTCTACCTTGTCAGCTTCTCGCATGGCGAACGCAGTACCTCAGTCTTCTCGTTCTGCACGGCGTTCCAGTACCTGGGTGGCGTCATGCTGCCGGGAATGGTGAGCGGCTGGATTTCGGACCAGATGGGCTACAGCCAGTTCTTCATCGCCGTGATGGGCTTCTGCCTCGTCACCTTCGCCGTAACAGCCTTAGTACGTCTTCCAGAGGAAGAAAGTTAAAAATTAACTTCCATTTTAACTTCCGTTTAAACTCCAGTTTTATGAAACGTTTGATAGTTCTTCTCATTTTTCACTTTTCACTTTTCACTTTTCACTTGCAGGCTCAGCCTGCCACCTACACCCGTCAGGACAGCCTCCGTGTCGTAGAACTGTTGGAACTCGGGGCAAAGGAAGCATCGAAGGGTCAAAAGTCTCTGATGTTGTTCTACGCCCGCCAGCTGATGGACCGACCCTACGTGGGGCAGACACTGGAGGTGAACGGCAAAGACGAGCAGCTGGCCATCAACCTGCAGAGCCTTGACTGCACCACGCTTGTCGAGAACGTCTGTGCCCTGGCGCTCACCACGAGCCACGGCAGCAAGCGGTGGGAGGACTACCTCAAATGGCTGCGGATGTTGCGCTACGACAATGGGAAAATCAACGGCTACAGCAGCCGCAACCACTACTTCAGCCAATGGATTCAGTCGGCAACGCGGCAAGGACTGGTTCGCGAGATTGAGGCCGACCGCAGCATCACCGTCCCCATGAAGCTCAGCCTCACCTACATGAGCAGCCATCCAAATTCCTATCCCTTGCTCAAGGTCGATATGGAGGAGCGTCGCCTGATAGCCGAGATGGAGAAGCGCGTCTCTGGTGCCACCGTCCGCTACATACCGAAGGAAAGGGTAGGGGACAGCCGCGATGTGCTCAACTGCATTCACGATGGCGACATCCTTGCCATCACGACGAATAGGGCAGGTCTCGACATCGCCCATGTTGGCTTGGCAGTCTGGGGCAAGGACGGCAAACTCCACCTGCTCAACGCCAGCAGCATCCACAAGAAAGTCGTCTTGGAACCCATGACACTCTACGACTACATGCAGGAGCACACCACCCAAACCGGCATCCGCGTCATCCGCCTGAATACCAAACAATAAACAACGAATTATTCTTTTCTCAAACAAAACATAGGACTATGACAAATATCTTTTCTTTAGAGGGCAAGAATGCCTGGGTTACGGGTGCCTGCTATGGCATCGGGTTTAATATTGCGAAGGCTTTCGTGGAAGCTGGTGCAAAGACCATCATCTTCAACTGCCGCAGCGAAGAGGCGTTGCAGCGAGGATATGATAACTACAGGGAGGCCGGCATCACGAACGCGAAGGGCTACGTCTGCGACGTGACCGATGAGCAGGCGGTGAAGACGCTCGTAGAAAGGATTCATCAGGAAGTGGGGCAGATAGACATCCTCGTGAACAATGCCGGCATCATCAAGCGCATTCCCATGCACGAGATGAAACGCGAGGAGTTCCAGCAGGTTATCGACATCGACCTCGTTGGACCGTTCATCTGCTCCTCTGCTGTTATCCCCGAGATGATGGAACGCCGCGAAGGTAAGATTATCAACGTCTGCTCGATGATGTCAGAGTTGGGACGTGAGACAGTCAGCGCCTACGCGGCAGCCAAGGGAGGCCTGAAGATGTTGACCCGTAACATCTGCTCGGAGTACGGAGAATACAACATCCAGTGCAACGGCATCGGTCCGGGCTACGTTGCCACACCACAAACGGCTCCGCTCCGTGAGCGTCAGGACGATGGCAGTCGTCATCCCTTTGATGCCTTCATTTGTGCCAAGACACCTGCTGGCCGTTGGCTTGACCCAACTGAAATAGGTGGCCCAGCCGTGTTCTTGGCTTCTCATGCATCTGATGCCGTCAATGGACACATCCTTTATGTGGATGGTGGCATTCTGGCTTACATTGGAAAACAACCGAAATGATGGAACAAGTATTCAGCTATATCATCAGTTTAGGGGCATCGGTGATGATGCCTATTCTCTTTACTATCATCGGGCTTTGCATCGGGCTAAAGTTCGGAAAGTCCCTGAAGTCGGGTCTCTATGTTGGTGTAGGTTTCGTGGGACTTGGAATCGTCACTGCGTTGCTAACGACCAACTTCAACGGTCCGCTGAAAAGCATATCGGATATCTACGACCTCCAGCTTGGCATCTTCGATATGGGTTGGCCTGCAGCGGCTGCTGTGGCTTATAACACAGCCGTGGGAGCACTCATCATTCCCATTTGCTTAGGCGTTAACTTCCTCATGGTCATCACGAAGACCACGCGCACTGTGAACATTGACCTGTGGAACTATTGGCACTATGCCTTCATCGGTGCAGTGGTGTATTTCGTGATGGGCGAAAGCCTTGCATTGGGCTACTTCGCTGCCATTGTCTGCTATATGTTTACCCTCGTTATGGCAGACCTCACGGCAGAGAAGTTCCAGAAGCATTATGCCCTGGATGGCATTAGTATCCCTCAGCCGTTCTGTCAGAGCTTTGTACCTTTCGCCTTGGTCATTAACTGGCTGCTGGACAGGATTCCAGGCTTCTCGAAACTCGATATTGATGCCGAAGGTCTGAAGAAGAAGTTCGGCGTACTGGGTGAACCGTTGATTCTTGGCGTCATTGTCGGCGCGCTCATCGGTGCCCTCAGCGTGAAGGAGTGGAACAGCGATGCCGCAAAGACGATTCTCTCATTAGGCGTCATCATGGGTGCCGTCATGGAACTCATTCCCCGCATCACCAAGCTCTTTATTGATGGCTTGATGCCCATCAGTCAAAAGACGAAGGAAGTGGTTGAGAAGAAGTTCAATGGCAAGAAGGTACATATTGGTATGAGCCCTGCACTGGTAATCGGTCATCCTACGACGTTGGTAGTCAGCCTCTTGCTGATTCCTACTGTCCTGTTCCTCGCAGTAGTTCTGCCAGGTAACCAGTTCTTGCCTTTGGCTTCGTTGGCAGGCATGTTCTACCTCTTCCCTGTGGTGCTGCCCATCACGAAGAACAATGTTGTCAAGACCTTCATCATCGGTCTCGTAGCCCTCATTGTAGGCCTGTATTTTGTGACAGATATGAGTACCGATTTCACGGATGCCGCCAACTCTGTCTATGCCGCCACGCAAGATGCTGCAGCACATGTTCCCGACGGCTTCCTCGCCGGTGCCTTGGACTTCTGCTCTTCTCTGATTGGATGGGTTATCTTCCGTGCGTGCAAGAGCTTGGAGTATGTAGGAATGGGGATTCTCACCAGCGTCACGGTCGTGATGATGTTCATCAATCGTCGGCGCATTATTGCAGATGAGAAGGCTGCTACAGAACAAAAATAATCATAAATAGAATCCTGCAACATGAAAAAAACTATCTTATCTCTTGCGCTCGCTCTCACCGCGATGACAGTCAGCGCTCAACGTCTGGGAAATCTCCGCATTGATAATTCCCAATTCTTCTCTTCCCAACACGTCCATTTCCAGACCGCTTGTCACCCAGAGGATGTGAAGCACTACGACACGCAGACCCTTCGCGACCGCTTCGTGATGGAGAAAGTGATGGCTCCAGACGAGATTAACCTCACCTATTCGTACTACGACCGCTTTATCTTCGGAGGTGCCATGCCTGTCTCCAAGGACTTGAAGCTGGAGACGCATCCCCAGTTGCGTGCCGACTATTTTATGCGTAACCGCGAGCTTGGTATCATCAATACCGGAGGCGATGGTGTGGTAATCGTCGATGGCCAAGAGTATCCCTTAGGCTACAGCGAGGCGCTGTACGTGGGTCGTGGCTGGCTTGGTAAGGACAAGAACGGCAAGGACATTGACTCTAACAAGGAGGTCATCTTCCGCTCGAAAGACCCCCAGAAGCCTGCCAAGTTCTATCTTAATAGCGCCACAGCCCATCAGCACTATAAGACCCAGTGGGTAACGCTCGACGGACGTAAGAATGGGAAGGTGCAGAGCCTGAAGGCTGTGATTGTCGGTACCCCGGAGAAGCCTCTTGGTACAAAAGCCGAGTGCAACATGCGCACCATCAATCAGCTGATTGTGAACACTGCCCTGGAGGAAGGTCCCTGCCAGTTGCAGATGGGCTTGACGCAGCTACAGGAGGGTAGCGTATGGAACACCATGCCGCCTCATACCCACGGTCGCCGCATCGAGGCTTACTACTACTTTAATCTTCCCGAGGACCAGCAGATTACGCATTTGATGGGCGAGCCTCAGGAGACCCGTGTGGTATGGCTCAAGAACGAGCAGGCCATCATGTCGCCCGAATGGAGCATCCATTGCGCCAGCGCCACCTACTATTACACCTTCATCTGGGGCATGGCAGGCGAGAACCTGGACTACAATGACAAGGACAACATCAACGTCGAAGACTTACGATGATAATCCGTGGAATTCTTATAATATAATATGATGAAAAGGACGTTATCGATTTTTATATGTATGTGGTGTCTGCTTTCGTTAGCGGCACAAACCAAGTGGATGAACCCGTTGGAACAGGGCGAGAACATGATACATGGCCGCTGGTGGAACAGCGAGTTGAAGGACGGATATCACCGTCTAACACCAAGAGCAGAGAGCAAGGTGCGCGGAGCGGTATGGAGGCTCTCCAAGCAATCTGCCGGATTGTCGGTATGTTTCCACACTAATGCACCAAGCGTGAAGGTGCGATACAAGGTTACGGGCGGTCTGAACATGTTCCACATGCCCACGACAGGTGTCTCTGGCGTTGACCTCTATGCCACAGATGCCAATGGAGTACTACGTTGGTGTGCCAGCAAGTTCAACCTCTCGTTCAAGGACACCATCAACTACGAATTCAAGGATCTGACCTACTTTACGGGCGAGGACCGTGGCTACGATTTCGAACTGTTCCTGCCCTTATACAACGAAGTGGCGTGGATGGAGATTGGTGTGCCTGAAGACCATGAGTTGCGCTTCATCCCGGCTTCTGCAGATAAGCCCATCGTGGTTTATGGCACATCCATTGCACAGGGTGCATGTGCCTCTCGGACAGGTATGGCCTGGACTAATATCGTACACCGCGAGTCAGGCTATCCCGTCATCAACCTGGGCTTCTCAGGTAATGGTCAGTTGGAGGAGGAGATGTTCGGTTTCCTGGCGGAAATAGATGCGAAGCTATTCGTCATTGACTGTCTGCCCAACATGGCTACGGAACGCACGGAACTGATATACGACCGTCTGCTGAAGGGTGTTTCAATCTTGCGCGAGAAGAGCCAGGCACCCATCCTGCTGGTGGAGCACAACTATGCCAACGGCACCAGTTCACAGCAGAACGTGGATTGGTACGCTAACTCCAACAAGGAACAGCAGCGTGCCTACAAACACATGCTGAAACAGGGGATAAAGAATCTCTTCTATCTGAACCACGATGAATTAGGCTTTACTCAGGAATCGATGGTAGAGGGACTTCACCCTAACGACCTTGGTATGCGCCAGTATGCCGACGCCTACCTACGGAAGATTCGCAAGATTCTTCACAAAACCAAGACAAAGAAATAAACTCAATATTATGAAACGCGAATTTGACTTGAGTATATCAGCCTACGGTGTAACTCGCCCTCTTGACTACAATGTGGTCATCCTGCCTTGGGGTGCAACTGAACCCCACAACCTGCACCTCCCTTATCTCACCGATGCAATTCTGGCTCACGATGTTGCAGTCAATGCCGCACAATATGCCTTTGATGAGTACGGTGTTCGTGTCATGGTGCTGCCGCCTGTGGCGATGGGGGCACAGAACCCTGGTCAGCGCGACTTGAAGTTCTGCATCCACTACCGCTATGACACCCAGCGTGCCATCCTTGCCGACACGGTGGCCTCGCTCCATCATCAGGGATTCCGTAAATTGCTTATCATCAACGGACACGGGGGAAACACCTTCAAGAGCATGATTCGCGACCTGGCTGTGGATTATCCCGACTTTTTCATTCTTACTAGCGAATGGTTCGCCGTCCTACCCGCCAAAGAGTGGTTCGACGAACCGGGCGATCATGCCGACGAGTTGGAGACTTCCGTCATGATGCACTACCACCCGGAACTGGTCAATCTCAGCGAAGCAGGTCCCGGTCAGGCCAACCCTTTCGCCCTGCAGAGTCTACGCGAGAAAACCGCTTGGCTACCGCGTCACTGGACACGTGTCACAAGCGACACAGGCATTGGCAACCCACATCTCGCCTCAGCCGATAAGGGTTGTCGCTTTGCGGAAGCTGTTGCCAGGAAATATGCTGTCCTGCTGAAAGAACTTGCCGCCGTGAAAGGTGAACAAGACCTCTACACGACGGCAATACATTCATAATTTTTCAATTTTTCACCTTTTTACTTTTTCACCGTTCTACCGGCTTGGTATCAGCCAGAACTTGAACTGACGGTCCTGGTACTTTACACGATACTGAGGCAGGGCCTGGGCATCTTTGTTCCACGAGTTGATGCCGCCAACGCCTGTCTGCAACATATCTAACGACAGCTCGGTGTATTTCGACTTGGGCACCTGCGGAGAGTGGCGCTGAGCCTTCTCCTGCCCTTCGTCGAGGTCCATAATGTTATAATGCAGGGCAGATGCCGTGAAAGGTTCGCACGACTGAATGCGGAGTCCGAAGCCCGCCTGGTTGGTCTGACGCCACCAGCGGATGTCGGTCTTCGTGCCTGTCTCTTGCGGACGGATATAGGGGAAGAACTGCTCGTCTGCAGTCTGTCCGTACTTACTTATGAACATGCATTCCTTGCGGTCGGCGTAGTTCTCGATGGGACCACGGCCATAGTACACGCTCTGGTCGTAGTTGTAGGGCATATCCATCACGACGCCAAAGCGGAACATGTCGCTGACCTCAGCACCAGCCGTAGTGGTCATCTTCTCGAACACGTGGATGGAACCGCCCTCGATGATAACATAATTCATAGTGAGTTGTGGCTTTACGCCTGGCATATCGTAAGTGGCTTTCACCACTACCTGGTTCTGCTTCTTGGCTTTCTCGGCAGTAAGCGACACAAGTTTCATCTCCGGATTGCGCCAAGCACTCATGCTTTTATGCAACTCTGCACCCATGTCGTTGTCAGTAACGGCTCGCCAGAAGTTTGGACGCAGCGTTCCGCCTTCGCCCAAGAGGTTGTTGCCGAGGACAGTATAGCCGCTCAGGAGGCCTGTCTGGCGATTGAATTTGACGGTAAAGTTGGCATTCGAGACGATGATGGCGTCGGAGCCTTTCTTGTCTGTTACCTTAATCTTGGAGTTGGGCGTCTGCACGGTCTGCTCCTCAAAGTCGCAGCACTTATGGCCGTATTCCCGGATGGGTAACTGGTTGTAAGCCACCATCTGACCTTTCTTCATGAGCGGCTCGTCGGCCTTCAGTCTGAAGCGGATGTTGAGCAGGATTTCGGCTGCATTGTCCGTAATATTCTCTGTGTTGAAGGGAATGGTGTAGGGCTTTGTCTGCTGGGGTTCCACGTCCAAATCGGCTATCGTGCCTTGCTGAACGAGGTTGCCGTCGGCCATAATCTGCCAGTCAAGCTGATAGCCCTTCAGGTCACGGAAGAAGTTCTCGTTATAGACCTCAATTGTCTTTGTCTCAGCAAGCTTGCCCTTTGCCTTTGCCCAGATGTTCTGATACTGATAGGCAACCTCGTAGGCATGGGGATTCAGCTGACGGTCCGGACCAATAATGCCATTGCAGTTGAAGTTGTTGTCCGAGGGGTCGTAGCGGTTGTAGTCGCCACCATAGGTGTAGTCAATCTTGTTGAGCTCGGGATAGGGGAGATTCGCCACTTTGTTCAGCTCGTCGAGGGAAGCCGTGAGCATCTTGCTGTTTGGCTTGCGATGGAGCGCCTGGTCCACATAGTCCCAGATGTAGCCGCCCTGATACTTCGGATATTTGCGGATGAGTTCCCAGTACTCTTTCAGTCCGCCGCTGGAATTACCCATTGTGTGGTTGTACTCACATTGGATGAGGGGTTTCTGGAAGTTGTCGTCCTTACAATATGCCTCGCACGACCAAGGCGTGTAGTACATCGGGCAGAAGATATCTGTGTTGCGGCCTTCACGATGAGCCTGTTCCCATTGGCAGGGACGGCTCTTGTCCTCGGCTTTCACCCAGTCGTAGGCAGCTTCGAAGTTCGGGCCGTTGACGGTCTCGTTGCCAAGTGACCAAACGATGATGGCAGGATGGTTGAAGTGTGAACGGACGTTGTTCTGGTTGCGCTCCAGTATCTGTTTGGCAAAGAGGGGCTTCTTAGCCTCTGCATCCTTGCCGTAGCCGAAGCCGTGACTCTCCTGATTGGCCTCGGCAGTCATATAGAGGCCGTACTCGTCGCACAGGTCGTACCATACGGGGTCGTCGGGATAGTGGCAGGTACGGACGGCGTTGATGTTCAGGCGTTTCATAATCTGTATGTCCTGAATCATACGTTCACGGCTCACCACATAGCCTCCATCGGGGTCGAGCTCGTGTCGGTCAGCACCCTTGATGAGTACAGGCTTGCCATTCACCAACAACTGGGCGTTCTTGATTTCCACGGTGCGGAAGCCAACCTTTTGCGTGATAACATCAACAGGCTCATTTGCATACACATTGACGCCCTTCTTTGTACCTGTCTTTGGATAAACCTTCAGCACAAGCGTATAGAGATAAGGTGTCTCGGCTGTCCATTGTTTGATGTTCTCGAACATGGCGTGGTTGAAAAGACGGCTGTAGTCGTTGATGTCGGGAGAAGTGTCAATGTCGCCTGAGGGCATTACTTTCCTTCCCTGTGCATCGAGCAAATCAAAAGCTACTGTGAAGTCTCGGTTCGAGAAGCTGGTCTCCAGCCCCAATATGCCGTTTTTGTAATTGTCATCGAGTGTGGCGTTGATGCGAAGGTCACTGACGTAGTTGTCCCTGTCTCGGGCAAAGAGATAGCTGTCGCGAGCCACACCTGTGAGGCGCCAGAAGTCCTGGTCCTCGCACCAAGAGCCGTCGCACCAGCGGAACACCTGGAAGGCAATCAGGTTCTCCTCACCAGCCTTCACGAAGGGCGTGATGTCGAATTCCGTAGCAACTTTTGAGTCCTCTGAATAGCCGACATACTGACCATTCACATAGAGGTATATACAAGAGGTGACAGAGCCGAAGCGGGCCACTACCTGCTTGCCAATCCAGTCAGCAGGGATGCGGAACGAACGGCGGTAGGAGCCCACGTGATTATCCTTCGTAGGAACCTGAGGCGGCTTCTGGTTGAAGTGTCCGCGCCAGGCAAAGCCTGAATTTACGTACTCGGCATCACCATAGCCATTCAGTTCCCACATACCCGGCACGGGCATTGTTCCCCATGAAGAATCATCGAGGCCCACCTTGTAGAAATCCGTAGGACGCTGGTCGGCATTCTCCACCCAGTTGAATTTCCAGTTGCCGTGCAGGGACAGGAAGCGCTTCGACTTCGTCATATCACCCTTCAGGGCCAACGCCTCGTTCTCAAAGGCGAAGAACGTTGTATGTACAGGCAGACGGTTCACGTTGTTCACTTCCATGTCGTGCCATTCGGTCATAGTTGGCTCACTCGCACATACTGTGCCGGCCGACATCGCCAATCCCATAAGTGCGGCCGTTAATAATAGTTTTTTCATATATCGTCAGTTTATAATTTTCTTTCCATTCAATATATATACACCCTTCTTGAATCTTGAATAAACCCTTCGTCCGCTAAGGTCATAGACAGCATCTTGAATTTTGAATTTTGAATTTTGAATTGTTTCAATGCCGTCGAGGTCTTCGTTGTAATAGGTTCCGTCTTCAGCAAGCAGGACTTCAGCATGTGAAGCGTCGAAGACAGGATAATCGTCCAACCCAATTGTCTGATACCAGACGGTCGCTTCTTCGTCATTTCCCTGATTGAGCAGGTAGCACAGCTCTCCGCTGGAGACCTGAGTCGCATCGATAACCGTAGCACATTTGTCGGGATAGGTGGAGTAGCAATTGTAGGACTGTGGTCTGCCGCGAAGCATGGTATCGCTCATATCCTGATAGTAGTAGCCCTCTATGGTGCCGCTTGCATAGCAGTTGTAGGCATATCCGCCCGCTGCGTAGCCGGTGAACTGTCCGCTTTCACGGGCGCCCTTCACAGGTCCCGTAACGTAGCAGTTGATGAAGGTGGGCGTAGCGGCTCCGCTCATGTTGCATCCGAAGATACCGCCCGCATTCCTGTCTGTTGCCGTCACGGAGCCCTCATTGCCCAGGCATTCCATCGTCACCGTACCACTTCCGTTGGAGCCGCCGATGATGCCGACGTAGGAATTGCCTCGGATGGAGCAGGTCTCGTCGAGCACGAAGTTCTTGATGATGGCACCGCCGCTTACCACGCCGAAGAGTCCCACATAGTCGCTACTTACTGCTATCGTCAAGCCCGAGATGGTGTGGCCTTGTCCGTCGAAGCATCCCACATACGGGTTGCCGATAGTGCCGATGGGTTCTATTTTGGATTTGACAGAGCTGAGGTCCAGGTCTTTCCCGATGCGTCCGTTCAGGCCTGTAAGACCATAGTAGTTCACAGCCCGCTGGAAGGCCAGAAGGTCCTCTGGCGAGTTGATGAGGAGCAGCGTATCAGTCGGAACGACATCGTCGTCATACTCCTTATACCCCAGTTTCTTGTCTATCCAGCGTATGCGTTCGCTCAGGTAGTTCTTGATGATGTCGAGTTCGCCCTGATAGGTACCCGGTGCAAACTGCTGTAGGGTGAGCAGCTCGCCCAGATTGTCCCAGCGGGTGAAATTCAGCTTCTGCGACTCGTCCATCACGGTGCCCAGACTGTCCACGAAAGCCCAGAGGCTGTCCTCGCTGAACGAGCCGCTGTCGCGCATCTTTTTCCAGATGGAGCCAAGCGTCTCGGTGGCGTATGGGTCGGAGAGGATGCGGGTCACAAAGTTCCGTATGCCATTGACTGCAGAACCATAGTTGAAGAGCCAGTCCGGCTTCCCGTTGGCAGGATAGGTGCGCCGGTCGTTGTCCATCGACAGGTCGAAATCCCAGACAGGCCCGAAGTGGAAGAGGTCGTCGCCTCGCTCCTTGTAGAGATAGAGGCTCCACATGGCATCGTTGTTCCCTGAGAACTCGCCCACCAGGAAATGACGCAGGAAACTCTCCACGTCGAGTTTGGTGCGATAGCCTTTTTCGGGATGCTGATAGTTGGATGCCCAGAGACGGGATTCCATATCGTTGAACGCACCCCGGATGTAGTTGAACTGCTCGGAGACGATATCGTCCGCATCGGGCGACTTGACATCGACGGGAATGCCTCCCTGACTGCTGCTGAAGTGGTAGGTCTCGCCTCCAGCACTGGTAATCTCCAGCAGATATCCGCCCGTGATGCCCTCATCATCGATATCCCAAGGCTCCATTTCGGTGATATCCACACGGCCTCGGTCCACCGTAACCTGGTCGCAAAGCTGGTAGTTGCCCTTGTACTCTCCGTTCACAATAACGTCAACGTTTTGAATCCAAGGCGTATAGCGAACCCCCAACCTGCGGCTCATCTCGAAGGCGATGTTGTTGCGCATCAGGCTCTTGTCGCGCCAGTTGGGAATTAGTGTCCACTTCTTTGCCTTTGCCGGACTTTCCAGCGGCGAGCCCTTGAGCATGTGGTGGGACTTTCCGTCGTTGAACTTCACGCGATAGGGGCGCTTCTTGAAGAGTTCATAGCGGGAACCGTTTCCGCGCTCACGGACCAGTATCGGGTACTCCTGAATACGTGTTCCGTCGTCGTAGATGATACACATCTCGGACTCCAGCTCATGGACCTTGTCGTACGGTTCCTGTCCGCTATAGGTGTGGTAGGATAGGGTGGGGAGATTCGTCAGCTGATAGAAGCGGTAGTCACTGCCTGCGCCTTCATAGCCGTAGAACTCCACTTTGGCAATGTCGCTATCGCTGTCAGCCGGAGCGCACCAACGGACATAGCGGAAGCCGCGAGTGACGTGCACATCGTTGTACGAGAACTGGCCTACAATCCCTTCTTCCTTTATCATATACAGGGGAATGGCATCCATGAAGTCCTCGCGGTTCGAGCCCTCGAAAAGCCCCAGCACCACACTCAACTCCTCATCGTTCGGGCACCATCCCACGCGGTTGATGACATGAGGCGTGCCCAAGTCCAGACCAATCCACGAGCGCGAATTCTCGTCCGACCTTATCACAGTACCAGTCAGTTTCTTTTCCGTCTTATCCGCATGCAGTCCTTGCAGCGGGCACAAAAGGCAAAGGACCATCACCAGCAGCATCCTGCCTATGTCATTATTATAGTCCACTTTAACTCTCATTTTAACTTCCTTTCCATTCCATTTAACTACACTTCCATTCCCTTTAACTTCTCTTTAACTTCCTTTTAACTTCCCTTTAACTTCTTAAAAATCAGTTTCAATGCTGCTTCGTCGTCAATGATGTCCTGTAGTTCCCTGAGGCGCTGAGCATTCGGGGAATCCTGGAACCACAGACGAAGGTAGCCATTGCGTCCGTATTTCTCACGCAGGTGCGACACCATGCGCTGGAACTGCTCCTCACGACCGAGAGTAGGGTAGTGCTCTTCGCCATACATGATGGTTCTGCGTATGATGGTGTCCGCATCAATGAAACGGTCTGCCTCAGCAACGATGCGACCATAGATAGTGCGCGGTTCGTGGTCGGACGAAGCACGATGGTCTTCAGCAGCGTCAGCCATGATGTCTATTTGCTCCTCCGTGAACCATTGCCGCAAGGTTTGGTCGGCACGGATAATCCTGGCAGATACCTCATGGTGATGTTCACGGCCTTCACAAAGCCCTGTGTCGTGGTAGGCAGCAATGACATAGACCATATCGGGGTTGACATCTAACTTCTCAGCCAGCTCCATACTTTGGCGAATCACCATCGCGACGTGGTCGCGCTGATGAGCCTTGTCGAAACCGTCGTACCGAGGAATGATGTTCTGCTCAATATATTGTTGAAGAGTCATGCTCCGTTCTAATGCCATTATCGCTATCTCGACCACAAAGATACAAAGCTTAATTCAAAAAACAAAACTATTACAAATAAATTAACTCTTATAATTCATAATTTACAATTCATAATTTAGAATTAGTTCTTTCGCTTAGTTATAGGGTGTAGCCTTTTTTACCTTTTCAACTTTTCAATCTTTCACCTTTAAAATTTAAGCGGAGCATTGAGCCCCGCTTAAATTCAGTCTGCATCCCCGCCTGGGTTGCCACCTCCACCGCCGTTGTCACCGCCGTTGCCGCCGTTGTCACCACCGCCGCCGGTATTGCCGCCGTTCCCGCCTCCTTGATTAGGGATGGAAGAAGCACCACCTTCCTCGTCCTCATCAGCAACAGAGTTGGTCAGAGCTGTAGCCTTCTCGATGTGGCTGTTCTTGGCGAACTGCTTGGAGGCATTGACACCCACAGTAGCTGCCAGGGTCACAGTCAGCATGTCGGCTGTCAGGTCACTCTCCAGGGCAGTCTGACGACCCTCATACTTCTGAGGATTGGCCTGAACCTCCTTGTCGGAGATGGAGCCGCTGACCTTGGGATAGATGGAGACGAACTTCTGTCCCTTCTCGTCAGTCAGCTTGATGCGCATGGACTGGCTGCACTCCTCGTTGATGAGTTCCACGAAGGAAGCCAGCACACTCTGAGCCTCATACCTTCTGACCCCAGTACGCGCCTCGATGAGACGACTGATTTCAATGGTGTCAAGCTCGTTCACGATAACACTCTCTACGTACCAGCAGTGGGTCATTCCAGGCTGGTTCTGATTGGGAGTAAACTCCCGCTTTCTGTACTTAATAGTAGCCATAATGTAAATAAAATTTAGTTGTTTAACAATATATTAATTAACTATCCGGATAGCCTTTCCTATACCTTTTGTATGTGTTTTACTTAACTATTTTCAGTCATTTTACTTAAGTATTTTCAACCATTTACGTGCATGTGTTTTAACCCTTTGTTTTACGCTACAAAGATACAACAATTTTTTGAATTATGCAAGTAAATTTGCAATTATTTTGTAAGAAAAATGAAGATTTTATGAAGAAAATTTTGGCCGTTTTGAGACTGTTCGTTTAGTCGTTTAGAGGGGCTTTTGAGGGGGCAGAATAACACGAAAAAGAAACTATACAGAAAGCAGCCCGAGGATACCCCCCGAGCTGCTTATAGATGTTATGAAAAGTCGCTTTATGCCAGCACCACGTCAGCAGGCACGCCAAGTATCTTATGGATACGGCGAGCGACATCAAAATTCAACGAACGGCGACCATGAATCAAATCGCTGAACATAGTGGAACTGATACCAATCATGCGGGCTGCATCCTTCTGCTTTAGTCCCTTCGCTTTCACCTGAGTGATGATGGCATCGGTGAGCAGAGTACTCATCTGCCCAGGCAGAGGATGATAGGCACTGCCGTATTCGTCTAAAGCCTCGCTCAGTTGCATGAATTCTGCCTTGTCTTCGTCCGAGAGCAGTTCCATGTCGCCCAGTTCAGTACCGCGCTGCATCAAAGCCTCGGCACGTGCCTCGTAGTCTTGATATTCCTTTTCGCTTTTGATAATCATAGCCTATATCGTTGAGCGCAAATGTACGAACAAATCAGTTAATGACAAAGTAAAATACGGAAAAAGTTCACTGATTTGTGATTTTTTATATAGTGCGATAGTGTTTTTATGACAGATGACAGATGACAGTTTTATATAAGGGTGGTGGGGGGCGATGTTCTTATAATAATTGATAGATATATTATAAAAAAGAAGTATATATTTATAAATAATAGTATATATAATTAATAAATAGTTCCTTTATAATATCTCTCAATATGGGGGTTGGGTGCTCATATAGAAACTGTCATCTGTCATCTGTCACGATGGTGGGTGATTGACACGTTTCTGACAAAAACTGACAGGAGTTATAAAAACTTGAGTCCAAGTGGGTTTGGCATGGTTTTTGAAGGGATGGAGGTAAAACTAAAATAATCGACTATGATAGTAACCACAATTGTAGAACACGACCTTACAGGGCTTGAAAAGGTGATAACGGCACTGGAAAAGCTCACAACAGAACGGTTCATCGAAGGCATCCGATGTAGGCGTCGCAACATGTACGATGTAGAGCAGCAGATGGAGCAAGTGAAGAAGTACCAATGTAGGGTGAACCAAGAAGGCAGGGCTTTGACAAAGTTTTCCGTTGATTTCATCCGCCTGTTTGCCACAGACAACAACAAATGCTTCGAGACGGCGAAGAAGTTGTTCGGAAAACTGAGTTCAACCTTGGCAGGGCTGAAGAAGGAATTCAAGTGGAGCACTCCCAGAGACCACAGCCAACTGCCCGAGGGCGTGGAGCCGCCATCGGTGTTTGAGAAGTCCGCCTTTTGTGCAAAAGAGTTCACCCCCGACATGCTCGGGCTTGAATCATATCCCTCCGCCGTGGGAGACCTCTACAATGCCATAGAGACGCTGTTTGTTTCGGCAACCGCCAATCTTGCCCTATGCGTTCAGATGATAGAGCATGAAGCGGAGGTTCGCGAAGATGTTGTCCTGTTGCGGCAGATTTTCGAGAGTTCCTGCGAAGAGCTGCGCCAAACAATAGGGTATGTTACGCAATATACCTCGGACAATCAGGAGCTGCCGAGAAGTGAAATGGAGGAGCGCCAGAAAACGGCAAAGTCCTTTGATGAATTCCTGAAAAACGAATACCACCGCCACGACAAGAAGGCGATGGTACTCTTCTTGGTCAACAAGACGCTTCGCGAGGCTCGCAGAGGCGGTCTGACAGACTTGGAGGCGTTCTTCTGGGGAAAGAATCCTGAAAAGGGATTGCAGGTGAGACGTGTTGTCGAGAATTTCGACAGCATCCCCGATATCGAAGGACAGGCGGGCAAGTATTCATCCAAAGTCATCGTTGAGTTCCTCAAGTGGTGCGGCGTTCCCGAAAGTCAGGAGAAGAAACTATATAAGGAGTATTTCTGCCCTAAAATCATCGCTTCAGGTAGGCTCAAGCCCTTGGGATGGAGTACGATTTGGACAGAGCGAAAGAAGTTGGAAGATTCGGGTTCAACCAATTCAAGACTTGCAATACGCTTCGGAAACAAAATTATAGACATCTTGCCTGAAGAAGAGACGGCTGCATAAAGAAAAGTATCGAAAAACTTTATTTTTTTTGGATAGTTCCTGCGGGGGAGCTATCCTTTTTTTTGTATCAAAACGACATGCCTCAATCCAAAAGTCTGCCAGTATTTGGATTATAAGCGTCTGTTACAATCCAAAAGTCTGTTTCAGACTGTTCAAAACATTGTGAAAGCTGTCTGAAGTTATTGTTCAGAGAAACATATAATCTGTTCAATGCCAGCACTTTTGCCCATTCAAGTCTTTTTTCTGGAATCCTTTGTGCTTATTACATATTGCCGTACCTTTGCATCGCAGTTCAGAAAATCTGGCTGTTGTGCCACGTTCCTCCGGTGCACTGAAAAGGAGGACTTGGCACCGAGACGTCTCAACATTAAATAATATAAAATGTTTAAGACATGAATGCAATTTATGCAATGAATCCTCGCCTGAAGGATAAAAAGACAGGCAAGATTGAGACAAGGTACAATCGTGGTTATGCTGAGCCGGCAACGGTAGGGCAGATTATGGCAATGATGTGGGGTGAACCGTGCGACCTGAAGAAGGTTGTGGAGTCAATCCGCAAGGGTCATGAGGAACTGAAGGAGGAACTTCCTTTCCTATGTCCGCACTACTCGCAGTTCCGCAACAACCATCGAAGTCAGTCAGACATCATCCCCGAGGCATTCACGTATCGCACTTGTGTGGACGTGGATGACAAAGATTTGGTGGAGCAGGCAAGGAAGCGGGCCATGGACGTGAACCAAGACCCCCTCAGCGACTGGGAGGGCATGGTGGAGTACATTGAGTACTCTGCCAGAAAGAAGCTGCATATCTGGATTCGTATTCCAAAAGGAATGACCATCGAGGAAGCGCAGAAAGCCTTCTGTAAGGAGATTGACATCCCATACGACGAAAGCTGTTGCACCCCAGAACGCTTCATCTACATGACGGGCGACCAAGTTTTCCGCTCCCCGAAGTGGCTCCAGCCGCTCACGGAAGAGGACATTGCCGAACGTCGCGAAGCTTATCTGGAAAGAGGCCTTGACGTGGATGGACGTCCTTTGAAGGAAGTAGAAGCGAAAGCAGAAGCAAAGCCAGCCTCTACGGAAACTTCCGCTGAAGTCATTCCTGCAGACGCTCGCACACGACTCATCATCAAGGAAATCATGAAGAAGGAAGGCATCACCGTAGCCGACCTTACAGAGCAAGGAGGGCGACACAATGCAGTCAAAATGATTCTCAGTCATGCAACACAGCTCCTGCAAAAAGAAGAGTTCATGGGTGTCCTGAGCGAACTGATGCCGAAGAATTGGCAAGACCAGAACATCAGGCAACTTGTCAAGGATTTCTACGCCAAGTATTACGACGAGAGTACTAAGTTGACGGAGTTCCAGAAGCAAGTCTATCGCAAGAGCCGCAAGATGGAGTTGGGGCAGGAAGAAGACAGCACCAAGAAGTCCGCCCCTGCTCAGGTCTATGGCGACACGGCTCCGTTGGCCGAAATCTACGCCAGCACTCAGCCTCCCATGCTGCCCGAGAAACTGCCTGGTCTGGTCAAGGCCGTAACATCGCAGACTCCCAAGGAGATGAAGCCGACAGTGGCACAAGGCATGTTCCCGCCATTGGGTGTTTATCCGCGTAAACTGAGTTTCCTCTACATCGACAACCAGTATCGCGAGCCACGCATCAACTGCCTGACCGTAGGTGGAACTGGCAGCGGAAAGGACACCAGTTTGAAACAGCCTTTGAAGCACATCTCGGCTCCTATGGCAGAACGTGACAGCGTCAATCGTCAGCGCCTGAAAGCTTACAACGAAGAGTACAATGCCACGAAAGCCAGTAAGGACAAACCCAAGCGACCTGCTGACCTCATTATCCGGAAGGTTGGCTCCGACCTCACTCCAGCCCGCTTGGCACAGCTGATGGACGACTCGCAGGGTGCACTCCTTTACACACAGATGAACGAGTTCGAGCAATGGTATGGCGTGGAAGGCCTTCGCGGACAGGTCTGCACCTTCAAGAACCTGAAACTTGCCGACGACGAGGACAACCCCTTCGGACAGGAGCGTGCAGGCGTGCAGAGCGTCAACTACACAGGACCACTTGGACTGAACTGGAACGCCAGCACAACGCCCAGCAAGGTGCAGAACATGTTCCGCTATGTCATGGTGGATGGTCCCGTCAGTCGTGTCTGTCTGGCCACTACTCCCGATGTAGGACTGGCTGCTCCCATTCCCCGATATGGACGCTATGACGAACGCTACGACGAGGCTTTACGTCCATACATCGAGAACCTGCAACAGGCAACAGGCGAAATCACCTGCCGACCTGCCATCCGACTTGCCGAGAAGCTAAAAGCCGAGTGCGACCAGTACACACTCGTGACGCAGGATGAAGTGTTCGACAACCTCAGTCATCGTGCCATCGTGCATGCTTTCCGCAAGGCTTGTCTGCTCTATGCCGCCAACGGTATGAAGTGGGAGAAGGCCATCGAGGGTTTCTGTCGCTGGAGCTTGCACTACGACCTCTGGCTGAAGCTCCACTACTTCGGCGACATGATTCGTGAGGCAGGCCAGAAGAAGCAGACTTCGAAGCGTGGTCCCCGCAACCTGTTGGAACAGATTCCAGCTGATGCGAATGGTATCTTCGCCTATAGCGATGCCGTATCAGTCCGAGTCAAAGCTGGCAAAGACGAAGCTGGCACAGGCAACATGCTCAGCCAGTGGAAGAGTCGCGGCTACATCGAAGCCCTGCCCGACGGAAGATTCAGGAAACTGCCGCCCAAGCATGACAAATGACAGATGACAGTTTCTATATGAGCACCTGCACTCACCTGCGGGTGCTCTTTTTTTTGTTCCCAAAAACTATTTCCGCCTGTTTTTTCGCCTCATCTCTTTGCAGAATGAATAATTAATCGTAACTTTGTACCCAGAAAAACAAACAAGACTATGAAAAAGGTTTTATCCCTAATTTTTGTGACTTTATTGCCATTAGTGGCAAGTGCAGATGCTGTAGAGATTAACGGTATCTATTACAACCTCATTTCGAAGATAAAGGAGGCTGAGGTAACGAGCAATCCCAACGGATATAGCGGTGCAGTTAATATCCCTGCGTCAGTTACCTATGAAGGAAAAGAATTCAGCGTAATCAGTATCGGCGACTATGCCTTCCGGGATTGCAGTGGACTAACCTCTGTCACTATCCCCAATAGCGTGACCAGCATCGGTGATGGTGCCTTCAGTTATTGTAGAGACCTGACCTCCATCACTATCTCTGGTAGTGTGACCAGCATCGGCGACGAGGCCTTCAAAAATTGTAGCGATCTGAAAAAGGTCATTGTGCCAGATAGGTGCTTTCTTGGGTATCCGTTTGGTAAAATTCCTGCCAGAGAGAGGATTCCGGATTTTCACCACTATTGTCACCATAGTCAGTGTACTGGTTATGCTACTTGTCTAATCTAACGGACCAGAAAGTTATAATGTCTGATT
>JAILRU010000092.1 GCA_024697945.1 Bacteroidaceae bacterium
TGTTTTATTTTGTTTTTCCAAGTCGCGAAGCGTAGATATGTTTACACGTTGCGTCGCAGACATAAACGGCGAAACGCGCAATTACCGCGGGCGGGGTTTGAAAAAACAAAATAAAACAAAATAAAACCAGAAAAAACAGCGAGCTGTACGGTTTTATTTGGTTTTTTCGTGTTTTATTTTGTTTTTCCAAGTCGCGAAGCGTAGATGTTTATCCGCGTGGCGGGGTTGGTTGTTCCCAAGATTTGCTGGCATTCTGCATTTTTAACATTTGGGGCGACATTCTTTTTCGTTTGTTTTGCAGCTAATCCGCCGATTTGTCGTACCTTTGCACCATCGAACCGAATAACTAAAAATTTGCATGATGAACAGAAGACACATTTTGGCAGCATTGCTGTGCTTGGCAACGGCTGCAGTGAGCGCAGAGCCTGTGGAGATACAGGCTGGCAAGACGACCGTCAGCGTGGAGTTCTACACCCCGCAGACGGTGAGAATCACCAAAGTACCGGCTGGCAAGGCGCTGGGGAAGCAGAGCCTCGTGGTGACAGCCAAACCCGGCGACGTGACGGTAAGCCGCAGCGGCAACAGCGTGAGCAGCAACATGCTCTCGGTGAAGGTGGACCCACGCACAGGAGCACTGACATTCGCAGCCAAGGGCAAGACGCTGCTGCGCGAGAACGGCGAAGCCGGCTTCGAGCCCATCACCACGGGAAACGATGCCGGACAGTATAGAGTGACCCAGCGCTTCACACTCGACAAGGACGAGGCCATCTATGGCCTGGGCACCATACAGAACGGCAAGATGAACCGCCGAGGCGAGAAGAAGCGCATGGAGCAGTCGAACCTGGAAGACTTCCAGAACGTGCTGCAGAGCATCAAGGGGTGGGGCCTCTTCTGGGACAACTACTCGCCCACCCTCTTCGACGACAACGCCAATGGCATGTCGTTTGCGTCGGAGGTGGGCCAGTGTGTCGACTACTACTTCATCTATGGCGGCTCCGCCGATGGCGTCATCGCGCAGATGCGCCAGCTCTCGGGCGACGTGCCGATGTTCCCATTGTGGACCTTTGGCTTCTGGCAGTCGAAGGAGCGCTACAAGACCGCCAAGGAGACAGAGTCGATAGTAGACCAGTATCGTGCGCTGAACGTGCCCCTCGACGGCATCATCCAGGACTGGCAGTACTGGGGCTCGAACTACCTGTGGAACGCCATGGACTTCCTGTCGGAGGACTTCAGCAACGGCAAGCAGATGATAGACAACGTGCACAAGAAGCATGCCCACTTCATGATTAGCATCTGGGCCAGCTTCGGCCCCCAGACACAGCAGTTCCGCGAGCTCAACGAGAAGGGGCTGCTCATGCCCTTCGAGACGTGGCCCCAGAGCGGCATCTCGCATGTGTGGCCGCCGGTGATGAAGTATCCCTCGGGCGTGAAAGTCTACGACGCCTTCCACCCAGAGGCCCGCGCCATCTACTGGAAATACCTGAAGACCCTCTACGACTACGGCACCGACGCCTGGTGGATGGACTCCACCGACCCCGACTTCTTCAACCCCAAGGAGAGCGACTACAACCACAAGGTCTTTGGCGGCACGTGGCGCTCGCAACGCAACGCTTTCCCCCTGGCAACCGTCCGCGGCATCTACGAGAAGCAGCGTGATTATCAATTGTCTTTTGCCAATCCTCAATTGGAGAAACGCGTCTTCATCATGACCCGCTCGTCGTTCGCCGGACAGCAGCACTACGGCTCGAACATGTGGAGTGGCGACGTGAACTCCTCGTGGGACATGCTCCGCAAGCAGGTTCCAGCCGGACTGAGCTTCTCCCTGACAGGCAATCCGAACTTCAACACGGACATCGGTGGATTCTTTTGCGGCGCTTACAACACACGCGGCTCCGGCTCGGCTCCGAAGAATCCGCAGTTCCAGGAGCTCTATGTGCGATGGATGCAGTACGGACTCTTCTGTCCCGTCTTCCGCAGCCACGGAGCCGATGCGCCTCGCGAGATATGGCATTTCGGACAGAAGGGCGAACCCGTCTATGATGCCATCGAGAAGCAGATACGTCTGCGCTACCGCCTCATACCTTATTTATATAGTATAGCCTGGCAGGTGACCAGCAACAACGACAGCTACATGCGGCCGCTCTTCGCCGACTTCCCCCAGGACCGCCGCGTGTGGAACATGACCGACGAGTTTCTCTTCGGCCCCTGCATCCTCGCCACGCCCATCCTCGACCCGCAATACACTGAGGAGAAGATTATCCGCACCGACGCAATGACGGGTTGGAACCGTAATCAATTGACAATTGACAATGGACAATTGATAATTGACTGGCAGGAAACGAAGACCGTCACGAGGTACCTGCCTGGCAAACAAACGGTAAATGGGAAATCTGTAAATTGTAAATGGTACGACTTTTGGACAAACCGGCTCTATCAGGGCGGACGGGACGTGACGATAGAGACAGCGTTGGACCGCGTGCCGATGTTTGTCCGTGCCGGTAGCATCCTGCCCCTCGGACCTGAAATGCAATACGTGGGCGAGAAGGCTTGGGACAACCTTGAACTGCGCGTCTATCCAGGTGCCGACGGCAAGTTCCTGCTCTACGAGGACGAGGGCGACAACTACAACTACGAGCAGGGCCAGTATGCCACCATCCCCTTCCAGTGGAACGACCGCAGCCGTACCCTCACCATTGGCTCTCGCCAAGGCAGCTATCCAGGCATGCTGGAGCGTCGTCAGTTCACCATCGTCCTGCCCGACGGCCAGTCCAAGCAAGTTGACTACGACGGCACAGAGCTAAAAGTCAAGATGTAAGACTCATATTACTGCCTCATATTACTCCCCTTTTTACTTCATAAAGTTCTTAGGAATACCTCAAGGATTCCTCAAGAACTTCTTAGGTGTTCCTCAATGATATCTCCAATACATCTCCAATTCATTTCCAATATATCTCCAATTCATCTCCAATTTCAAGGAACAGATTTAAGTATGAATTGGGTATGATGGCAATCAGAGTGTGAGTGTAGTAGGATATGTGATGACAGTTGAAGAGACATAAGAAGCCATAAAGGATATAACTCTCTATGAGACTTTATCTTACGGATTAGGGCCAAAAAAGATTATAAAATAATCCCAAAATTTCCTTTCAAAAAGTTTTGAAAGTTGAATAATTAATTGTAATTTTGTAAGCAAAAATAAGCAAAAACCCGCAAAACAAATATTTCAAACAAATAAATACTTAAACATTATGAAACAAAAACTATTTAAAACAATGCTCCTGCTATGCGCCCTCATAGTGGGAAGTGGAACGGCTTGGGCTGGGGAAGCAGTCTATAAGACGGCCCTCTTCGGAAGTTCGTATAACTCTCAAACTATTAGTAGTTATACAGCAGAATGGTCAGCCACCAATGATGGTTTTACTGTAAACCTAGCGAATTTCAACAACAACAACAACGGCTGGGCTTATGTGAAATGCGGACGCAAAAACTATGAATCTGTGGCAACTATTACCACAAGTGCTGCTATTGACAAAGCGATTACTAAGGTGGTTTTGACAATTGATGCAATTACTGCTTCTAATGTTAATAGTATTAAATTGTTTACTAGTTCTAATGGCTCAACATGGACAGAAGCTGGTGTATATTCGAAAGCAACAGGTGCCCAGTCAGTAGAAATTTCATCTCCTGAAGCCAATCTATATTACAAAGCCGAATTCGACTGCGCTTCGGGTTCTTCTAATGGTCTTGTGACTATTTCTAAGGTGGAATATTACTATGACCCTGATGCTGGTGGCAGTTCTTCTCCTGAGAAGCAGGTGACTTTTTCTTATGAAGACTACAGAGGGGAAGGTACACTAAATTATGGTTCAGAGTACACGATGATTGAAACAGATGTGAGAATTACACACAACATGTTTTATTGCTCTGACACATATCCTCAAGCATTTTTCTATGGATATGGAGACGTTACTGACGGACTTATCACGATTACACCCTCCAATGGTGCAACCATCACAAAGATTGAGTTCATTACACCACAGACTGATTACAATGGCTATCAAGACGGTGGAGAAATCACCACTTTGACAGGTACTGTGTCAGCTAATAATGAAGATAAGACTAAAGCCACCAAGACCACATGGACGGGATCTGCCAATACTCAGTTTACAATTACAAATACCAAAACTATTCTTTGGTCATCAATTGTTGTCACTTACACAGGGGGACTTCCCCAATGTGCTACGCCTGTCATCAGTGGCGAGACGCCCTTCGTAACTTATTCTACGGTAACTATTACGTGTGCTACGGAAGGTGCCTCTATTCAGTATTGCACGAGTACTGATGGAGTAACCTACACAGACTATCAGTTCTATACTGCTCCATTCCAAATTTCAGAATCCAAAACGGTGAAAGCAAAAGCGACCAAGGAGGGTATGGTTCCTAGTGTAGCTTACAAGGGATTCACCCAGCAAGGCTCAGCACCTAACATCAGATATTTTATATCAGATAGAGCAATGAGCGGTACTTTAGAATTTATTCGACTTGAAGATGCTTTGGTTACCTATAAGAATGGTAAATACGCATATCTTGAAGACGCCTATGGCGCCATTATGCTCTACAATTGTGCTAGTGATTTAGCAGCGGGTGATAAGATTAATGGCTACATGCATGTGACAGGGTACACGGTGTATAACAATCTGCCAGAAATTACAGGTTACGAACTTGTAGAAGGCTATGTAAAGAGCGCTGAACCCGAAGTGAAGCCAACTGTGATGACCCTTGAACAACTATTGGGAGATCCTGCAGCCTCCCCCTATGAGATGTATCTTTCTAAATACATCAAGATAGAGAACGCTACTGTGACAAGTGCATTCTCTGGTAAGGAGTGTACCATCGAACAAGGAGGATATTCCATCGTTTTGCGCGACCAGAACAGTTCGGCTACACTTACTTCCACAGCGGGTGATAATGTTACCGTTACGGGCCATGTTGCAATCTTTGGAACAACAAATCAGATTGCAGTTTACGTGCAGGACCAAATAGTTGTAAGTGCAGCTCCGGCAGTTCCGACTATCACGGTTTCTCCCTCTTCTCTTACTGGATTTACCTATGTTGTAGATAATGGTCCGAGCGCAGTACAAAACTTCACAGTTTCTGGCACAAATCTAACTGCAGACCTTACACTCACTTTGAACAACAGCGATTATGAGATGTCGCTCATTGAGACTGACGGATATGCAAGCAGTTTGACTCTCCCACAATCGGCAGGTTCTGTTTTTGAAACAACAATCTATGTTCGCCTAAAAGAAGGCTTGGCAGTAAATGCATCTTATAACGGTTCTATTGCAATTACTTCAACAGGAGCGGCCGAACAGTCCGTCACTCTTTCAGGCAGTGTGAAAGCCCCTGAAGCACTAAATGTAACTTGGGATTTGAGTAAAGCATCCTACGATGAGATTACTGACGCAGATATTGTTACTTGGTCAAGTCCTATTGCTACAGTGATGAATTCTTCAAAGAATGGTGGTACATCTGCGAGCAATTATCTTGGTGGAGATTCCAATAAAAGAACGAGTTCTCGTTTCTATTCAGGAAACACTCTAACCATTACCCCAGAAAGTGGCTATTCAATAACCAGTGTAGAATTCACTGCAACCTCAGAAGGTTATGCTACAACATTAGCAAATAGCACTTGGACAAACGCAACAGCTTCGGCTAGTGGAACTCTCGCAACTGTTACTCCAACAAATGGCACAACTGTCATATCAGCTGTCATCGGTGGTACTTGTGGCTTTACATCTGTGAAAGTTTACTATGAAGCAGTTGTTCCCGTTCCTTACATCACAGTTGATCCCGCTGCGGTAAATGCTACTGCTACTGAAACTGAAGGCACTTTGGATATCACTTATGCTAATTTGACAATCAGCGATATGACTGACTTCGCCATCCAGTACTATGATGCTGAAGGAAAAGAAACTACTGAACCTGCATGGATTGAAGTTCTCGTTGCTGAACAAGATCCCCAGGTTGGTGAAGGCTATGTGGTATCGTACTATATGATTGAGAATGATGGCGCAGCTCGCACGGCTTACTTCAAAGTTTATGCTATGGTTGCTGAGACCAATTTGGTTTACTCCAACCTTGTAACAGTCAATCAGGCTGCTCCCGTCTCAGGGGACCAATTTGCTCTCTTTACTGGTGACCTTGTAGAAGGCGACTATATCATCTATTATAATGGTAAAGCTATGAACACCACGGTAACAAATAACCGTTTGCAATATGAAGAGGTTACTCCTGAAGGCAATACCATTACTACTGATGATTCCGCCATCGTTTGGCATATTGCAAAGAGCGGTGACTATTGGACAATTTATAATGCAGAAGCAAATGCTTATGCTGCAGCAAATGGCACAAAGAACCAAGCCCAAATGTTGGCAAACGGAACTGATGACAAGGCTCTTTGGACAATTACTGGTACTGAAACCTATGAGTTTGTAAACAAGTCCAATGCCGCTAATAGCATCAATGCCAACCTGAGAAACAATGGCACTTATGGGTTTGCATGTTATGCCGTTAGTACGGGTGGAGAATTGAGTTTATATAAGAAGGTTACCGAATCTGTAACTCTTAATGCTTATGGCTATGCTACATTCTGCAGTACAAATGCTCTCGACTTTAGCGATGATTCAAAGTTCTCTGCTTGGCAGATAACAGGTACAAGTGGTTCAACTATTACTTTTGAGCAAATTACTGGTACAGTAGCTGCTGAAACAGGTGTACTCCTAAAGGGTTCCGCTTCTGGCATAATAACTATCCCAGTAGCCGCTTCTGGATCTACACTATCCTCCAACCTCCTTGTTGGCATCACTACTCCTACTGATATTTCAGCTGGTCAGTATTATGGTCTATCTGGTGATAAGTTTGTGAAAGTTGGTGCTGGTACCGTTCCAGCAGGTAAGGCTCTGTTGCCCGCAAGCGTAGTTGGTTCTAGTATCAAGGCCTTCAACTTCGTCTTCGAGGATGATCCAGATGGAATAGAGAAGACCCTCTCTGACTCTCCCTTGAAGGGCGAGAACATCTATAACCTGGCTGGTCAGCGTCTGTCGAAGATGCAGAAGGGTATTAACATCGTGAATGGAAAGAAGATACTGAAGTAACAGACCCCCTCTAACTCCCCCTTAAGGGGGAGAACAGGGAGGGTAGGTTTATACCAATTGCTAAATAGCTAAATTGAAAATAAATAGTAATTTGTAAATCATCAAATAGTAAATTACAAAGATGAAAAAGACATATATTAATCCAAGTATGACTGTGGTTCGTCTCGCGATGACTCGTCCTCTTGCATTTTCTGATCCTAATTTAAGCATTGACTTTGATGCTGATCCTATTGAAGCTGGCAACGTTGAAGTCAAAAATTACATCACTGACGTCAACATCTGGGACGAAGAGTGGTAATTTCCCAAAAGGGACAAACAATAAGAACCTTAGAGACTTTAAGACTTTAGTGGCTTAAGGTCTTTATGGTTTTATAAGACAATAACTATGAAACGAATACATCTGTTTCTCATTGCAGCAATGGTGGCTCTCTTCACCAATGCTGCTGCTCCGAATGGCTCGAAAACTTACTACCAGAATGCTAACGGAAAGAAGGGCGCTGCCCTGAAGACTGCTCTGTGCGGCATCATCTACGACCGAACGGAGAAGTCATACAGTTACCTCTGGACAGCATTCCATACTACCGACGTACGCAGCGACGGCAAGATATGGGATATGTACTCGAACATCACAAACTATGAGCCCGGCGGCTCTGCTCAGGGACACAGCTACTCCGAGGAGGGCGACAGTTACAACCGCGAGCACTCGTTCCCCAAAAGCTGGTTCGGAGGAGACGTGGCGCCTATGTACACCGACTTGCACCACATGTACCCCACCGACGGCTTTGTAAACAGCAAGCGCAGCAACTTTCCCTTCGGTGAGACGACGGGCAACAAGTACAAGTCTGCAAACGATTTCAGCAAGCTTGGTACTTGCACTGTCAGTGGCTACTCCGGCACTGTGTTCGAGCCAAACGACGATTACAAGGGTGACTTCGCACGTACATATTTCTATATGGTGACGTGCTACGAGGAGAAACTCCCCGACTGGTACAGCAATAATGATGCGGGTGTCAAGGCTACACTTGACGGTAGTACCTACCCAGGGATGCAGCTCTGGCAACTGAACATGCTCTTGAATTGGGCCAAGAACGACCCCGTTAGCGCCAAAGAGACTGCTCGCAACATTGCTGTGGCTGGCATTCAGAAAAACCGCAATCCCTTCATCGACTACCCAGGCCTGGAACAGTACATCTGGGGCAGCATGAAGGATGAAGCCTTCGACTATGACGACTATGTAGAGCCCACCTCCTATACAGGATATAATGAAGGTGGCGGCAGTGGCAGCGGCGGTGAAGGCGGCGGAACGGGAGTAGGTGATGTTGCTGATGCGCTCAACGTCGCAGGATGGGCTGGATATACAGAGAATTCATATAGTAGTCCAAATACTGATATGACAGGTACTAGCACTACTACAGGCGTAAGCTATGCCATGCAAGTCTTTAATGGCAGTACTGGAACTGTGCGTGGCAACCAAAGTACAGCCACAAGTAATTTCAGTTGTCGCAACACGACCACATATTCCGGATACTACATCAAGGAAGTTAAGCTTACCGTGACAGGAGGAACAATCGATGGCTCAGTGAGTGGACGTTCCGTAGTATATTTTGGTACTTCCGCATTCACGACTTCTCCCACCGGCACGGCAACGACGTCCAATGAAAATGCCTCGGGACAGACGACCCTGACATGGACAAATTCCGACACTTCCAAGAATTACTTCATCCTCTATAATCTGAAAACGAGCGGCACAGCCACTTCTGCGGTAGTCACGGTGACGTGGGGCCCTATCACCGCGGACCCATCCTTCAACGACCTTTCCGACGTTAGTGTCAATTACGGCTCCACATTAACGTTGACTCAGGGCACGACGGGTTCGCCTAACTTCCTTACGGATGGTACAGTAACGCTCACCAGTTCCAATGAAGCGGTGGTTACAGTTGATGGTCTTACCATCACTCCTGTTGCTGTGGGAACGGCTCTCATTATTGTCAATACGACAGCCACTTCAAACTACAGCGCAGCCTCCGACATGTTTCCCATAACTGTCAATGGCCCTGAAGGGAAAACGACGGCTAAGCCAACGGAGGCATTGACGGCGACATTGGATTTCACAAATAATAGTTGGGGATTGCCTACCAGCAGTGGTACAACGACTTCCAACAGCTATACGGACAGCCAGGGCTACACTATCACACTTGCTGCATCGACGGCCTATTATTTCAATACGTCCAACAAATATCTGATGCTTGGCAAGAGCGGTTCAACACTCACCCTTCCTGCCTTCGACAAAGCAGTAACTCAGATTGATGTTGTAGGCAATTCTGGTGCTTCGCCCAATGTCGTACAAAACATCTATGTCGGTGAAACGGCTGTCAGCACTGCCACGACAGGAGCAAACGACGTAACCAACACCTACGCTATCGCAGCCAATTATCAGGCAGCAGGGAACATCTATACCCTGAAGGTGACCTCTGCCCATAATACCCAGATTAAGAGCATCGTTATTCATTTCGCACCCAGTGCATCCCTTACTGCAACGCTTAACAGCTACGGCTATGCAACCTACTGTTCGGAGTACCCATTGGACTTTTCTGGAGCAGAAGATTATACTGCTTGGAAGATTATAGGCGTCAGTGGTACGACTATCACTTTCAGCAAGATAACTGGTACAATAAAGGGAGGTCAGGGCATCCTGCTGAAAGGTGAGGCAAATCAGGCGGTTACTATGACCTCCGCCGACAGCGAGAATGTGCTTAGTGACAACCTCCTTGAAGGCACGTTGGCTCCTACCTATGTTACGACAAACGAGTACTATGGCCTCTCGGATGAGAGTTTCAAAAAGGTTGAAGAAGGCACCGTGAAAGCTGGTAAGGCTTTGTTGCCCGCAAGTGTGTTGGGCGGTGGAGAAGTAAAAGCCTTCACCTTCATCTTCGAGGATGATCCGGATGGAATTGATGAAATTCAAAATTCAAAATTCAAAATTCAAAATGAAGGAGGACAAGTATATGACCTCAGTGGTCGCAAGATTGATTCTTCATTCAAAAAGGGTATCTATATCGTGAATGGCCGAAAAGTGTTGTTCTAAGGTAAAGTTAGGCTTACGGCGGACTGTAGCGCTTGAGCTGGCACGGCAGCTAAACAAGAACCTGCGGCGAGAACATCCGCTCAGGCAGGTGTTTTGGGAGAGTACCGTGCGCTGCAACATCCATTGCCGGCATTGCGGTAGTGACTGCCGACAAGTCGCCTCTACACCCGACATGCCTCGGGAGGATTTTTTCCGAGTGCTCGACAATATCGCCACAAATTGTAACCCAGGCGATGTATTCATCATTCTGGGAGGCGGCGAACCGCTTGTCAGGGAGGATGTCGTGGAATGCGCCAAAGGCATCACAGAGCGAGGCTTCCCCTGGGGAATGGTCACGAACGGACTTTACCTCACGCCTGAACGTTTCGCCCAGCTACGTGAGGCAGGTCTTTGTTCCATCACCATCAGCCTCGACGGATTGGAAGAACAACACACTTGGCTGCGACGACACCCCGACTGTTTCCGTATGGCGAGTCAGGCAATCGACATGATTGTGGCGGATGGGAGATTGGTTTACGACGTGATGACTTGTGTGCATCAGCACAACTACGATACCCTGCCGCAACTGCGCGACTACCTTATTGATAAAGGTGTGACCGACTGGCGTTTGGCAACGATATTCCCTGTGGGAAGAGGCGGACAGGACAACGAGTTGCAACTGACAGGCGAACAGATGAGGGGACTGCTCGACTTCATCCGACAGACACGAGGGGAAGGTAAGATACATGCCTCCTATGGCTGTGAGGGTTTCCTCGGCCCGTATGAGGGCGATGTACGCGACTGGATGTTCCGTTGCTCAGCAGGCATCACGGTGGCTTCGGTCCTGGTAGATGGCAGCATCAGCGCCTGCACTAGCATCCGCTATAACTACCGCCAAGGGAACATCTACGAGGATGACTTCATGGATGTTTGGGAGCATCGCTTCCAACTGTATCGCAACCACGAATGGATGAAGCGCTATGACTGCAAGGACTGCCGCTTCTGGCGCTACTGCGAGGGCAACGGCCTGCACTTGCGCGACGATGAAGGACGGCTGCTGCTGTGCAACCTTGAGAAATTAAAAATGAAAAATGAAAAGTGAAAAATGAAATGAAAAAGAAAATCTATTCATTCTGGAACCTGCTATTGGGTTCGCTCATTGTCTTGCTGGGGTTCGGTTCGTGCAAGTCAAAAAAGATGATACAGCAGGAAAACGAAGCGGTAGTGCTTTACGGAGCGCCTCCCGTGAAAGTCGAGAAACAGGATCCTCCCGTACAAGTGGAAAGGGAAGACCCAGGTAGGGTGATGAAACTCCTCTATGGGCCACCTCCAGTCAGGAAAATAAACTGATTCAGGTTTCGCTCATTAAGTCCTGATTTTATGAACATATGTTCGTAGGCCAGATCAGATATGTTCGTGGCCTAAGTCAGATATGTTGTTTGGCTCACGAACATATGTTCTTTTTTCTTATGATGGTGAGGCCGTCGCGGAGAGGGAGGATGACCTTTTCGACACGGGGGTCAGAGGCAACAAGATCGTTAAAAGTTTGCACGCCTCGTGTCTGTACATCGCTCTCGCGAGCCTCTTCCAGAACATGACCATACCACAAAGTATTGTCGGCAATGATATAACCGCCGGGATGCATGAGCGGCAATAGCATCTCGTAGTACGCCACATACTCGCGCTTGTCAGCATCAATATAGGCGAAGTCCCATTGTTCCCCCATCTGTGGAACAAGCTGCAGTGCATCGCCAATGTGCAGGTGAATTCTGTCCCTCAAAGGACTCCCACCGATCCATTTTTTTAGGAAGTCCTCGTTCTCGTCGAAGATTTCGAAAGTATGCAGTTCAGCTCCTTTACGGAGTCCCTCTGCCATACATAAAGTAGAATAGCCGCTGAAAGTGCCCAACTCGAGCACTTTCAACGGCTGTACCATTTCAACAAGCATCTTCAGCACACGCCCTTGCATATGACCACTTGTCATCTGGCCGTAGGAGAGGTGTAACTGCGTATCGCGCCACAGGGCATGCAGGTAGTCACCCTCGGCATCTATGTGCTGCAGAATGTACTCGTCAAGAGTCCTTTTTGTTGTTATTGGCATATTCTATCAATGCCTCAATGGCCAGACGGTAGCTTTCCAGACCGAAACCACCGACGAAGCCCACACAACCCGGGCTGATGAGGGAGCGACGACGAAACACCTCGCGCTGATAGACATTGGTGATGTGTACTTCCACAGCTGGAGTACTCACACTCTTAAGAGCATCAAGGATGGCAATACTGGTATGTGTATAGGCACCTGCATTGATTACAATACCATCGCGGTCGAAACCAATTTCCTGAATCTTGTTGATGATCTCGCCCTCCAGATTGCTTTGGAAATAGTCGATGCGAATCTTCGGGAAACGAGCTCGCAGCTCCTTCAGGTAGTCTTCCCATGCACGCTTGCCATAGATTTCCGGTTCGCGAACGCCCAAAAGATTAAGATTTGGGCCATTAATAATTTGAATTCTCATAATTTTGTTGTATTTTTGTTGTCGAATTTTATTTGTTATCGCTACAAAGATAAGAAAAAAATGAAGAATGAAGAATGAAGAATGAAGAATTATTCCTTTAATTGGTACATTTCTTAACTCTTAACTCTTATTTTTGAATTTTGAATTTATAAATTTTGAATTTAAATCATGAATTATGAACTGGCCAATACCGGCATCATCAATCCTGCCATCCTGCGCCGCTACCTCCAATACCTGAGATTGGAGCGCTCCTATACCGCAAACACGCTGGATGCCTATCTGAAGGACTTGCAGAAGCTGCTCAATTTTTACGCAGACGAAGGTATAGACTTCCGCAAAGTAACCCTGAAGGACCTGGATTGCTTTGCAAAGACTTTGCAGGATCTTGGCATTGGACCGCGTTCAGTGGCACGCATTCTGAGCGGCGTACGCTCCTTCTACCGTTTTCTAACCCTCGAGAAGGAGGTAGAGACAGACCCCACGGAGCTATTGGAAAGTCCGAAGATAGGCAAGCACCTGCCCGAAGTGTTGAGTTTGCCGGAGATAGATGCCATAGAAGCTGCCATCGACCAAAGCAAACCGGAGGGCGTGCGCGATCTGGCCATCGTCGAGGTGCTGTTCAGTTGCGGCCTGCGCATCAGTGAACTGTGTAACCTCAAGATAAGTGAGCTTTATCTCGAGGATGGTTACATCCGTGTTCACGGCAAAGGACGCAAGGAGAGACTTGTGCCCATCGGTGATACAGCCATACAGCGGTTACGGAATTGGTTCGTCGTGCGACAGGGCATCTCTGTCAAACCGGGCGAGGAGGACTTTGTTTTTATCTCCCTGCGCCGAGGCAAGCACCTGAGCCGCATCTCGCTCTTTGTTTATATTAAGGATTATGCCCAGAAGGCAGGGATACGCAAAAATATCAGTCCCCACACCTTCCGCCACAGCTTTGCCACACAACTTTTGGAAGGCGGCGCCAACCTGCGTGCCATCCAAGCCATGCTGGGACATGAAGACATCGGTACCACCGAAATCTATATGCACATCGACAAAAGCCACCTTCGTCAGGAAATACTGGAGCATCACCCGAGGAATATCAAAAAACAGACGACCGACGATGGACAATTATAATTATGAATTGAGAATTATGAACTGTTAAGCATTGCATGCTGGACAAATGCAAGAAAAATATGCCTTCAACTGCTTTTTTCCTTGTTTCTGCATTGCATTATGAATAAAAAGTGCTAATTTTGCTATCAATTTAACAACAACCAATTAGAAATATCATGGAAAAGGTAGATGAATTAGACAAAAAAATTCTGGAAATGATTTCCTGCAATGCCCGTATGCCTTTCAAGGACGTGGCAGCTGAATGTGGTGTGAGTCGTGCTGCTGTGCACCAACGTGTACAACACCTTGTTGATGCAGGTGTCATCATCGGCTCGGGTTTCCACGTCAACCCTGTCAGCCTCGGCTACAGCACTTGCACCTACGTTGGCATCACACTCGAGAAGGGTTCGATGTATAAGAGCGTCGTGGCAGAGTTCGAGAAAATTCCTGAGATTGTGGAATGCCACTTCACGACAGGTCCCTACACCATGCTCATCAAACTCTATGCCCGCGACAATGCGCACCTTATGACACTGCTCAACGACAGCCTGCAGGAGATTAATGGTGTGGTTTCCACTGAAACTCTCATCTCGCTGAAGCAAAGCATCAAAAAGGAAGTACCCATCGGTGCACAGCATGGCGAGACGAAACCAACATCCCTCGAGGAATCATGAAGTCCCCACTCATTGGCATTACCGGCAACTTCGGTGAAAAGGGTTGCGAGCTAGCACAGGGCTACTATCTCTCTGTCCTCAAGGCGGGAGGCACGCCAATTGTCATACCACCTCACAACGACGAAAAGGCACTCCTCACCCTGCTTGACGACCTCGATGGCATTCTCTTTTCAGGTGGCGGAGACATCAATCCGCTGCTCTTAGGCGAAGAACCTTTGCCACAGTTGCACAGTGTCTGTCCGCAGCGCGATGAGGGAGAACTCTTCCTGGCACGCGAGGCCTTCCGTCGTCAAATACCGATGCTGGGCATCTGTCGCGGCATACAAGTGATGGCAGCAGCCTTGGGTGGTAAAGTCTATCAGGATATCTATGTTCAACGGACAACAGACAACGGACAACAGACAACGATAAAGCACTCCCAGGAGATGCCGCGAGAATTTGCTTCGCACTCCGTTCGCATCGAAGAGGGTAGTCTGCTCCGAGACATTTTTGGAAAAGACATGCTTGTCGTCAACTCGTTCCATCACCAGGCAGTAAGCGAAGCAGGACCGCATCTGCATGTTTCGGCAGTAAGCCCCGACGGCATTATAGAGGCTGTGGAGAGTAATGAGCATAAGGCAATACTCGGCGTGCAATGGCATCCGGAGTGCTTCATCCTGGGTGGCGATGAGACGATGATGCCCATCTTCCGCTGGCTCGCGGACGAGGCAAGAACGTTCTCGCAGGCAAAGTACATTCACAATACATCTATTATATTAGACAGTCACTGCGATACGCCGATGTTCTTCACGAATGATAGTGAAGAGAATGCGGCAATGTTCGGCACACGCTCCGACAAAGTGCTCGTCAACCTGCCAAAGATGACTGAAGGACGACTCGATGCCTCCATCATGGTGGCATACTTGCCGCAAGGCGAACGCACGCTGGAAGCCTACAAAGCCGTCACAGCAAAGACGAATCGTCTGCTCACGCAGATTGAAGAGATTGTCCATGTCAACAGTGACTGCGTAGGACTGGCAGAAACGGCAGAGGACATCTTGCGCCTCAAGGCAAAAGGCAAGAAGGCCATCCTGCGAGGTATTGAGAACGGATATGCCATTGGGCGAGACCTCAGCCTGCTGCAACATTTCAAAAGGCGCGGCATCGTCTATATGACTCTGTGCCACAATGGAGACAATGACATCTGCGACTCTGCTCGCGGCAATGCAGAACATGGCGGACTCAGTCCATTCGGTCGCGAAGTGGTTCAGGAGATGAACCGCCTGGGCATCCTTGTGGATTTGAGTCATGCAGCCGAATCAAGCTTCTACGACGCTTTGGAACTCAGCAAGGTTCCCATCGTGTGCAGCCACAGCTCGGCTCGCGCCCTGTGTGACCATCCCCGAAACCTCACCGATGACCAGATGCGGGCCTTGGCAAAACATGATGGTGTGGCGCAAACAACGGTCTATAAAGGTTTCCTGCGCAAAGAAGGCGAAGCCTCTATCGTCGATGCCGTCGAACATCTCTGTCATGCGGCTCGGATAATGGGCGTAGAACATGTGGGACTCGGAACGGACTTTGACGGCGATGGCGGAGTACCAGGTCTGGCAGATGCCTCCGAGATAATCAATTTCACCTGTCACCTTCTGCACCGTCATTTCTCCGAACAAGACATTCGCCTCATCATGGGCGGGAACTTCTTAAGGGCGATGGCTGCGGCAAATGCCATCATAACGAAATAACGAAACGTCGTAATACCGAAATAGAGTTATAACGTCATAACGAAAGATGAACTTAAAACTTTTCTGGCTACCTGCCATCATACTCCTAATCCTTGCCTCCTGCACAGGACAGACTCAAAGCAGAATTTCGAATTCAGATACCATTGCGCTGGCACCTTGTCCGCGCTTTCTGTCCGATAGTGCCCTGCTCTACATCAACGAGCAATGTGCGTTCGGCCCGCGTGTCACAGGAAGCGATGCTTCACGTCGCTGCGGAGATTTTCTCATGGAGCGTTTCAAGGCGTTTGGTGCTGAGGTTGAAGAGCAGACGGGCACCGTCACTATCTGGGACGGCACAAAGCTCCCTGCACGCAACATCATTGCCCACATCAATCCTTCTAACACCAACCGCATCCTGCTGTGTGCTCATTGGGACAGTCGCCCTTGGGCAGACAATGATGAGGACGAAGCCAATTATCATACGCCTATTCTGGCTGCCAACGATGGTGCCAGTGGTGTGGCAGTCATGCTCGAAATATGCCGACTCATACAGGAAAAGCCTGTCCAGGTTGGCATTGATATGATCTGCTTTGATGCCGAAGACTTGGGTACGCCGCAATGGTCGGAAGACCATTTTGGCTCATCAGACACTTGGTGTCTCGGCTCTCGGTTCTGGGCTGAGGGAGCTCGTGCCAAAGGCTACAAAGCCCGCTATGGCATATTGCTCGACATGGTGGGCGGCTATGGTGCTACTTTCTCACGCGAAAGTATCAGCATGCGACTGGCACAGTCCGTCGTGAATCGCGTATGGCAAATAGCAGGACAGCTCGGTTACAGGCAGTTCTTCCCACTCACCGACAATGGTTCCATCACAGATGACCACATAAACGTAAACGTAATCGCTGGTGTGCCGTGTATTGACATCATCCCCTGTTATCATGAAGGTCCCAGCAGCTTTGGTCCAACTTGGCACACCATAAAAGATACGCCCGACAATATCGACCCGCATGTCCTCGAAGCTGTCGGACAAACCGTAACACAACTCATCTATAATGAAAATTAATGACATACAAGACGAAATCATTGCCGAGTTCAGTGATTTCGACGATTGGATGGACCGCTATCAGATGCTCATTGATATGGGCAGCGAACAGCCACCCCTTGAGGACCAATACAAGACGGAACAGAACCTTATAGATGGCTGTCAGAGCCGTGTATGGTTACAAGCCGATATGGTGGATGGTAAACTGCAGTTCCGTGCTGAGAGCGATGCGCTCATAGTGAAGGGCATCGTTGCGTTATTGGTGAGAGTGCTCTCTGACCATACGCCGCAGGAGATTCTCGACGCAGACCTCTACTTCATCGACCGCATCGGCCTTCGCGAACATCTCTCTCCCACCCGCAGCAACGGTTTGGGAGCAATGCTCAAGCAGATGAAGATGTACGCCCTTGCCTTCAAGACAATTCATAATTCTTAAATCATCATTCTCAATTAAATCCTCTCCCTTATGAGGGAGTTAGAGGGAAGCTTTATGAAGATAGGAACGATTGATCTGGGGGAACATCCGGTACTTTTGGCACCAATGGAGGATGTTACCGACATCGGTTTCCGTTTGCTTTGTAGGCAGATGGGGGCGGCTATGGTTTGGTCGGAGTTCGTTTCGAGCGATGCCCTCATCCGTCTTGTGAACAAGAGCTTGCTCAAGTTGCAGGTCTGTCCCGAGGAGCGTCCCGTTGCCATCCAGATATACGGCAAAGACGTAGATGCCATGCGCGAAGCGGCACGTATCGTTGTGGAACAGGCACATCCCGATGTACTCGACATCAACTTCGGCTGTCCTGTGAAAAAGGTGGCAGGCAAGGGCGCTGGAGCCGGCATGTTGCAGAACGTGCCTGGCATACTTGCTATAACCAAAGCTGTCGTAGAAGTCGTTCCTAACACACCTGTCACGGTCAAGACACGTCTGGCTTGGAACGAGCCGTCTCTCCTTCTGCCCGATGGAACGCCTTTCATTGTCGATTTGGCAGAGCGACTGCAGGACTGCGGCATCAAGGCTTTGGCCATTCATGGCAGAACAAGAGCACAAATGTACACAGGGGAAGCCGATTGGACGAACATAGGATTGGTCAAGGCCAATCCACGTATGTATATCCCCATCATCGGCAATGGCGACATCACCTCGGCAGAACAGGCCCAGCAAGCCTTCGAGCGCTATGGCGTAGACGCTGTGATGATAGGTCGTGCCACCTTCGGTCGCCCATGGATATTCCATGAGATAGTATATCCCGAGAAGCCATTATCGCTCGACGAGAAGATTGACATCCTCAAAAAACAGGTGACTATCAGCATTGACCGTGCTGCGAGTAATCCCGCCAATGCCGTTCACGGCAAGAATCCCGAACTGTGCGGTATTCTGCACGTCCGTCGCCATCTTGCCGCTACACCCCTCTTCAAGGGCATCCCCAATTTCCGCGAGACCCGCATCGCTATGCTCCGGGCAGAAAAGAAAGAAGAGGTCTTTGCCCTCATCGAGAAAACGAAGGAAATGTTAGAATCATTAGCAATCCACACAGATGGTGCGTGAGCCTTCTTCGTGGACTTCTATTTGAACGCGGACAGTATCTTCGGGAAGCAGTTCCTCTACCAGTTCCGGCCACTCGATGAAACAAGGACTGCCGCTGTAGAAATACTCCTCGCAGCCAATATCGTATGCCTCTCGCAGGTTCTTGATGCGGTAGAAATCAAAGTGATAGAGAGGGCTGGAGGCTCTATATTCATTAATTATTGCAAAGGTAGGAGATGTCACGACATCCTCTACGCCCAAAGCCTCGCAAATGGCTTTGATGAAGGTTGTCTTGCCGGCACCCATCTTGCCGTAGAAGGCAAAGACTTTTTTCTCGCCCATCGCCTCGACGAACTGCTGTGCCGCAGCCGCTATGCCCTCTATATTTTGAATTTCCAGTTTATACATCTTGAATGGATTTCTCATCCCTCTAAAGAGGGGCGGGGTCTCTAACGTTTCTTACCTCTCAACGTAACAAGCGGAATAAGCATTTCTTCCATGCTGATACCGCCGTGCTGGAAGGTGTCCTTGTAGTATTGAACGTAGTAGTTGTAGTTGTTCGGATAGGCAAAGAAGTCGTCCTGAGTAGCAAAGATATAGGCAGTGCTGAGGTTGGGACTGGGCAATCCTGCTCGGTTAGGTGTTTTTATCTCGAACACTTCCTTGGGGTTGTAGGAGAGATTCTTGCCCAGTTTATAGCGCAAATTCGTATTGGTATTGCGGTCTCCGATAACCTTGATGGGATTATAGCATCGGATACTGCCGTGATCAGTTGTGAGTACAACCGTGCAATCCTGTGCTGCCAAGCTACGGAAGAGGTCGCTCACTGCCGAGTGACGCAGCCAGCTCTGTGTGATGCTGCGATAGGCAGCCTCGTTGCTGGCCAGCTCGCGCACCATGAGACTCTCGGTACGCGCATGGCTGAGCATATCGATAAAGTTGATTACTACGACATTCAGGTCGTTCTTTTGCAACTGCGGAATCTGTGGAACGAACTTCTCGACGGCTCCGGAGTGGTTAATTTTGTGATACGAGAAAGTATTCTTGCGACGGTAGCGTTCCAGTTGTGTCTTGACCAACGGTTCCTCGTTGAGATTCTTGCCTTCCTCGCTGTCCTCGTCAACCCAGAGGTCGGGGAACATGCGGGCTATATCGTTTGGCATCAGTCCGCTGAAGATGGCATTACGGGCGTACTGCGTCGCCGTAGGCAGGATGCTGCAATAGAGATTCTCTTCGACGGTGAATGCATCGGCAATCTCGTTCAACAGGACGCGCCACTGGTCGTAGCGGAAGTTGTCGATGACAATGAGAAAGACTTTCTCGCCTTTATCGAGCAGAGGAAAGATGGTGCGCTTGAAGATGTCGGGACTCATCACCGGGCGATTCTCTGGATTTTCCATCCAACGCATGTAGTTCTTGCGTATGAACTTGGAAAACTCGGAATTAGCCTCGCGTCGCTGCATAGCGAGCATCTCCTGCATACCGCTTTCCGTCTCGCTTAACTGCAGTTCCCAGTAGGTGAGTTTCTTGTAGACCTCCTTCCACTCCTCGATGCTGGATGCGTCGTTGATGAGCATTCCAAGGCGTGCAAAATCCTGTTGGTAGTTGCTTTGCGTGTGCTCCGTCACGATTTCCTTCTGCTGGATGTTCTTCTTGAGCGTCAACAGTATCTGTGTGGGGTTGACAGGCTTGATGAGGTAGTCGGCAATCTTGGCACCGATGGCCTGTTCCATGATGTGCTCCTCCTCGCTCTTCGTCACCATTACGACAGGTGTGGTGGGCAAAAGTTCCTTGACGCGGTTCAGCGTTTCCAGACCGCTGAGTCCTGGCATGTTCTCGTCAAGCAGAATGAGATCATAAGATTTACTATTTGACGATTTACTATTCACGATTTCATCCAGGGCATCGTAACCATTCGTTACGGTCTCCACTTCGTAGCCTTTCTTCTCGAGGAAAAGGATATGGGCCTTCAGAAGCTCAATCTCGTCGTCAACCCAAAGCAGCTTATACATTTACAATTTTACTATTTACAATTTTACTATTTACAATTTTACTATTTATAATTTATTTCTCTCCTCCTCGGGGAGGAGTTATAGAGGAGTCTCTTAGAACCCGAACGGGAAGTCGTTATCATCTTCCTCCGTTTCTGTGGCCTGCTTTTCCTCGTCCTGCTCTCTCTCATATTCCTCGTCGGGATCAAGTATCTTCACATCAGCCGGAGTGTCAATCTTCAGATCCTCAGGTATTTCAAGTGGTGCGAAGTGTTCATCGTAGAACTCCTTGTAGTCATCAAAGCTAAACTCCTTGCCTATCATCTTCAGGTTTTCATCGGAGATGAGAAGTGTACGGATGCCTTCAAGTCGGGTGCGCATGTGATTATCAGCATAGAGTTTCTGAGCATAGGCATGCACCTCGTCGTAGGCCAGGAAGCCCTTGATGACCATCATAGTCAGTCCTGCATCGGCCTGAATTTCGATGTCGAAATTACGCACCATGTAGTTCGTGAAGTTGTAGTGGGCCATCTCATAGACCAGCATATTCTCGTCGAGACTTCCTGTCGGGTAAGCCAGAACAAAGCAGAAATCGGTGTAGCGGTTATCCTTCAGTTGTGGAACCGCTTGGGTGCTGTCGCCTTCGGCACGTGTTCGGCGGCTCCAGATGCTGCTGGCATCGTAGCGGTCGTCCATGAGCAGGCGTCCTTCATCGAGGCCCTTGACGATAGCCTGTGCCAACTCCGTCACCTCCTCCTTGGGGAACTGCTGAATCACATCTCGCAGCGTCACCATAAAGGTATCGCGCTCTCCGCCGTAGAGGGAACTCATGGCACGGATGAACATCATGCGGGCACGGTGTGTACCCTGCGGGAAGTTGTCGGAACTGAACTGGTAGTTTTCTTCCACCTTGTCATATTGTTCCGTCTGATAGGCAGCATAGGCTTCGGCATAGATGCTGTCCTCGACGTGCTTGCCTTCGCGTGCTATCATCTCGTAATTGGGGTTGCCGAGCAGGGCAGCGAGCTTGGCATCGGGGAAGTCCTCGAGCAAATAGCCGCGATATTCTTCGGCACTCTCTACGTCACCCAAACGTCCATAGAGCAGGAAGAGGTGATAGAAGACGTTGTCGGTACCTTCATGTTCAGGGAAGTCATTGAGGAACCTCACCATCGTGCGCTCGGCAAGCAGGAAATTCTCCAACTGCTCCTGCTCCAGAATGCCGGCATTGTATAGTGCATCACCTATTAGCCGGTTCGACTCAGCCATCTGCTCCTCGGTGAAAGGTATCTGTCGCAGGTAGTATTCGCGTTCGTGTGGATCGTTGGCGAGCGAGTCCTTCAGGGCCTGTTCTGCAGAAGCAATGCTGTCCGAAGTGGCATCGCCTACTCCACCGAAGAGGCTGTCTGCAGCAGCTTCATCATAGTTATATTCCTCGCCTTCCGGCAGGTCCTTCAGGAGCGACTGCTTATTGCTGATGCGCCAGAAGTCCTCGTTTTTACGCATACCCCAGCGTTTCTGGAACTCCTGAATACCATTCTGAACAGTAGTAGGATTATAGAAGTACCAGTCTCCTGACTGCTGAGTGCCAAACGAATTCAAGTCCTTTGCAATGGCGGGCTTATTGGCACCGGCTACATTGTTCGCCATAGCATTATTCTGTGCATTCGGGTTCAGCGTACCATTCGCAGCGGCCAGCTTTGCCTCCTCTTTCTCCTTCTTGCGCAACTCGGCAATGACGCGGTCAATGGCAGCCAGATAGACCTCCTCCGGACTCTGGGCCAATACCTGCAGACTGTCCTGTAGCTTGATGGTGCTCAGATGAGGCTCCAACTCGGTGAGTATCTTGCTGCGACGCTCACTCTCCTTGTATTCCTGATGTTCCTTGTCCAACGCGCTGACGCACAGTTTATAGGTACGGGCAGCATCGATGTAGTTCTCCTGCTCCCAATAGAGCTGACTTAGGTGTAGGAGTAGCGTAGCCTTGTCGGGACCGGTCTTTTTGCTCTCCTTCAAGCCTTTCTCCCAGGCATAGATGCAATGCGTGGTATCTTCGTTGCGGAGGTAGATATTACCCATCGCATAATAGACCTTGTCGAGGTAGTCCTTGTTCTTGTCGCTGCGTGCCATGCGCTTGAGGCGGGCAATCATCTGGTGGAACTTGCTCTTGTCCATCACCTCGGTCTGCATGATACGTGCGTTGAAGGCCACTTCGTAGGGCGGGCTGACACGTATGACACGCGAGAGTGCCTTATAGGCCAAGGTGTCACGCCCTGTCTCGTGATAGAGCTGTGCCAGTAGGAAATTGAGGCGCGCCTTAGGCAGTTTCCCTCGGGTTGACTTGATGGCCTCCTTCAGATGCGGAATGGCTTCCTCGTACTGATGCGTCAGCACATAATAGCCGGCCTTCGTGTTGTCGAACTCCTTCTGTCCGCGCCGCGTGATGCTGTCGCGCTTCATTTTGTTCAGCAGGTCTTCGGCATCGTAAGGCCAGTTCAGCGCCACGTAGCAGCGAGCCAGCCGCGCCTTCGCCACCGAAGTGACGTCGGGCTGCGTACTGTAGAGTCGCAGAATGTAGTTGTAGGTGGAAGCCGCCTCGAAGAATTCTCCCTTACGGAACTGCGCATCGGCCATCATGAGCCAGGCATGATATATGTAGGGATTGAACTCCTTGCGTGCCAGGAGTTCTTTCTCTTTATCCGTACGCTTCCTTTTGCCCTTAACGACTGGACGTTTCTTGATGCTGTGCACCTTGATGGCCTTCTCGCATTTGGTGATAGCCGTCTCGTAGTTACTCTTTCCCATGGCAGCGGTAGCCTTGTTGGTACAGATGTACATGGGCAGTATCTCGTTGAAGTTTTCCTTGTGGCCTTTGTTCTGTGCCTCATTGCCATCCAAGAAAGCCACCTGACCATTGTATAGCGTATTGTAGTGAGCCGTCAGAGCATGGTAGGCGCGTGTGGCAGGCGTATTTTTCTTTACGGAACAAGATACAAGCAGAACCAGCATAATGACGATGCTCATCATGCCATACCACTTAGCCTTCAGCTGATGCCATAGGCTTTTGTTCCTGACGCTATTCTTGTTCATTCCTTTCTATATAACGCACGCGCGTACCTTTTTATTGTATAAAAGCAGTTAAAACGTCAACAACTAATGAGGAGCCGCACTTCATCTTTCATCTCGTCGGGCAGGTTGACTTGGCGCAATTCAAGACTGCGTACCCAGCCCGCCACCTCGTCCGTACGCATCGTGTAGAGCACCTCGCGAAACTCCTCTATCTCTTCTTCGCTATAACTCGTCCTGCCACGGAAGCGGTCCAGTTCCTCGTCCTCGTAGTATTCAACCTCATCAAGTTGAAGTTTTTCGCAGACCTCATGCTGTCCACAACACACAGTATCTAGTTCATAGTCCATAGTTCATAGTTAAGGCAGCCTTCATTTATCATTTATCATTTAGGGCAAAGCCCGCAATCCTGAGGTCTTCCCAGAAACCCGGGTACGATTTGCTCACCACCTGTGGATTGTTTATCTGTATCGGTCCGCCCGTACGAAGACAGACGGGTGCCAACGACATCGCCATCCGATGGTCTTCGTAAGTGTCGAAGTTGAGAAGGCCTTCTAAAGACCCTTCCCAACCTCCCCTTAAAGGAGAGGATATAAGTTCTTCCCCCAAGGAGGAGTTAGAGGGGGTCTTTATGGGAGTTGGTGCGTCTCCTATCTTCCCCAGTTCCTTCACCAAGGCAGCAATACGGTCGGTCTCCTTTATACGCAGGCTTTGCAAACCAGACAAGCGGAAGGGGACTCCCAACATGAAGCAGGTCACAGCAAACGTCTGAGCCAAGTCAGGCTGGTGGGTAAAGTCACAGCTGAAGTGACTGGTCATCTTGCCACCCTTCCTGAGTCTGGTGACTTCCATTCCATCAGGCTCCGTGTAGAACTGCGTTTCAACACCCAACTCAGCAAATAAATGCCATACCCTGCTGTCGCCCTGAATACTGTCACGATGAAGCCCCAACAAGTCCACCTCAGCATTTGCATTGCGCGACAGAGCCACCATCTCATACCAATAGCTGGCAGCACTCCAGTCACTCTCAATATGATAAGTGCGACATTGGTAAGACCCTGGCTTCACCTCAATGACATTCTCTCCATCCCACTCCACCTTGGCACCGAAATCGCGCATCATCGCGATGGTCATATCCAAATAAGGCCTACTGGCAATCTGACCTGTCAACGTGAGGCGCAAGCCGTTTTTCAACGTGGGGGCAATCATCAGCAAAGCAGAAATGTACTGCGAACTAACATCACCAGGAACCGTCAGGCAGCCGCCCTCCAGATTGTCCCGACCCACAATGTGCAACGGCGGGAAACCCTCATCACCCTCGTATGTTATAGAAGCCCCCAATTGGCGCAAGGCATCCACCAGAATGGCGATGGGACGGTGGCACATGCGCTCCGTTCCTGTAATTACATATTCGCCTGGCGTAACACTCAGATAAGCCGTCAGGAAACGCATAGCCGTTCCAGCCGCCCCGATGAAGATCCTCTCTAACTCCCTCCCCTTAAGGGAGGGTAGGGGTCGGTCTAAGGCATGGAGCATGACGCGTGTATCATCTGAATCCGACAGATTATTCGGGAGTTCCATGTTTCCCGCCAAAGCATTTATAAGTAATGCCCTGTTGCTGATACTCTTGCTGGCAGGCAGCTTGATTCTCGCGGAAAATCTCTCCGGCGGTGTCAGAGTAAAAGCAGCAGCAAATTTCTCATTTTTCATTTTTGACTTCGTCGAGACTGCTTTCGCTCGGCAATGCTTAAACAAGCTTATCATTGCTTTCGCTTAATCGCAGCCTTCATTTATCATTTATCATTTATCATTTAGGCCAAAGGCCGCATTTTATGGCACAAAGTTACGAAAAAACAGAGAAAAAACAAAAAAATATCACTTTTCACTATAATTTTTCACTTTTCACTTTTCACTTTTCACTTTTTATTGTATCTTTGCACCCACAAACTTAAGGAACGGGATGTAGCGCAGTTGGTAGCGCACACGTCTGGGGGGCGCGAGGTCGCAAGTTCGAGTCTTGTCATCCCGACCTGAGAAGAAGGTTGAAAGTCACACACTTTCAGCCTCTTTTCTTTTTTATACGCCTAAACAAATGCAGCACATCATATTACATTGAAATGATGTAAGGCATTCAAAATACCACCGTCATCTACTGAAGAGGTGATGAAATCAGCCTGCTCTTTAAGCGCATCAATAGCGTTACCCATTGCAATGCCTATACCAGCTTGAAGAATCATCGAGGCATCGTTGCCACCATCACCAAAGGCGATAGTGTGTTTAGCTTCGAAGCCCTCATGAAGAGCTATCGCCATGATACCTTTACCCTTATCAGCACCATTTGCTGTGATGTCGGTAAATTCCGGATGCCAACGGGCTGAAATGCAATGAGGCATACGAGCCAGCAATTCTCGTTCGTACTCAGATGCGAAGAAGGGTGTCAGTTGTAGAATGTCCTGCTGCAGCACTTCATCCAAGGGTGAAGGCTGATCGAATTCCTTCACAGCCAACATCTGTCGGAAGATACGTGCCACATCACCCTTAGGGTCAAGGACAGCCACGTCTTTTAGTCCTACGACAATTAGGCTATATCCCTTTTCCTTCGCATCATCAATACACGTCATCACATCCTGTTTTGGGATGGGCTGACAGCAGATAAGTTCATCATCCACATAACATAGTGCGCCGTTGGTTGTGATATAACCATCAATCAGATGTTCAATTGCCCCCAGATTGTTGATGATAATGGGCGGTCTGCCAGTGGCTATATATACTCGCGAGCCATTGGCTTTAGCCTGAGTCAGGGCTTGTATCGTTGAAGGCGGTATCTCGTGTGTTTTGAAACTTACAAGTGTGCCGTCAATGTCGAAAAATAACGCGTATTTATCCTTTGCTCCTTTTTCGAAGCTGCGTTTGAAGTTACCTTCTGCATTAACAATCGGAAACAATTCTTGCTGGTTATCCATTTAAGTATTCTATATTACGTTCAGATACTTGCGTCCGATTTTCTTTTATGAAGTCTTTTATGAAATCCTCGTTCAAGACAACCCTATCTTTCACAAATTCCGAATGGCAAGGAATATCTATCAGGAAGTACGTCCTCTCCTCGTCCGTCTCGATAGTCGCTCTGGGCGAGCCATTGGTGAAAGCCATACACTACGTGTTCTTTGTTGTTGCTATTGTTCAGTGCCATTCTCTATCACTTCCCAATAGCCGCCCTTGTCGCCTCCTATGCGACGGATGCGATTATTCTTTTTCAACTTTTTGGTATTCCAATAGACGCCATCCTCTGTTATTCCACATACTTCAGCCAATTCCTTATTAGTTATATAAGGGTTAGCCTTCATTAATCTTACAATTTTCTCCGTAGTTTTCTCCGTAGTTTTACC